>NZ_JBGGTQ010000011.1 GCF_041320705.1 Kineococcus mangrovi
CGCCGCCTGCAACGCGGCCACCTTCTCCGGATCGACGTCGATGCCGATGACCTCATGACCCAGCTCAGCCATGCACGCCGCATGGACGGCTCCGAGGTACCCACACCCGATGACAGTCATCCGCATGACGCGCACAGTAGCGACCCGTACGCGGCGTGAACACATCCTCGTCCGTTCGGGGCGGTGAGATCCTCGTCTCGCGCAGGTGTCGTGACGGTCCCGGGCCGGTGGTGTGACAGAGCACGCAGGAACTCGTGACACCCTGTCACTCAAGATTCGGCCGTTCGGGGTCGAGACCTGCAGCTGACGGCACGTCCCACCGGAAGGTCACCATGCGCTTGCGTCCTCGTTCCCTCGGCCTCGCGGCCGCTCTCGCGCTCAGCACGGCCCTCGTCGCCGGGGGTGCGCCCGCCACCGCCAGCCCCGGCGCCACCCTCAAGGCGGCCGAGGGGAACCGCGTCTACGGCGCCGACCGCGTCGGCACGGCCGTCGCGGCCTCGAAGTCCTACCCGAGCCAGGGGGCCGACGGCGTCGTCCTCACGCGCTCGGACACGTTCGCCGACGCCCTGGCCGGCGCTCCGCTCGCCTCCGACAAGGGCGGCCCGCTGCTCATGACGTCGCGCACGGCGCTGCAGCCCGAGGTGGCCGCGGCGATCCAGGACGTCCTCAAGCCCGGCGGGACGGTGTACCTGCTCGGTGACACCAACGCGCTGTCCGCCGGTGTCGAGAGCGCCGTCAAGGCGCTCGGCTTCACCACCCGCCGGGTCGCCGGACCCGACCGCTTCGCCACCGCCGTGGAGATCGCCAAGCTCCTGCCCGGGGCGCAGACCGTCTCGGTCGTCACCGGCTGGAACTTCCCCGACGGCCTGGCCGCCGGGGCCCTCATGGGCGTCGTCGAGCGCGACGCCGGCCGCAGCATCGGGGTCGTCCTGCTCAGCGACGGCGCCAGCCTCGGCGCCGCGACGCAGAACTACCTGAACTCGCGGTCCTTCGCGACGAAGCTCGCCATCGGCGGCACCGCCGTGACGGCCGTGGGGCGCGGCACGACCGGGTGGGCCCAGCTCGCCGGGAACGACCGGTACGAGACCGCCGGTCTCGTCGCCCAGCAGTTCACCTCCAAGGCGTTCTTCGAGGACGAGACCACGGTGATCGGCGTCGCCACAGGCGAGAACTGGCCGGACGCCCTGTCGGGGTCGGCCCTGCTGGCCTACGCCGGCGGCCCCATGCTCCTGACCGCCAAGGGGTCCCTGCCGGACAGCACGCGCAACGCCATCGGCGTGCTGAAGTCCGACGCCACCTCGAACGGGAAGTCGATCCAGACCGTCCTCGTCTTCGGTGACCAGAACGCCGTCTCGAACACCGCCTACGACGCGGCGGTCGCCGCGGCGAGCTGATCCCCCCGCTCAGCTCCCGGCAGGCCCGTCACCCTCGCGGTGGCGGGCCTGTTCCGGTGGCGGGGCCTCGTCGAGCGCCAGCCGGCGGGCGAGCTCGGTGACCGTCTCCTCCAGGTGCCGGGCGCGGCGGTAGGAGGAGACGACGAACCCCAGGAACGCGATCACCAGCCCGTACAGCAGCAGGTCCGCACCGCGGCCCACCCCCACGACGTTCGCCGCCGCGGTCACGGCCGTCGGGACGAGGATGCTGGCCACGGCGAGCGCCACGAGCGCGGCCAGCAGCAGCCGTCGCACGGCCTGGTGCCGGGCGCCGGCGGTGCTGCGCACGAGGACGACCCCGACGACGAGCACGACGACGATGAGCAGGACCTGGATCGCGAGCACGGCTACCCCAGCAGCGTTTCGACGAGGATGTTGACGCTGTTGAGCACCGACTGGCCCTTGGACCGGGAGTAGTCGGTGTAGAGGACGTGCACCGGCTGCTCGGCCCAGCGCAGGTCCGAGCGCCCGACCTGGTGGACGATCTCGCTGGCGTGCGCCATCCGGTTGTGCCGGATCCGCAGCCTCTGCGCGCCGCGGCGGGAGAACACCCGCAACCCGTTGTGCGCGTCCGTCAGGCGCAGCCCCGTCGTCCGGTTCGTGTACACGACGGCGGCGCGCAGCACGAACCGCTTGAGCCGGTCCAGCTCGGTGCGCCGGTCCAGGAACCGGCTGCCGAACACCACGTCGAGGTCCTCGGCCTCCAGCCGCCGCACCATCGCGGCCGCGTCCTCGACGCGGTGCTGGCCGTCGGCGTCGAACGTGACGACCGAGCGCGTCCGAGGGTCGCGCAGGGCGTAGGCGATCCCGGTCTGCAGCGCCGCGCCCTGGCCCAGGTTCACGGCGTGCCGGACGACGACGGCCCCGGCGCGCTCGGCCTCGGCGGCGGAGGTGTCGGTGCTGCCGTCGTCGACGCACACGACGTGGGCGAAGCGCTCGCGCAGCCCCCGCACGACGTCGCCGATGACGCTCGCCTCGCAGTACAGGGGGACGACGACCCACGTGTCGTCGAACCCGGCGGCGTCGGGGCGCGGCGGGCTCGGGGCGGAGGAGCGGGCTGAGGTGGTCACGGCCCGTCCATCATGGCGCGTCCGGCACCCCACCGGCCGCATCGGCGAGGATGACGCGCGTGAAGTCCCTGCTGTCGACCGTCCGCACGCTCCTCTCGCTCCTGCCGGCGGGCAGTTCGCGGTTCGTGGCGGTCTACTGCACGGCCCAGGCGCTGCTGTCGGTCTTCGACGTCGCGGCCCTGGGGCTGCTGGCGGTCCTGCTGCCCGCGGCGGTCGCCGGCGACGGCCGGCTCGCCCTGGCGCTGCCCGTGCTCGGCGACCGCGTCAGCACCGTGCAGCTCATCGTCCTCATCTGCGTCGCCAGCCTGCTGCTCGTGGTCAAGTCCCTCACCCAGCTCGCCCTCGTGCGCTGGGGCGTCGTGCGCTTCGCCGCCCACGAGGTCGACGTCGCCGACCGGCTCGTGCGCGCCTACCTGTCCGCGTCGTGGGCCTACCGGCTGCGCGCGTCGTCCGCGCGGGCGGTCCGGACCGTCGACGAGTCCCTCAACCAGGCGTTCAACGGCTTCCTCATGCCGTTCTCCAGCCTCGTCGCCGAGGTCGCCTCGCTCGTGGCCGTCGGGGTCGTCGTCCTCGTCGCCGCCTGGCAGACGGCGATCGTCGCGGCCGTCTACTTCGGGCTCGTCGCGGTCCTGCTCTACTCGGTCATCGCCAAGCGCGCCGCCGTCGCCGGGCGCACCGCGACCTCGGCCAGCGTCGACACGATCCGGCTCGTGCAGGAGTCCTTCGCCACGACGAAGGAGATCACGCTGCGCGGCCGCGGCGACCAGCTCGCCGGGGTCGCCCGCGAGGTCCGCACCGGCAGCGCCCGCGCCCGCGGGATGGCGTTCTTCTACTCCGTCGGCCCGCGCTTCGTGCTCGAGGCCGCGCTGCTGGGCGGGTTCCTCGTCGTCGGCGGTGTCGCCGTGCTCACCCAGGGCGTCACGCAGGCCGTCTCGGCCATCGGGCTGTTCGCCGTCGCCGGGTTCCGCGTCGTGCCGTGCCTGACGCGGCTGCAGTCCGTCTTCGCGACCATGCACGCCCACGAGCCCAACGCCCACGAGGTGCTCGACGCGCTGCGCGAGACCGGCGCCGCCGACCGCGAGCCCGCCCGGTTCGACCCCGTCGACCACGTCGGCCTGCCGCCGGGGGCCGTCGAGATCGTCCTGGACGACGTCACCTTCGCCTACCCCGGCAGCGACCGCCCCGCCCTGGCCGGGGTACGGGTGCGCATCCCCGCCGGGGCGCGCGTGGCGGTCGTCGGGCGGTCCGGGTCGGGCAAGTCCACGCTCGTCGACGTCGTCCTCGGCCTGCTGACCCCTTCCTCGGGTCGCGTCCTCGTCGGCGGGACCCCGCTGGCCGACGTCGCCGCCGGGTGGCGCGGGCGGATCGGCTACGTGCCGCAGGAGGTCGCGCTGCTGGACGCCGACGTGGCCGCGAACGTCGCGCTGTCCTGGCGGCGCGAGGAGGTCGACGAGGCGCGCGTGCAGCGGGTCCTCGCCGACGCCCAGCTCACCGACGTCGTCGCGGGCCTGCCGCAAGGGCTGTCCACGCCCGTGGGGGAGCGCGGGCTGCGGCTGTCGGGCGGGCAGCGCCAGCGCCTCGGCATCGCCCGCGCCCTCTACACCGACCCGAAGGTGCTCGTCCTCGACGAGGCGACGTCGGCGCTGGACGCGGCCACCGAGGCCGCCGTCACCGCCACCGTCGCCGGCCTGCACGACGACGTCACCGTCCTCGTCGTCGCCCACCGGCTGGCCACCGTGCGGGACTGCGACGCCGTGGTGCTGCTGGAGGAGGGGCGGGTCGTGGACGTCGGCACGTTCGACGAGGTCGTCGCGCGGGTGCCGGACTTCGCCGTCCAGGCGGAGCTGTCGGGGCTGACGGGCAGCCCCGGCGTCTGAGGCGGCGTTCCCGGTACGCCCGCGCCGGGAGCGGTCGGTGGGCCATGCTCGGGGGGTGAGGACCGCCCTGGCCGCCGGTTACCTGGCCGCGCAGGCCGTCGCGGTCCCGGCGTGGTGGGCCGGGCTCGCGCTCTCACCGGCCTTCCGGCGGCGGTTCGAGCTGGGGGACCGGGCCGTCCTGGACTCCTTCGCCCCCGGCGACGTCGCCCTCGCGCTCGCCTCGGCGACGGCCACCGGCCTGGTCCTGGCGCGGCACCGCGCCGCGGGACCGGCGGCGGACCTCGTCCTGGGACTGGTGGCGGTCAGCACCGCCCGCACCTGCCGGTGCGCCGCGGCGAGCCGCAGCGGAGCCCTCGGCGTCGTCGCCATGACGGCCGCCACGGCGGGCAGCGCCGTGGCCCGGGTGCTCGTCCGGTGAGGCTGTACCGGGTCGCCCGGCCCGCGAGCCACCGCCGGCACCTGGGCAAGACCCTCGCCTGGATGCTCCTGGTCTGGACGCTCGCGCTCGTCGCGCTGCCCGCGGTGCTGCGGACCGCCGAGCGCTGGCTGGGGGTCCCGACGCGGCACCTGCCCGCCGGCCGGGCCGTCGGGGTCGTGGTCCTCGTCGCGGCGAGCGCGCTCGGGGTCCGCTGCGCGTTCGCGATGGCCCGCGGGGAGGGGACGCCGGTGCCGTTCGACGCCGCCGCCCGCCTCGTCGTCGCCGGCCCCTACCGGTGGGTGCGCAACCCGATGGCGGTCAGCGGGGTGTCGCAGGCCCTCGGGGTGGCGCTGCTGGTCGGCTCGCCGTCGTACTACCTCGTGCCGCCGGCCGGGGCGCTGCTGTGGCACCTGGTCATCCGGCCCTCGGAGGAGCGGTTCCTGCTGCTGCGCTTCGGCGCCCCCTACGCGCGGTACCGGGAGTCCGTCCCGTTGTGGGTGCCCGCGCGGCTACGGTGGGGCCGGTGATCCAGCACACCGTCGTCTTCACCCTGGTCCACGAGCCCGGGTCCCCGGCCGAGACCGAGTTCCTCGGCGCGGCCCGGCGCGACCTCGGAGCCCTGGAGGGGGTCGGTGACTTCACCGTCCACCGGCAGGTCAGCGTCAAGAGCCCCGGGTCCTGGCAGTTCTCGATGGTCTTCGCCGACCAGGCCGCCTACGACGCCTACGACGCGCACCCCGTCCACCGGGCCTTCGTGGCCGACCGCTGGGCCCGGGAGGTCGCGGAGTTCTCCGAGCACGACTTCGTGCGCTGGGACGGCTGAGGGGCCACCGCCCGGGAGCGGCGGGCCCTGATCGCGCGGACCGCTGGGTAGGGTTGCCGATCGTGTCGCCGCTGGTCCGCATCGCGACGCGGACCTACCCGCCGGACGTGGGGGCCGCGTCGTTCCGGCTGCGCGCCCTGGCCCGGGCCCTCGTGGCCCGCGGGTGCGACGTGGAGGTCCTTACCGCGTCGGCGACCCGCGCCGAGACGGCCGACCCGGGGGTGCGCACCCGTCGCCTGCCCGTCCTGCGCGACGGCGACGGGGTCGTCCGCGGGTACCTGCCCTACCTCTCCTTCGACGTCCCGCTCGCCGCGCGCCTGCTCACCGGCCGCCGTCCCGACGTCGTCGTCCACGAGCCGCCGCCGACGACGGGGGTCGTCACGCGGGTGACGTCCCGCCTGCGCGGGGTGCCCTACGTCTCCTACCTGCCCGACGTGTGGTCCCAGGGCGCCGTCGCCGCCGGCGCCCCTGGGCCCGTGCTGCGGGCCGTCGCGCTCGCCGAGCAGACCTCGCTGCGGGGGGCCGCGCGCGTCCTGGCCGTGACGCGGGGGATGGCCGAGGAGGTCGTCCGCGGCGGGGTCGACGCCGCGCGCGTGCGCGTCGTCGGCAACGGGGTCGACGTCGACGTGTTCCACCCCTCCTGCGGGACGCCCGCCGGGCAGGGGATCCGCGTCGTCTACAGCGGCACGATGTCGGAGTGGCAGCGCGCGGAGGTCTTCGTCCGCGGCTTCGCCCGGTTCGCCGCCGACCACCCCGGCGCGACGCTGACGATGGTCGGCGGGGGCGTCGACGTGCCGCGGCTGCGGGAGCTGGCCCGCACGGTGCCCGGGGTGGAGCTGCCCGGCACCGTCCCGCCCGAGCGGGCCGCCGCGCTGCTCGCCGGCGCCGACGTGGCGCTGGCCTCCCTCGTCCCGGGCAGCGGGTACGACCTCATGTCCCCGACCAAGGTCTTCGCGGCCACCGCCTGCGGGACGCCGGTGCTGTTCGCCGGGGTGGGCAGCGGAGCGGCGCTCGTGCGCGAGCACGACCTCGGCCGGGCCGTCGACCACGACCCCGCCGCCGTCGCCGCCGCGCTCGCGCAGGTCCGGACGCCCCCGCCGGAGCAGCGCGAGCGCCTGCGCCGGTGGGCGCTCGAGCACGGCTCGCTGGCCGCCGCGGCCGACCGCGCCGCCGACGCCGTCACCGACCTGCTGTGAACCCCGTGACCGTGGTCACGGGCGGCTCGGCGGCCCAGGACGCCCTGACCCTGCTCGTCGCCGCCCTGTGGGTCCTCGTCCCCGGCGCCGCCGTCCTCGCCGCCGCCGGGGTGCGCCGGCTGCCGCTCCTGCTCGGTGGCGCACCCACCGTGTCGATCGGGGTCTCCACGGTCGCCGCCAGCGCCACCGGCGCGACGGGGACCCGGTTCACGTGGTGGGGCGTCCTGGCCGCGGCCCTGGTCCTCGCGGTCCTGTCCCGGCTGGTGGGCGGCCGCGCCCGCGCGGCCGAGGGGCCCGCCCGTGGACCGCTGCTCGCCGGGGGCGTCCTCGTCCTCGCGGCCGCCGCCACGACGTGCGAGCTGTTCCGGCGGGGGGTGGGGGCCCTGTCCACCCCCTCGCAGGAGCACGACACGATCACCCACACCCTCATCACCGCGCGCATCCTGCGGACCGGCGACGCCGCCCCGTGGCGCGCTCAGGCGATCGACGTCGTCACCGGCACCCCCGCGCAGTACTACCCCGACGGTCTGCACCAGTGGGCCGCCCTCGTCGCCCAGAGCGCCCGCGTGGACGCCGTCAGCGGCCTGAACGCCACGAGCGTCGTCGTCCTCGCGCTCGTCCAGACCCTCGGGCTGCTCGCCCTCGCCGACCGCGTCCTACCGCCGCGGTGGCTGCCCGCCGGGGGCGTCGCGGCCGTCGCCGCCTCGCTCGCGTACCAGCCGCTGCTCGCCATGCACCACGACTCCGGGGCCCTGCCCAACGCGGCCGCCGTCGCCCTGGCCCCCGGGGCGGTCGCGCTCGTCCTGCCCCCGCGCGAGGACCTGCCGTGGCGCGGGGTGCTCGGCCGGGTGCCCGCCCTCGCCCTCGCCTGCGCCGGGGCCGTCACCGTCCACCCCAGCGCCGCCCTCACCGTCGGCAGCGGCGTGGCGGGGGTGTGGGTCGTCGAGGTCGTCGTGCGCGCCGGGCACCGGCAGCGCCCGGTCGGTGCCCGGGACGGGCGGTGGCTGGCCGGTCTCGTCGTCACCGGGGCGCTCGCCGGAGCCCTGGTGGGCACCTCGCTGCTGCAGGCCGCCTCCGCCGGTGGCGGGTCCAGCTCCCGCTTCGAGCGGGACATCCCCGCCGAGTCGCTGCCCGACGCCCTGCACCGCGTCCTCACCCTCCCGCTGCAGGGCGGCATCGACCCCACCTGGACGCAGGAGCAGTGGGTCCTCGCCGTGGCGGTCCTCGCCGGGGTCGTCCTGGCCGGGCGCAAGGCCGCACCCGTCGCGGTCGTCTGGGCCGTCTGGTCGGCGTTCGCGGTCGCCTACCTCGTGGGCCTGCGGGGCCCCGGCCTGGACCTCGTGTGGGACTCGGCGTGGAACTCCTACTACCGCGTGGCCGCCCACGCCAGCCCCTGGGCGTGGACGCTGGCCGGGGTCGCGGTCGTGCGGGTCGCGGACCGGCTGACCCGCGGGGGCCGGGGCGCACCCGCCGTGGCGGCCGTCCTGGGGGTGGCGCTGCTCGCGGGGGCGGCCAGCGAGTCGGCTCCCACCGAGGTGCGGGCCCTGCGCGAGCGGTACGCCGACCCCGCCTACGAGCGCATCGACGCCGACGACCAGGCCGCCGCCCGGTACCTCGCCTCCGTCGTGCAGCCCGGCCAGCGGGTGATGAACTCCGGCAACGACGGGTCCACCTACGCCTACGTCCTCCAGGGCGTCCCGGTCCTGGCCACCACCGCCGTGCCGCTGGCCTCCCAGCCCGACGTGCGGGTCCTGGCCCGCGACCTGCGCGCCAGGACCCCGCAGGTGCTCCAGATCGTGCGGCGCGACGACGTCGCGTGGGTCGTCGTCGACGCGCTGGCGCCGGGTCTGCCACTGCGGCCGGCCGACGCGGAGTTCTTCGGCGTCCCCGGGTACGCCGTGCCGCCCGGGCTCGTCGACCTCGACTCCGCCCCGGGCTTCCGCCGCGTCTTCACCAGCGGGTCGGTCGGGGTCTGGGCGATCGAGGGTCAGGCGCAGGGCTCGTGACCTGGCACCCTGTGGCGGTGCCCCGCGCCGTCCCCGACCCCCACCAGGCCGCCGGTGCGACCCCGGTCCCCGAGAAGGTCGTCGCCGTGGTCGTCGCCCACGACCGCCGGGACCTGCTCCTCGCCGGGCTCGACGCCCTCGCGGCCCAGACGCGCCGGCCCGACGCGGTCGTCGTCGTCGACAACGCCAGCGGTGACGGCTCGCCCGCCGCCGTGCGGGAGTGGGCCGCCGCCCGCGACCTGCCTCCCGGCCTGCTCGTGGACCTGGTCGAGCTGCCCCGCAACACCGGCGGCGCCGGCGGGTTCGCCGCGGGTCTGGCCCGGGCCGTCCACCGGCACGCCGCGGACGCGGTCTGGCTCATGGACGACGACACCGTGCCCCGGCCCAGCGCGCTCGCCGAGTCGCTCACCGCCCTGCGCCGCACCGGGTCCGCCCTCGTGGCCAGCCGCGTCGTGTGGACCGACGGCCGCGACCACCCCATGAACACCCCCCGTGAACGGCCCGGCGCGGGCACCGCCGAGGTCCGCGCCGCCCGCGCCGCCGGGTGCGTCCCGGTGCGCTCGGCCAGCTTCGTCGCGGTCCTGCTCGACGCGCGGGCCGTGCGCGAGGAGGGTCTGCCGCAGGCCGCCTTCTTCCTGTGGAACGACGACTTCGAGTACACGGCGCGCCTGCTGCGCCACCGCCGCGGCGTCGCGTGCGCGGCCAGCGTCGTGGAGCACCGGACGAAGGTGTTCGGCGGTGCCGACGCCGACCCGGGGGAGCGCTTCGTCCTCGAGGTCCGCAACAAGCTGTGGACCTTCACCCGGTCCCGCCCCCTCGACACCCGCGACACCGTCCTCTACGGCGGGGCGACCGCCCGCCGCTGGGTGCGCACCCTGGCCCGCTCCCGGCGCCGCGACGTCCTGCTGCGCGGCCTCGCGGACGGGCTGCGCCAGGGCCTGGGGCGGCCCGCGCCCACCGCGACCGTCCTGGCCGGGCTCGGCGAGGTCTCCGACGACGTCCGCGCCGTCGAGGCCGGGGCCGGCCGCGCCCCCCTGGTTCCCGCCGACCCGGCCACCGGGCTGCCCCGCTTCTCCGTCCTGCTGCCGGTGTGGGCGCGCGACGACGCCACCCAGCTCCGGCGCGCGGTCGACAGCGTCACGGTCGACCAGGAGGTGCGCCCCGAGGAGGTGCTCGTCGTGCGCGACGGGCCCGTCCCGGCGGACCTGCGACGCGCCCTGGACGACCTCGCCCAGCGGCCCGGGGTCCGGGTGCTGGAGCTGCCCGCCAACGTCGGGCTCGCCCGCGCGCTGGAGGAGGGCTTGCGGTGCACCACCTTCGACGTCGTGGCCCGGATGGACGCCGACGACGTCAGCCTGCCCGGCCGGTTCGCCGCCCAGCTGCCGCTCATCGCCGCCGGGGCCGACCTCGTCGGCGCGGGGCTGCTGGAGATCGGCGCGCACGAGGACGACGTCGTGGGGCGCCGGGTCCCGCCGACGGGTGCGGCGCAGATCGCCCGGTACGCCCGCTTCCACGACCCGTTCAACCACCCGACGGTGGTCTACCGCCGCTCGGCCGTGGCCGCCGCGGGCGGGTACCGGGACCTGGACCTCATGGAGGACTACTGGCTCTTCGCGCGCATGATCGCCGCGGGGGCCCGGGTCGAGAACCTGCCCGAACCGCTCGTGAAGTACCGCGTGGGGGCCTCGCCGGACGCCGGGTCCTACGCCCGTCGCGGGGGGCTGCGGCTGTTCCGCTCCGAGCTCGCGCTGCAGCGCCACCTGCGCGCGGAGGGGTTCACCACGCCCGGGCAGGCCGTCCGCAACGTCGTCGTCCGCGGCGGGTACCGCTTCGTGCCCACGCGCGTGCGCACGGCCGCCTACCGCACCCTGATCGCGAGAGGGGGGAGCCGGTGACCGCCGTCTCCGACACCGCACCGCCCGCCGACCCGAAGGCCCCGGCCCGAATCCCGGAGGTCCGCTCGATCACGGGGCTGCGCATCGTCGCGGCCGTCTGGGTCCTGCTCTTCCACTGGAAGTTCACCCCGCTGCCGGACTGGGAGCGGGTCCGGGCGTTCCTCACACCCGTCACCGACTCCGGCCACCTCGGCGTCGACCTCTTCTACGTCATCTCCGGCTTCGTCATCACGCTGACGTACGTCGAGAAGATGGGCCGCCGACCCCGGCTGGGCGGCTGGCTGCGCTTCTGGTGGGCCCGGATCTGCCGCGTCTGGCCCGCGTACGCCGTCGTCGTCGTGCTCTTCGGGACCTGGCTGCTGTGGCGGCGCAGCGTCGACCCCGCCTTCTACGCCTACCAGGGCGTCCAGCCCGACCTCGGCTGGCGCAGCTGGGTCGAGCAGCTCCTGCTGGTGCAGCTGTGGCACCGCCCCGACTTCGACGGCGCCAGCTTCGTCGGCGCGACCTGGTCGGTCTCGGCCGAGATGGCCGCCTACGTCGCCTTCCCCGTGCTCGCCCTGGTGCTGTGGCGGCTCAAGCGGCTGCCGTGGTGGGTGCTCGTCGCGGGCGCCGTCGCGCTCATGGTCCCCGCCGCCTGGCGCAGCTACGAGACGGGTGTCATCTACTGGGACTACAGCTGGCTGGAACGGATCTCCACCTGCTTCGGCGCCGGGGCCCTCGTCTGCCTGGCCGTCCGCAGGCTGCAGGCCGGGCCGGTCTCCGGGCCGCGCGCGGCGCTGTGGGCGCCGCGCGTCGCGTGGGTCCTCGTGCTGGAGGCCGTCCTCGTCGTCGGCTGGGCCGCGGGCCGGCCCTACGACCGCTTCGCGACCGTCTCGGTGCTCTTCCCCCTGCTCATCGGGGCGCTCGCGCTCACCGACCGCGGCCCCTCGGCGCTGCTGTCCAGGCCCTCGATCGTCCTCGGCGGGCGCATCTCCTACAGCGTCTACCTCGTGCACGTGCCGGTCTACGAGATCTTCTGGACCTTCCAGCGGACGGTGCCGCAGATCGCGCCCGGCGGGCCGTGGACCAGCTTCCTCGTGCCGAACCTGCCGGTCGTCGCGATCGGGCTCGGGTGGGTCCTGTGGAGGTTCGTCGAGGAACCGGCCCGACGGCGCCTGCGCGACCTCGGCCGGGCGCGTCGCCTGCCGCGGGAGAGCGGCCGGGACGGTTACGCTGACGCCACCATGACCCATGCCGCGCCAGAGCACAGCCCTGCCCGAGGGGACGGCACCGCCCCCGCGACCTCCGCGACCCGGACCGAACGACAGAGGGTGACCGAGCAGTGAACGCAGACCTCGTCGTCGTCGGATCGGGCTTCTTCGGGCTCACCGTGGCCCGCCGGTGCGCGGAGGACCTCGGGCTGAAGGTCCTGGTCATCGACCGCCGCGACCACATCGGCGGCAACGCCTACTCCGAGGCCGAGCCGGAGACGGGCATCGAGGTGCACCGCTACGGCGCGCACCTGTTCCACACCTCCAACGAGCGGGTCTGGCAGCACGTCAACCGGTTCACGAAGTTCACGCCCTACGTGCACCGCGTGTTCTCGACATACTCCGGCGGCGTCTACTCGATGCCGGTCAACCTGCACACGATCAACCAGTACTTCGGCAAGGCCCTCGGTCCGGACGCCGCGCGCGCCCTCGTCGCCGAGCAGGCCGGGGAGATCGACACCGCGGCCGCGGACAACTTCGAGGACAAGGCGATCTCGCTGATCGGGCGCCCGTTGTACGAGGCGTTCTTCAAGGGCTACACGGCCAAGCAGTGGCAGACCGACCCGCGCAACCTGCCCGGGGCGACGGTCACCCGCCTGCCGGTCCGCTACAGCTACGACAACCGCTACTTCAACGACACGTACGAGGGTCTGCCCGTCGACGGGTACACCGCGTGGCTGGAACGGCTGGCCGACCACGAGAACATCGAGGTCCGGCTGGGCACGGACTTCTTCGACGCCTCCCAGGAGGTCTCGAAGGGCAACGTCACCGGCAACGTGCCGGTCGTCTACACCGGCCCGGTGGACACCTACTTCGGCGACGCCGAGGGGCAGTTGTCCTGGCGCACGCTCGACTTCGAGCAGGAGGTCCTGCCGGTCGGCGACTTCCAGGGCGCCCCGGTCATGAACTACGCCGACGAGGACGTGCCCTACACCCGGATCCACGAGTTCCGGCACTTCCACCCCGAACGGGACTACCCGAAGGACAAGACCGTCATCATGCGGGAGTTCTCCCGCTTCGCGGTCGCCGGCGACGAGCCGTACTACCCGGTGAACACCCCCGAGGACCGGCAGAAGCTGCTGGCCTACCGGGACCTGGCGTCGCGGGAGCAGGGTGTCCTGTTCGGCGGCCGGCTCGGGACGTACAAGTACCTCGACATGCACATGGCGATCGGTGCGGCCCTGTCGATGGTGGACAACAAGCTGGTGCCGCACTTCAAGGACGGCGCGGCCCTGGTGGCCGGGGGAGTGGACGCATGACGACTGTGACGCACGGGAGCGACCTGCACCTGCAGGGGACGGCGGGCCTGGCCCCCGACGACGGCGCGTGGCGCGAGGTCCACCGCATCGTCTTCCCCAGCAAGACCGACATCGACGTCCTGCCGCTGTACGTCGACTTCTCGCAGTCGGAGGGGTACGCCTCCGCGGACACCGACTCGATGGAGTTCGTCGGCACCGGGGTGGCCGAGTCCGACACCGAGGCCGCCGGTGACCGCCGCACCCTGACCGTCCCGGCGGGCAAGCGCTACTCCCTGGGCTCGTACTTCAACGCGTTCCCGGCCAGCTACTGGCGCAAGTGGACCCGCGCCGAGAAGGTCCGGTTCGCCGGCACGTTCTCCGGCCACGGCACCGTCACGCTGTTCAAGTCCAACGCGCGCGGCTCGCGCCAGCGCATCACCTCCTGGCGCGTGGAGGGCGAGGCGCGACTGGTCGAGGAGCTGACGCTCGCGCCGTTCGCCGACGGCGGCTGGTACTGGATCGACGTCGCCGGCGGCGGCGAGGCGCTGACCCTCGTCGAGGCCGCCTGGAGCGCGCCGGTCGCCGACCAGCCGGCGGGCAAGGCCTCCATCGGCGTCACGACGATGAACCGGCCCGACTACTGCGTGAAGACGCTGAACGCGCTGGCGGCCGACGCGTCCGTGCTCGAGGTCCTCGACGAGATCGTCATCGTCGACCAGGGCACGCAGAAGCTGCGCGAGCACGAGGGCTACGAGGAGGTCGCCGCGCGCCTGGGGTCCAAGCTGCGGGTCATCGACCAGGCCAACCTCGGCGGGTCCGGCGGGTTCGCCCGCGGCATGTTCGAGGCCGTCCGGGGCGAGCGGAGCAAGTACGTCCTGCTCCTGGACGACGACGTGAACATCGAGCCCGAGGGCATCGTCCGCGCCGTGCAGTTCGGCGACGCCTGCCGCCAGCCGACCCTCGTCGGCGGGCACATGTTCGACATGTACGACCGCTCGGTGCTGCACACCCTGGGCGAGTCGGTGAACCTCTACCGGTTCTTCTGGGGCCCGGCCCGCGGCCTGTACCACGGTCACAACCTGGCGGCCTCGAACCTGCGGCAGACGCCGTGGATGCACCGGCGCGTCGACACCGACTACAACGGCTGGTGGATGTGCCTCATCCCCGTCGAGGTCGTCAAGGAGATCGGGCTCTCGCTGCCCGCCTTCATCAAGTGGGACGACGCAGAGTACGGCCTGCGGGCCATGGAGCACGGCTACTCCACGGTGTCCCTGCCGGGCGCCTGCGTGTGGCACGTGTCGTGGAACGACAAGGACGACACGATCGACTGGCAGGCGTACTACCACGAGCGCAACCGCTTCCTCGTGGCGCTGCTGTACTCCCCGTACGAGCGTGGTGGCCGGCTGTTCCGCGAGAGCAGCTACACCGACGTCAAGCACCTCATCTCCATGCAGTACTACGCCCAGACCCTGCGCAACCGGGCCCTCGCGGACCTGCTGCGCGGGCCGGGCCACCTGCACGAGACCCTCGGCACGACGCTGCCGGCCATCCGCGCCGCCCGCGCCGAGCACCCCGACGCGCAGGTCGAGGCCGAACCGGACGCGTTCCCGACCCCCAAGCGCGGCAAGCCCGCGCACAAGGGCAAGGAACCCCGGCCGCCGAAGAAGGCCACGCTGCTGCCGTGGGCCGCGCAGGCGGCGCTGCGCCAGCTCAAGCCGGTCAGGCCCGAGGCGACGCAGCGCCCGGACACGACGCTGGCCGCCGCCGACGGCAAGTGGTGGGAGCTGTCCCTGTACGACTCGGCCGTCGTCTCGATGGCAGACGGCAAGGGCGCGGTCTGGTACCGCCGCGACGCGAGGAAGTTCCGCGCGCTGCTCGCCGAGTCCGCCGACCTGCACCGCCGGATGCTCACGTCGTGGCCGCAGCTGCGGGCCGCGTACAAGGAGGCGCTGCCGGAGATCACGTCCATGCAGGCGTGGGCGCAGACGTTCGGCGTGGACCTCTCGCAGCCGGCGGAGAACCGCTGATCGTGGCCGTCGACACGACCGCACCGCTGGTAGCCCCGGGCCACGGCTCGGGGCTGCTGGACGTCGTCCGCTACCGGTACCTGCTCAAGCTCCTCGTCCGCAAGGAGATGCGGGTCCGGTACCGCGGGTCCGTCATGGGCCTGCTCTGGTCGTACGTGAAGCCCGGCGTCCAGTTCGCCGTCTTCTACTTCGCGATGGGGGAGTTCCTCCGGCTCAACGAGTCCGTCCCGAACTTCGCGGTCTACCTGTTCTCCGGCATCGTCGTGATCAACTTCTACACCGAGGCGTTCGGCAACGCGACGCGCTCGGTCGTGGGCAACGCACCGCTCATCAAGAAGATCTTCCTGCCGCGCGAGCTGTTCTCGGTGTCCTCGGCGTGGGTGGCCTCCATCCACTTCCTGCCCCAGCTCGTCGTGCTGCTCATCGCGTGCGTGGCGACGGGCTGGCGGCCGGGTCCGGTGCAGCTCCTCGGCGGGCTCCTCGGGTTCGTCATCGTCGGGGTCCTCGCGGTCGGGCTCGGGCTGCTGTTCGGGGCGATCAACGTCCTGTACCGCGACTTCGAGAACATCGTCGACCTGCTGCTCATGGTCGTCACCTGGACCTCCCCGGTCCTGTACGACTGGCAGAAGGTCGCGGCCGCCGTGGGCGGTCCGGACTCGTGGTTCATGACGCTGTACCAGCTCAACCCCGTGACCGCGGCCGTGGAGCTGTTCCACTGGGCGTTCTGGTACCCCACGGGCGGGGTGCGGGAGGCCGCCGTCCCGCCGCCGCTGCCGCCGCACCTGCTGTGGTCGGGGCTGTGGGGCCTGCTCATCGCCGTCGTGCTGCTCGCGGTGGGGCAGGTCGTGTTCCGCCGCATCGAAGGCCGTTTCGCCCAGGAGCTGTGATGAGCGTGACGATGTCGAACTCAGGATCGAACCCCGGGTCGAACCCCCACCCCGGCCGGGCCGGCGCCCCCGGGCCCGGTGCCCCCACCGCCATCGAGGTGCGCGGGCTGGTCAAGGACTTCACCCTGCGCCACAACCGCTCCCTCAAGGAGCTGGCGATGGCCAAGATCCGCAAGCGGCCCATCTCGGACAGCTTCCGCGCCCTGCACGGCGTCGACCTGACCGTCCACCAGGGCGAGTCGGTGGCGCTGCTCGGGTTCAACGGGTCGGGCAAGTCGACCCTGCTCAAGCTGATCTCCGGCGTCATGCGCCCCGACGAGGGCACCGTGGGCGTCCGCGGCCGCATCGCCGGGCTCATCGAGGTCGGCGCGGGCTTCCACCCCGACCTGACGGGCCGGGAGAACGTGTTCCTCAACGGCGCCATCCTCGGGATGGACGAGGCGACGATCACCGCGCGGTTCGACGACATCGTCGCCTTCAGCGAGATCGAGCGGTTCATCGACACCGAGGTGAAGTTCTACTCCTCGGGGATGTTCCTGCGGCTGGCGTTCGCCGTCGCCGTGCACACCGACCCCGAGGTCTTCCTCATCGACGAGATCCTCTCGGTGGGCGACGAGCCGTTCCAGAAGAAGTGCCTGGCCCGCATCGAGGAGCTGCGCGCCGAGGGACGCACCCTCGTCATCGTCAGCCACGACCTCGACATGGTCGCGGACCTGTGCACGCGCGGGATCCTGCTGGAGCAGGGCCGCGTCGTGGCCGACGACACCGCCGAGCGGGTCGTCGCCCGGATGCGGGGGCAGGGGTGAGCAGTCCGGTCACCGACCGGGTCCGGACGGAACCGACCGGCCGGCCGGTCTCGCGGGTGGGGGCGCTCGTCCCGGCCCTCGTCGTCGGCGTCCTGGCGGCCGCGACGTTCGTGCTGCTGCGCACCGCCCTCGTCGACGACGCCTACATCACCCTGGCCTACGCGCGGAACCTCGCGCTGCACGGCACGTGGGGGCTGCTGTCGGACGTGACCTCCAACACCGCGACCTCCCCGCTGTGGGTGCTGCTGCTGGGGGCGGTGACGTTCGTCGTGCGCCGGCCCGTCCTCGCGCTCGGCGTCCTGCACGTCCTCGTCGCCGTCGCGTTGACCCTGTCGCTGACGTCGGCCGCGCGCCGGACCCGGCTGCCCGCGTGGGTGGGGCCCGTCGCCGCCGTCGCGGTCGGGGTGAACCCGCTGCTGCTCAGCTCCGTCGGGCTGGAGTCGGCGTTCCTCGTCCTCCTGCTCTCGCTGCTCCTGCTCACGGCCGTGCAGGGGCGGGCGCTGCCGTTCGGCCTCGTCGCCGGGGCGGTGTTCCTCACGCGGATGGACGCCGGCGTCGTCATCGCCGTCGTCACGCTGCTGACCCCGGCGATCCTGCGCCGGGTGTGGGTGGCCGTGCCCGCCGCCCTCGTCGTCGTGCTGCCGTGGATGGCGTGGAGCTGGTTCGCCCTCGGCTCGGCCGTCCCCGACACCGTCGTCATCAAGACGCTGCAGAAGTCGTGGGAGCAGTACGACGTCACCAACGGCGCGCAGATGTACGTCGAGGTCTACGGGCTCACGGCCGTGCTGGCGTTCCTGCCCGTCGTGCTCGGGGGTCTGGGCTGGTGCGTCCTCGCGGCGTTCGCCTGGACCGGCCGGCGCGCCGGGGACGGGGCCGGGCCCCGGCTGTGGCCGTGGCTGATGCTGGGGCTCGGGGGCCTGGCGCACTACGTCGCGCTGTCCCTGCTCGGGGTCCCGCCCTACCACTGGTACTACGCGGTGCTCCTCGCGCTGTCGACGTTCACGGCCGTGGCTGCGCTCGGGGTGCTGTTCCGCTCCGTCGAGGTCCGGCCCGTCGGGCTCGGCGCGGCCGCGGCGGCCGTGGTCGTGTGCGTGGCGAGCGTCGGGGTCGACCTGCGCGCGGGCACCCCGTGGCGCATCGCGCCCATTCAGACGAACTGGGCCGAACCGGCGCAGTACACGCAGATCGCCCTCGACGTGCAGCAGGTGCTGCGCGAGCGCGGGGGCCCGCAGCACGTGGGCTCGCCCGGGGAGGTGGGCCACCTCGCCTACGTCTGCGACTGCGTCGTGGACTACTTCGCCGACCCCGCCCGCGTGCAGCCGATGATCGAGCAGGTCGAGGCCGAGGCCTCCCCGCTGGGCCGCCGGCTGCTGGAGTGGAACTTCACCCACCGCGACACGGCCGCCGAGCCCGTCCCCGTGGCCGGTGACCTCTTCCGCTTCGACCGCGGCACCGAACCCCCCGCGGCGCGCGACCTGCCCGCGTGGCCGGTCACGACGACGTGGGACATGCCCCTGTCCGACATCGTCCTGCTCCCGGCGGGTGGTCTGTGAACGCAGTGGAACGGGTGGCCGCGCTGGACCTGCGGGTCCTGCGGGCCGTCCAGGAGAAGGTCGCCCTCCCCGGCGCCGTGCCCGTGGCGAGGGGGCTCTCGCACGCCGGTGAGCACGCCGCCGCGTGGATCGGGATCGGCGCGGCGGGGTTCTGGTGGGACCGCCGTCGCCGCCGCGAGTGGGCCGTCGCCACGACCGCGGTCGTCGCCGCGCACGGCGCCTCCGTCGTCCTCAAGCGCGTCGCGCGCCGGCACCGCCCGCTGGACCACCACGTCCAGGTCCGCGTCGGGACGCCGAGCCGGTGGAGCATGCCGAGCTCGCACGCCACGTCGACGACGGCCGCCGCCATCGCGTTCGCACCGCTGCTGCCCGTCCCCACCTGGCCGCTCGTGCCCGCGATGCTGGCCTCCCGGCTCGTCCTGGGCGTGCACTACCCCAGCGACGTCACCGCCGGTGCGGCGCTCGGCGCGGCGACGACCGTCGTGGTCCGCCGGGTCGCCGCCGGTCTCGCGGAGCGGTCCGGGTGAGCGTGACCGGGACGTCCCCCTCCGTCCTGCCCGGGTGGTTGCGGGCGATGCGCCCGCGGCAGTGGGTCAAGAACGTCCTCGTCCTGGCGCCGGTGTTCCCGGCCGGGGAGCAGGTCGGGCTCGACACCCTCACCGGCGTCGGCGTGGCCTTCGTGCTGTTCTGCCTCGTCTCCAGCGCCGTGTACCTCGTCAACGACGCCAAGGACGTCGAGGCCGACCGCGCCCACCCGCGCAAGCGGTTCCGGCCCATCGCCGCGGGCGAGCTGTCGGCCCGCACGGCCGTCGTCCTGGCCGCCGCCCTGGCGGTCGTCAGCCTCACCGGGGGCCTGCTCTGGCAGCCGATGCTCGGCGTCGTCCTCGCCGTCTACCTCGCGATCCAGCTCGCGTACTGCTTCGGCGTCAAGCACGAACCCGTCCTGGAACTGGCCTGCGTCGCCTCCGGGTTCCTGCTGCGGATGCTCGCCGGGGGGACCGCGGGGGACATCCCGCTGTCGGGGTGGTTCCTGCTGACGACGGCGTTCGGGTCGCTGTTCATGGCGGCCGGCAAGCGCTACGGCGAGGCGCGCCGCGGTGAGCTCACGGGCGAACCCGTGCGCCGCGTCGTGCAGCGGTACACGACGACCTACCTGCGGTTCGTGTGGACGCTGGCCGCGACCGTCGTCGTCACCACGTACGCGCTGTGGGCCGTGGAGGTCCTCGTGCCGCAGTCGGGCACGCAGCTCGCGACGCTGACGGTGGTGCCGTTCATCCTCGCCGTCCTGCGGTACGCGGTCGACGTCGACAGGGGCGCCGCCGAGGAACCCGAGGAGATCGCGCTGCACGACAAGGTGCTCCTCGTGCTGGCCCTGGCCTGGTGCGGGTCGCTGCTGCTGGCGGTGTGGCTGTGATCCGGGCCGTGACGCAGCACCACCGCTTCGGCGAGGTCGTGCGGTTCCTCGTCTCCGGCGGCATCGCCTACCTCGCCGACCTGCTCGTGTTCAACGTGCTGCTGTTCTCCGGCGTCGGCTCGGCCTGGTCCAAGGTCGTCTCCAGCGTCATCGCGATCTTCATCGCGTTCCTCGGGTCGCGGTACTACACGTGGCGCGACCGGCGCAGCGCCCACCCGGGCCGGGAGTACGCGCTGTTCTTCCTGTTCTCCGCGATCGCGGCGGGGTTGCAGCTGCTGTGCCTGGTCATCACCCACTACGGGTTCGGCTGGACGTCGCCGCTGGTGGACAACCTGTCCGGCAACGTCGTCGGCATGGCGATCGCCATGGTGTTCCGCTTCGTGACGTTCCGGACGTTCGTCTTCCCGGACCGGTCCGCCTCGCGTGCCTGACCGCCGGACCTGGCTGCCCGCCGCGGCGGGCGCCGCGCTGGCGGTGGTCCTCGTCCTGTCCGGGCTCGGGCAGGAGGCGTGGCAGCGCGGGTACGACCTGGCGGTCTACCGCGACGGGGCCCGCGACCTGCTCGCCGGCCGGGACCTGTACCTGCGCGAGACGTACCGCGGGCACTGGTTCGTCTACCCGCCGTTCGCGGCCGTGCTGTTCCTGCCGCTGCTCCTGCTGCCGCCCGCGGCCGACCTCCTCGTGTGGGACGCCGTGCTGCTCGCCGTCACGGCGTGGGCGTGCCGGAAGGTGTTCGGGTCGGTGGCGGCGGGGTGGTTCGTCGGCCTGGGGACCGCGGTCGTCCTGGTGAGCGACCCGTTCCGCGAGGCGCTCGTCCTGGGGCAGGTCAGCCCCCTGGTCGTCGTGGGTCTCGTCGTCGGCTGCCTGTACGGCGGTCGCGGGGGAGCGGTGCTCGCCGGGTTGTCGGGGGCGGTGAAGGTGACGCCCGCGCTCGTCGTCGTCGCGTTCGTCAACCGGCGCGCCCGCTGGTGGTTCGCCTCGGCCGTCGCCGTCGTGGGCCTGGCCGCCACCGGCGTCGGGGTGCTCGTGGCGCCGGGCTCGGCGGTCTCCTACTTCGGCTCGCTCGTGTGGGACTCCGCGCGCGTCGCGGCACCGGGGACCACGACGAACAACTCCCTCGCCGGGGCGTTCGCGCACGCCGGGCTGTCCTCGGCGGTGAGTTCGGCCCTCGGGCTGGTCCTGGCCGTCCCGCTGCTCGTGCTCGTCGTCGTGGTCGCGCTGCGCGCGGACTGGCTGGAACGGTCCGACCGGTTGCGGTTCGGTCTGCTCGTCTCGCTCGTGACGTGCCTGGTCTCGCCCGTGACGTGGTCCCACCACGCCCTCGCCGCCCCGATCGCGGCCGTCGCGCTGCTGGCGTGGGGGCGGGTGCGCTGGCTGGTGGTGCTCGCCGGGGTCCCGTGGCTGCTGCCGGTGCTGCACTGGGGCGCGCTCGCCGCGCAGACGCGGCCGGTCTCGCTCCTCGTCCTCGTCGCCCTCCTCGCCCTCACGCCGGGCGGCCCTGCGCGTGGACGTCCCGCACCGCCCGCAGCCACCGCTCCCGCTGCCGCACCACCTGCTCCCAGCTGAACCGCAGGACCTGCAGGCCGAGACGGCGCAGCTCCACGTCCAGCAGGTCGTAGCGGGCGACGCTCTCGAGGGCCGAGCCGCACTCGGGGTCGACCCACACGACCAGGCGGCGGCGGGGGTCGTTGCGGTTCATCGCCGCGGCCGCCGCCTGCAGTTCCTCCAGGGCGAAGCGCGGCGGGAGGCAGCGCAGGCAGTCCAGGACGGTGGTCAGCGGATCGGTGCACCCGTCGAGGTCGCGCACCGTCCGGCGGTGGACCGTCGTCCCGGGCCAGGAACCCCTGGAACCGCGCGGGCAGGTGACGTGCGGTCGGGCCGGTGGGTCGACCAGGTCGAGACCGGTGGCGGTCGCCGCAACTCGCCGCTGCGCACGGCCGCCGTCAGCGCACGACGAGGCGTCATCGTGAGCAACCGCGCCGTTCGGGCGGCGCCGCCGCGAGCGTGGACGGCGTCGAGGGGTTCCACGGCACGACAGCGTGCCCGAGGAACGCCGCGCGTGCGTCGACGCCTGTGGACGACGGGGCGGGTGTGCAGGAACGCTGCACCCGTCCGCCGTGGAGGGCCCTCAGCGGGCCTGTTCCCCGGCGTGTCGAGCGATGGGTGCAGCGTTCCTGCACAGGGTCTTCGTGCGGGTCAGACGCGGGCGACCTTGCCGGTCGTGGAGCTGAAGCTCAGCGTCCCGCCCTGGAACGTCTGGGTGAGCGTCGAGCCGTTCCACACCTCGTCACCGGTGGGCATCCCGAGGGAGCCGTTCTCCCAGCCCTGCGCGGCCCACGCGTCGTAGACGGCGCCGCGGACGGCATGGGCGCCGGTGGTGGGGCCCCAGTAGATCGACCCGCCCTGGAACCGGTTGAACCAGCCGCGGCCGCCGGCCAGGGCGGTGTCGCCGGTCACGGGGAAGCCGAGACCGTTCTCCCAGCCGAGCCGGGCCCAGGCGTCGCGGATGGCTCCGCGGGTGAAGTGCGCCCCCGTGGCGGGGGACCAGTAGACGGAGCCGCCCTGGAAGTGGGTGAACCACCCCCGGCCGTCGGGCGTGGGGGCGTCGGAGGTGGTCGGGAAGCCGAGGCCGCCCTCCCAGCCCAGCCGGGCCCACTCGCTGCGGATGGCGCCGCGGACGGCGTGCGCCCCCGTCGCGGGGGACCAGTAGACCGACCCGCCCTCGAAGTGGTTGTAGTACCCGCCGCCGCGGGGGGTGCGGGTGTCGCCGGTGGTCGGGAAGCCGAGGCCGCCCTCCCAGCCCAGCCGGGCCCACTCGCTGCGGATCGCGCCCCGCACGTCGTACGCGCCGGCCGCGGAGGCGTAGATCGAACCGCCGGCGAAGTGCTGGTAGGACCCGAGGCCGTTCGGCGTCGCCAGTTCGGTGCTCGTGGCCCCGCCGAGGGGACCGGACGCGCCGCCGAGGGCGCCGTAGCGCTGCTGCACGGCGCTGACGATCGAGAACCAGTCCGAGCGCAGGCCGCCGAGCTGACGGATCCGGGTCCCGGTCAGGGTCGCGGTGCCGTTCGTGCACAGCAGCTTCGCCGAGGTGACGCGGCCGCCGTAGTCGCCGCGGCCGTCACGGGCGGTGATGACGAGGCCGGTGGCCGTCCCGGCGTTCCCGCACCCGGCGTCGAAGTTCTTCGCCGGGACGGTGGCGGACCAGTCCGCGACGCTGGCCCCGGCGGCCGCGCCCGGGCCGGAGAACGGGTCGGCGCGGGCGGTGAGGTACGGCTTGGACCCCGCGACGGTCCAGCCCCCGTTGGAGGAGGAGAACTGGGTGAAGGCGACCTTGCCGCCGTAGGTGCGGATCTCCCCGGCCGTGGCGGCGATCGCCGCGTTCGTCGAGGACGGGGTGGTCCAGGTGGTGGCACCGGTGCGGTCGCGCAGTTCGGCCCCCCGGTACACCTGGCAGGCGGTGGTGTCGCAGATGTCGGTCTGGGACTGCGGGTTCAGGACGGACATGGCGTAGCTGCGCGCGGCGACCGCCTGCGCCTGGAGGGCCTCGGGGTGGAAGGACGCCGGGGACTCGGCCGGGACGACACCACGCAGGTACGTCTCCAGCGGCACGTCGTTGACGACGGTCAGCTTCGAGCCGGTGACGATGCGGATGGTGCCGTCGTAGCGGACGAAGGTCCCGTCGCCCTTCTGCAGCAGGACGCCGTCGGGACCGCTGACGGTGACCGTGCCGCCCCAGTTCTGCCGCCGGACCTCGGACCCGTCGGACGCGGTGACGGTGGCGGCCAGGCCGTTCCCGGCGGGGGCGACGACCAGACGTTCACCGGGCCCGAGCTTCTCGGCGCTGGAGGACAGCGTGAGCTGCGCGCCGGTGGGGGCGGACACGGCGACGGCGGCGTTGGCGAAGGCGGTGAGGCCGACGCGCAGGGTGCGGTCGGGCTGGTCCCCCACGGACGTGCCGGGGTAGTAGAAGTCGAGGATCGCCCGGTGGGACTGCCCGGACAGGGCGCGCGACTGCGCCCCCCACTGCGACATGCCGATGCCGTGGCCGTAGCCGTGGCCGACGAACGCGAAGCTGCCCCCGACGGCCGGGCGGACCTCGTCGGCGTGCGCGGGCAGCGTCGTGAGGGTCGTCAGGGTCCCCGTGGTGAGGGCGACGGCCGTGGCCGCCAGGGCTCGGGTGAGGCGACGGGTTCGGGTGCGCACGGGGTTCCTCCTGCGGTTCAGTTGCCGGTGTAGCTGGTGGACGTGGTGCGCCGGGCGGCGTCCCAGGTGATCGAGCCGCCCTGGAACTCGACGCGCAGACCACCGGGGACGGGACGCTCGTCGCCGGTGGGGAACCCGAGGCGGCCGTTCTCCCAGCCCTGCCGCGCCCAGGCGTCGCGCAGGGCGCCGCGGACGGCGTGCGCCCCCGTCGCGGGGGACCAGTAGACCGAGCCGCCCTCGAAGTGGGTGTAGTAGCCGGCCTCGCCCGGGGTGCGGGTGTCGCCGCTGACGGGGAACCCGATGCCGTTCTCCCAGCCGAGCCGGGCCCAGTGGTCGCGGATCGCGCCCCGCACCTCGAAGGACCCGGTGGCGGGGGAGGAGTAGATCGAGCCGAACTGGAAGTGGTTGTACGCCCCGGGACGGCGGGGGGTGCGCAGTTCGTCGGTCAACGGGACACCCAGGGTGCCGACCCCGCCGATCTTCTCGAACCGGGCGCGGATGCCGCCGTGCACCTCACGGACGGGGGTCGTGGGGGAGGAGTAGACGGTGCCGTGGCGGTAGTCCTTGCGGGCCACCCCACCGGCGGCGGTGGTGCGCCGGCCGCCGACGTCGGCGCCGAGGACGGACCGTTCGGCGCCCAGGGCGATCCAGTGCCCGTGCAGGGGGTCGGTGGTCCCCGTCCACCAGGACGTCTCGCGGGCGGCGCCGGAGAACGTCAGCGAGAGGTGGACGTGGTTCGTGTGCGGGTCGGCTCCGGTGTACGGCTGCCAGCCCGCGCCCGCCTGGTACGTCTTCCACACCTGCTGGTTCCAGATGACGTACATGACGCCGAGGCGGCGGGCGTTGGCGGCGACGTTCCCCCGCTCGTCGGTCGCGAGCAACCAGGTGAGGAACTCCCCGGCGAGCGCGGCCTGGGTGGGGTCGCTCGCCTCGAGCATCCAGTCGACGGCCCGGCCGTCGGAGTGCTCGGAGACGGGGACGCCGTTCGCCGGGCACGCCCGGGCCAGGCCCAGCGTCTGGCGGCCGTACGCGTCGCGGATGAGCTGGGCGAGCGCGAGGGTCCCGGGCTGCGGTGGTGCGCAGGTGATCGGAGCCTGGTAGCGGGGGAAGGCGTCGACGTCCGCGGGGAGACCGCCGGGGACGCGGGGGGCGGCCTGCGCGGGCAGGCCGGTGGCGAGCAGGCCCCCGGCCAGCAGCGCGGCGAACCCCGCCCGCAGCGCCGCCCGCGACCCGGCCCGCCGCGACCGTCGGCGCCTCACGTCACTTCTTCTTCACGGTGAACTTGTTCGTGGACCGCGTCCACGTGAGGGTGCCGCCCTCGAACTCCAGGCGGGTGCCGCCGTCGACGGACACCTCGTCCTTGGTCGGGAACCCCAGGAAGGAGTTCTCCCAGCCCAGGGAGGCCCACGTGTCGCGGAAACCGCCGCTGACCGCGTGCGCCCCGGTCGCCGGCGACCAGTACACCGACCCCTTCTGGAAGTGGTTGTAGTACCCCTTGCCGTTCGGGGTGCGGGTGTCGTCGGTGGTCGGGAAACCCAGCCCGTTCTCCCAGCCCAGGGCGGCCCAGCGGTCCCGGATCGCGCCGGTCGTCCAGCGCGCCCCGGTGGCGGCGGAGTAGTAGATCGAGCCGCCCTGGAAGTGGGTGTACCAGCCGCCCCTGACGGACTCGTCGCCCGTGACCGGGAAACCGGCGGGGCCGCCCTCCCAGCCCATGGACGCCCACTTCTGCCGGATGGCGCCGCGGACCTCGCGGGCCCCGGTGGCCGGGGACCAGTAGATCGACCCGTTCTCGAAGTGGTTGTAGAACCCGCCCTTGGCGGGGGAGTCGTCGGTCGTGGGGAACCCCAGGCCCGTCTCCCAGCCGAGCTGGCCCCAGCGCTGCAGGATCGCTCCGCGGACGGTGTGCGCGCCGGTGGCCTTGGACCAGTAGATCGCGCCGCCGGAGTAGAACCGGTAGGACCCGCCGCCGCCCGGGACGTCGTTCTCGGGGGTCGTGGGGCCGCCCAGCGCACCGGCTCCGCCGACGGCGTCGTACTTGGCGGCGATGGCGGTGATGGAGGCCCCGCCGAGGAGCTGGGCGACGCGGTCGCGGATCCAGCCCATCTTCGTGAACCCGACGTTGCCCGGGCACGCGGTGAACCCGACGTCGCGGTGGGCGTTGATGGTGCGCAGCTTGGCGGTGGTGCCGCGCGCGTAGCGGGCGGTGCCGCCGCCGGCGGAGGTGAGGTAGGTGGTGCCGTCGGCGGGCACGCCGTACATCGACAGCTTCCAGGCGATGACCTGCGCGACGGACTCCAGGCACGCGGAGCTGGGGGCGGCCGAGGTGAAGTCGCCCATCATCGAGACGCCGAAGGTGTCGACGTTGAAGCCACCGGCGTGGGCGCCGACGACGGCCTTGGTGATGCCGCCGGCGCGGCCCTCCCAGATCCCGCCGAAGCGGTCGACGACGAAGTTGTACCCGAGGTCGGCCCAGCCCAGGGAGACCGTGTGGTAGCGGTACATGCCGCGGATGACCGACGGCACCTCGGCCTGGCTGTAGGTGCCGCCGTCGGCGGTGTGGTGGACCACGACGGCCTTGATGGTGTCGCTGTAGCCGGCCCCGCCCTTGCGCAGGGACTCGTCGGCGCCCCACTGGGCGCGGGTCCTGACGGTCGGCTGCGGCAGGACCTTGGGGGAGGCCTTGGTGGCGAGCGTGTCGGCCCCGCCGGGTGCCTCGGCGGGGCTCGACAGCGTCGTGCGGGCCAGGGCGGAGGACTCCCCGGCGTCGACGAGCTGGAGGTGGGCGTCGGCGACGTCGACCTTCGGCAGCCGGACCTGGACGGTCGCGCCGGTGCCCAGGGCGCCGACCCACAGGGGGTCCGAGGCGGTGACCGAGCGGCGGCCCTCGGCGGTGTCGGGGTCGGGTTCGGAGTCGTTCAGGGGCAGGTCGCTCCAGGCGGTCCACGTCCCGCCGGCCGTCCGGGTGCGGACGGAGATCGTGTCGGTGGAGGCCCCCGAGGGGAACGTGACGCCGACCATGTGGCCGCCGTCCACCTCGACGCCGACGACGGTCAGGCCGGAGCCGGCGCCGGCCTCGCTGGACAGCAGGGCGGCCGAGCGCTGGGCACCGAGGGGGAAGGCGCGGGTGGAGCCGCCGACCTGGAGGGCGGCGGGGGTCAGGGCGCTGGCCGAGCCGGCGCCGGCGGCGAGGGAGGCACCGAGGACGCCGGTGCCGACGGCCCCGGTCAGCAGGGCGCGGCGGGACAGGGGGGTCTGGACGGACCGCATCGGGTTCGTTCCTCTCTGGCGGGGGCGGTGCTCACTGCCGGTGTTCGCTGCGTGTGGGGCACACCCACACGGGCGAACGCTCGGCCTCGGCATCGGCGCGTCGACTCCCGACCTTGAGCGTGTCGCTCCCGGGAGGTACCCGGTGCGTCACGCAAAGTAGGGGACGATGCCCGTGGTGTACAAGGTGCCGGAGTGGTCAACCTCGTAACACCTCTGTGGTCACTCGTTCACTCTACGTCACAATCGGCGCAGGAGTCCCAGGTCTTGAGCACGTTTCCGGCACTGGTTCTCCGGGGAAACGACACA
This sequence comes from Kineococcus mangrovi, assembly GCF_041320705.1. Taxonomy (NCBI): domain Bacteria; kingdom Bacillati; phylum Actinomycetota; class Actinomycetes; order Kineosporiales; family Kineosporiaceae; genus Kineococcus; species Kineococcus mangrovi. The sequence continues at coordinate 27,670 of NZ_JBGGTQ010000011.1, forward strand.
GCCCCCCGTGCCCCGCAGGGGGTTCGGAGGGCTGGTCCGGCGCAGGTTCAGCGCGGGGAGAGCTGGTGGTCAGAGGCGGAACAGGCCCGGGCCAGTCCGGGCCCAGCGTGTTCACAGGGTGGGTTCGGGGGACGCCCGCCCGGGTGTTCCGTCACTCCCAGTCACCAGACGGCTCGGGGTCAGCGGGCGCGCACCACCCCGAGCTGCGACCCGCCGAACCCGGGGAAGATCGTCTGCAGCGACCCGGCCCCGCAGCGCTTCTGCAGCACCTCGCCGATGACGGCGCGGTAGTCCGTGGTCCCGGCCAGGTCGCCGTCGACGAGGCGGTCCGCGCCCAGGCCCGGCCACGCGCCGTGCACCCGGCCGCCCACGACCCCGCCCCCGAGCAGCAGGACCGCGTTGCCGTGGCCGTGGTCCAGACCCCCCGAGGCGTTCTCCTCCACGCGGCGGCCGAACTCCGACAGCGTCACCAGCGTCGTCGAGCCGAACGCCGGCCCCAGGTCGGTCGCGAACGCCGCCAGCGCCGAGGACAGCTCGGTCAGCTTGTCCCGCATCCAGCCGCCGTCGACGCGTCCCAGCCCCGCGTGCATGTCCCAGTCGCCGTAGTCCAGGGCGATGACCTGCACGGGCGCCCCGGACTTCTTCAGCAGCGCCGCCTGCGCCAGCGCGCGCCCGAGGTCGGAACCGGGGTAGGCGGCGCCGTTCGCCGGCCCGGCCCCCGTCCCCGGCAGCTTCGCGACGTCCTCCATCGCCCTCAGCAGGGTGTTCGCGGGAGCCGCGACCTCCGGGCGGGCACCGGTGTGCATGCGGCGCAGCGCGGCGTGCCACGTCGGGCGGTCGTCGCCGGGGCCGATGAGGCTGAACCCCTCCAGGGACGTCGTGGTCGTCTCCTGCGCCGGCCCGGCGAACGAGCGCGGCGGCTGGTTCGAGATGCCCACCGCGTTCAGGACCGACCCCGTGCCGAGCGAGCCGATCGTCCGGTCGATCCAGCCGGTGCGCACCGAGCTGCCCGGCGCCGCCGTCTCCATCTGCTCCATGGCGGCGAAGTGCGACCGCGTCGGGTCCGACTGCCCCACGGCGTGCACGACGCCGAACGTCCCGCTCTTCCAGAACGGCACGAGGGGGGCCATCGCCGGGTGCAGCCCGAACATCTGGTCCAGGCCCAGCAGGGTCGAGCGGGGGACCGCGATGGTGGGCCGCGCCGCGTAGTAGGCGCCGTCCCCACCGGGCACGACGGCGGACAGCCCGTCGAAGCCGCCGTGCAGGCTGAGGACGACGAGGGTCTCCCCGTTCCACCCGGGGGCGGCGAAGGACACCTGCGTCGAGACGTCGCCGACGGCGTACGTCGTGACACCGGCGGCGGCGGCCGCCAGGGCCGTGCGCAGGACGGAGCGGCGCGAGAGGAGGCGGGAGCCCTCCTCGCAGCCGCAGTGCGGGTCGTTCCGGGTGCCGGCGGTGCTCACGGGACTCCTCAGCGGATCGTGAAGGACGGGGTGTCGAGGGTCAGGGCGACGAGGTAGCGCAGGTTGTCCCGCACCCACCGGTCCCCGGCCGAGCAGGGCGAGCCCTCCGACCGGCCGGCGTAGAGCAGGAGCCCGGCCTTCTCGTCGGCGGTCAGCCGGCTGCCGGTGATCCGCACGCCCAGGGCGTCGACGAGGCCGCCGAACGTGGGGGGGATGCTCGCCAGCAGCTGCAGGGCGGGGGTGAAGCGCAGCTCCGGCGGGTACCAGCCCGCGGCGAAGTCCATGTGCCGGTTCCAGCGCGCGAGCGTCCCGCTGGGCGAGGTCCACGCGGCGGCGACGTCGGGGTAGCCGTTGGGGGCGGGCCACGCCATCGGCGCGTGCCCCTGGTCCAGCACGTGCCAGTAGATCTTGGTGATCCCGCCGACGCCGCCGGTCTCCATGCCGGTGCCCAGCGTGCGCAGCGTCGCGACGTAGTCCTCCTGCGGGGTGCGGACCTTCTGCCCCGCCGAGGCCCAGAAGTGGGGGGAGTCGAACATTGTCCGCAGGACCGGGACGACCTGACCGCCCGTCTGGACCCAGGTGCGGGCCATCGCGTCCAGCAGCGCGGCGGGCGGGGTGTCGGAGACGAAGCGGGTCGCGAGCTTGCCGCACAGGCGGCGGGCCGTGACGGGGTGGACGGCCAGCCAGCGCAGGTAGGCGTCGATCCACCCGTCGCCGTCGGCGGCCGAGTGCGGCGGGACGGTGAAGCCGTAGACCGTCCGGCCGCCGCCGTCGTGCCGGCCCGCCTCGTAGACGCCCCCGCCGTCGCGACCGACGGTCAGGCCCGTCAGCAGCCGCGCGGAGCCCTTCACGTCGGCCTCGGAGTACCCGGACTCCACGCCCAGGGTGTGCAGCTCGAGCAGCTCGCGGCCGTAGTTCTCGTTGGGCCGGGCCGCGGTCGAGCTCGCGTTGTCGAGGTAGGTGAGCATCGCGGGGTGCCGGGCCGAGGCCACGAGCATGTCGCCGAAGGTGCCGAGGGCGTGGCGGCGGACGACGTTCCGGTCGTAGTCCTGGCGGCTCGCCCAGACCTCCGAGCTCGGGTTCGTGACGTGCAGGACGTTGTTCCAGACGTCGACGACGACCTCGAACAGCTGCCGGGTGCTCCAGATCTGCCGGGCCAGCGTGAGGCGGCCCGTCTCGAACATGGCGTTCCACTCCGTCGCGGCGTAGCCGCCGGCCCACAGGTCCTGGGCCGAGCGGCCGTAGAACCGCATGCGGCCCGCGAAGGCGTCGACCGCCCCGTCGTCCAGCGCCGCGGGGTCCAGCTGCCGGTCCAGCCAGGCCGCCGTCCCGAGGCGGGCCACCTCGGCGAGGGAGTCCGGGGTCGGCCCCCACGTCGCCCGCCGCAGCAGGTGCAGCTGGTCGGCCGGGGCCTCGTGCGCGAACGGGGCGGGCGCCGCCCGCCGGCGGCCGCGGGGGATGAGGGGCGAGGTGGGCACGGCCACTTCTCGGCAGACGATCTCCGCGGCTTGAGCCGGACGGGTGGGGCCGGCGACCGCGCCCGGCGCTGCGCGCCGTCCACGCAGCTCCCGCCGGTCGCGCAGCTCCCGCGGGGGCGGTCATGCTCGGGGACCGTGACCCGGACCACCCGCCAGATGCCGCCGACCGCGCCGACGACCGGGTCGGCCCGACCCGTCGGCGGCGGCGGCGGAGCCGGGCGGGGCGAGCGGCTCCGGGCGCTGGACGCGCTGCGGCTGCTCGCCGCCCTGGCCGTGCTGGCCTTCCACTTCACCGCCCGCGACCACACCCGCTGGGGTGCGCTGACCGGCGACGTGTTCCCGCACCTGTCCGCGGTCACCGCCTACGGCTACGCCGGGGTGCACCTGTTCTTCGTCGTCAGCGGTGTCGTCATCACGGCCTCGGCCGGGGGTCGCGGCCTGGCCGCCTTCGTGGCCTCCCGGGTCAGCCGGCTCTACCCCGCCTACTGGGCCGCGGTCCTCCTGACCGCCACCCTGCGCTGGGCCTGGCCGGGGTTCGGCGACCGCACCCCCGCCCAGGTCGCGGTGAACCTGACGATGTTCCAGGACCTGTTCGGGGTGCCCCGGGTCGACGGCGTCTACTGGACGCTGTGGGTGGAGATGCAGTTCTACCTGCTCGTGGCGGTCCTGCTGCTGGTGGGCTGGAGCCGCCGGCGACTGCTGGTGGCGGCGACGTGGGTCCCGGCGCTGTGCACCGCGGTCGTGCTGGCCGTCCCGCGGGCCGCGGGGGTGGTGACGCTGCTCGGGTACGCCCCGCTGTTCGCGGCGGGGATCGTGCTGCACGTCCTGCACCGCGACGGGCCCACGGTCCGGCGCTGGCTGCTGCTGGCCCTGACGACGGCCCAGGCCGCGCTCCTGGCCGCCTTCGCGCAGGCCCCCGCGGTGGGGGACCTCGTCAGCCGGACGCCGGTCTCGCCCGTGGTCCTCGCCGCGGTGGTGACCGGGTGCGTGGGGCTCGTGGCGGTCACGGTGCTCGTGCCGCGGGTGCGGGCGGTGGACCGGCGGTGGCTGACCGCCGCCGGGGCGCTGACGTACCCGCTGTACCTGACGCACGAGTACGTCGGGTGGGCCCTCATCGAGGTCCTCGCCCCGCACACCGGCCGCTGGGTCACCCTGGCCCTCGCCGTCACCGGGTGCCTGGTCCTGGCCCGGGCCGTCCACCGCCTCGTCGAACGCCCGCTGCAGCGTCCGCTCCGGTCGTGGCTGCTGGCCCGGCTGACCCGGGCCGCCCCGGAGCACCGGCGGCCACCGGGCTCAGCGGGGTGAACCGGACGGTCCCCACCGGTCGTCGAGGTGGTCCAGCGCCAGCAGGACGTTCGCCGCGCTCCACCCCAGGGGTGCCGGCCCCGCCGGCGACCCGTCCGGCAGGACCTTCTCGGAGATGCTGCCCCCGGCCGCGCGGTGCGCGTCCAGCCACGACAGCCAGTGCTGCGCCCGCGCGTGCCGGCCGCAGGCCGCGGCGGTGGACGCGACCAGGGAGACCTCCGGGGTCCAGGAGATCCCGTCGTCCTTCCACCCCACGCCCGGGGCGAGCCCGCCGGCGGGCCGGGCCGCGTCGCGCTGGTAGGTCCTCCAGGCCGCCAGCACCCCGGGGCGGGCGGCCGTGGTGAACGGCGGCAGCAGGAAGCACGTCGACGCGCACGGCCCCGTCCCGTCGCCGTCCCCGTCGGACTCGGCGTAGCGCTGGTACCCGCTGGGGGCGAACGCCGCGTGCACGACGTCCTCCTGCCGGGCCGCGGCGCGGTGCAGCCCGCGGGCCGCCGCGGCCATCCCCAGGTGGTCGTGCACCAGGGCCGCGTGCCGCAGGCCGAGCAGGATGACCGCGGCGGTGCCCAGCGTGAGCCGGCGCTCCCGGCGTTCCCAGTAGTCCGAGGACGGCGACGGCAGCCGGGCGCCGTTCTCCGTCTGGCGCAGCAGGTAGACGCTGGTGCGTCGCAGCAGCGGTGACAGCGGAGCGGGGGTCAGGCCCGGGTCGTCGAGGTCGGCGGGGCGCTGGAAGGGGCTGCCGGGCGCCGTGAGCACCTCCGCCACCGCCCACGCCGCCCACCCGGCACCGTCGGCCTGCGCGTGCCGGGAGTCCGGGGCCCGCCCCGTGCTGTCGTACCGGGCCTCGAACCCGCCGTCGTCGCTGCGGTCCTGGACCGCGCGCAGCCACGCCAGGATCGAGACGGCCTCCCGCAGGTGCCCGGTGCGCGCGAACGCCGCCGCGGCGAACGCCCCGTCCCGGGGCCAGGAGTAGCGCCAGGCCCCCGCGGGACCGGCGATGAACGTCTCGGGGAACTCCCCGGACCCGTTGCGCTGCAGCAGGCGCCGCAGGTCGACCAGGGCCTGGCGGGACATCGCCTCGAACGCGCCGCCGACGCCGGGGACGCGACCGGCGGCCACCCACGCCCGCTCCTGGTCGGCGACGGCGGACCAGTCGGGATCACCGGGCCACCCCCGCAGGCCGGGCAACGCCCCGGCGTCCGAGCGGGGCCACCACAGCGCCGCCGCCCCCGCGGCGAGCGCGCCCGCCGCGGTGCCGGCGAGGAGCGCGCGGCGGTCCGGGTGCCGCCGGGTGCCCCCACGGGCCGCCGCCGACGCAGGCTGCAGCGACGGCGCGACGTCGTCGGGGAGCCTGGAGCGCACCGCGACAGTCTCCCCCAGGAGCCGGGCGTGACGTTCCCGCACCCCCGGAAGCGTTGGAGCCGTCGGGACGCACGACACCACCTCGGCGTGGCCGGCAACGTGACGGTGGACTGACGGTGGCGACGGTCAGGACTCCGGCTGACGCCGGATGTACTCGTCCATGTGCGGGACGGTGAACTGCAGCAGACCGCGGTCGGGTGCGTAGATGAGTCCCTTCTTGATGAGCCCGTCACGCGTGACGCTGAGGTCGCTGGGCTTCCTCTTGCCGAGCCTGGTCACGAGGTCGGCGATCTGGCTCCGGCCGGCGTCTTCGGCCATGGCTCGCATGAGCGTCTTCTGCGCCGGTGTCGCCCGGTTCCAGCGGGAGTGGAACAGGCTGTCGTCCAGCACCGCGGTGGCCTCGGCGATCGCCACCTCCGCGTCCCGGAGATTGATCACATCGGGACCGGTGGCCAGTCGCCACGCCTGGTCGCCGAAGACCTGGACGAAGTAGGGGTAGCCGCCGGAGACCTCCACGAGCCGATCGAGGGCGGCCCGTTCGTACCGGACGCCTTCTTCCGCGGCGGGGTCCGCGAAGGCCGCCCTGGCGTCGGTCGTGGACAGGGCACCGACCTGCACGAAGTGGAACCGCTCGGCGTAGGAGCGCACCTCGGCGAGTCGTGCCGGCACGTTGGGCAGACCCGCGCCGTAGAGGTGGAACGGCCAGTCGTTCTGCGCGGCACGGTGCTGCACGGAGATGAGGGCGCTCAGCGTCGCGGGGTCGAGGTCCTGGATCTCGTCGACGAAGACCCCGAAGCCGGTTCCGCTCTCCCGCAGGGCGGGTACGACGTCGTGCACCAGTTCCTCGAGGTCCAGCTCGGGGTCCCCGGTGTCGCCGCGGCCGCGGCTGGGGTCCACATCCAGGCTCAGTTCGACCCCCGATGCGCCTGCTGCGACCGAGAACGAGCTGAGGGTCTCGAGAGCGCGCCTCCAGGACTCGCTGAGCGACGACCGCCGGCCAGCGGTCCTGCGGGCTGCCGCGACGAGACCCCGGGCGAGGCGCTGCTTCGTGCGGTGCTGCTCCGCCGCCTCCTGCTTGCCCTCGATCTCGACCGTCAGCCAGCCGGCCGACTCGGCCTGAGCGTGCAGGGCCTTCAGCAGCACCGTCTTCCCGACCCCGCGGAGACCGTGGAAGATCGGAGCGGTGGCGGAGCGGCCGCGAGCGGTCCGGTCGACGACGACCTGCCCGGCGGTGAGTTCGGAGTCTCGACCGACCAGAGCGGGGGGACGCTTGCCGGCGCCGGGGGTGTAGGGGTTGAACCTCTGGTCCATGCGCCCACCTCTCTCACGTCGTATAACAAGATTTATTATACGAGGTCAGAGAGCTTGACGCACGACTCCGTGGGCGGGCTCAGCCCGCGCCGCGCGCCCCCGGGTCCAGCACGTACAGCTTGACGCTGAACGCGCGCTTCTCCTCGGTCGAGACGAGCTGGTAGTCCTCGTCGAGCAGGCGTTTCAGCTCGCGGTCCTCCGGCGTCTTCGTGACGACCTGCCCGACACCGCCGATGACCCAGATCCGGCCCACGCCCGCCACGTGCCTCCACAGCTGCGGCGCCTCGACGGTCGTGCCGACCAGGGTGGAGGACTCCGTCGCCGTCCGCTCCAGCGCGATGTCGTCGAGCCGGGCGAAGTCCTCGGGGTACAGCTGCGTGAGGACGCGGTAGCGGTACTCCCCGTCGGGCAGGAACAGCAGCCCGTCCCCGGGGCGGGCGTGCGCGGCGACGTAGGCCGCCGTGCCCCGCAGGTCCTCGGCGTGCCCGATGGTGGGGGAGCGGAAGACGAACTGCATGTGCAGCCCGGTCACGGTCATCACCGCGACCAGGAGCCCGGCCAGGCCGGCCAGCAGGCGGGGGCGCAGCCGCACGGTGACGACGGCCGCGAGCGCCAGGCACGTGCCGGGGGCGACGAAGACGAGGTAGCGGGTCGTCCAGAACGGGGTGACCTGCGAGATCGCCCACAGCAGCGGCCAGGGCAGGACGCCCCACAGCAGCCCCACGAGGACGAGCCGGCGGGCCCGGCCCCGCCACACCGCCGCGGCGACGGCGAGCGCCGCGGCGGCGACCGCGACCGGCGAGGAGCCGAGGGCGAACAGGACGTGGCTGCCGAGCTCGGCGAGCGCGGGGCGCCGCAGGAAGGCGACCTGCCCGCTCTGGGCGTCCTGGGCCAGCAGCAGCGGGACGGAGACGAGCAGCCCGGCCAGGGCGGCCGCGGCCGCGCGGGCGCAGGTGCGGCGGCCGGCGGCGAGCGCCCACCCGGCCTGGGCGAGCAGGACCAGCGCGGCCACGGTGTTGAGGGCGATGAGCACCGGCACGGACAGCGCGTACGCGACCCACCAGCGACGGGTGGCGCGCGCCGAACCGGCCCGGACGAGGAGGTAGGTGCCGAGCGTGGCGACCAGCGTGGCCAGCGCGTAGGGCCGGGCTTCCTGCGCGTACCGGCTGACGAACGGCATCGACACGAACAGCGCGGCCGCGGTGGTCCCGGCGAGCCGGGCGGTGCCCGGTCCGACGGCCCCCGCCGCCAGCCGGCGCCCCAGGCCGTAGAGCACCGGGGCGGTGAGGGCGGCCGCGACGACGGAGATCGAGCGGGCCTGGACGACGTCGACGCCGGACCCGAACAGGGCGTGGGTCAGGAAGTAGAAGGGCGCGTGGACGAGGTCGACCGTCTGCACGAGCGCCCAGATCTGCTCGGGCGTGCGGGAGGCGACGGCGATCGTGACGGCCTCGTCCCGCCACGGGCTCGGGGTGCCGAGCCGCCAGGAGAACACCACCGCCGCCGCGACCGTCGCCACGACGCCGACGAGGAGGTCGGCCCGCCCCCGCGCGGGACGCAGGGGCGCCGGGGCGGGGCCCCTGTCCCGGCCGGGACGGCGACGCGCCGCCGGGACCTCACCCACGGCCGTGGCCGGGGCGTCGGGGCGGGTGTGCGTGCTCGACAGGGGGACCTCTCAGTTCAGCTGGGCGGTGCGGGCCGGGCGCCGGTCAGATCGGCAGCTTGCGGAACACGGGGGCCGGCACGTGCCGCAGCGCGGACATCACCCACCGCATGGGCTCGGGGGCCCAGACGGTCTCCTTGCCGGTGCGGACCGCGTCCACGGCCACCTCGGCGACCTGCTCGGCGGACACCGACAGCGGGGCCTTGTCGAGGCCTGCGGTCATCTTCGTGGTGACGAAGCCGGGTCGCACCACGACGACGCGCACCCCGCTGGGGCGCAGGGCCTCGCGCAGACCGGTGAAGAAGGCGTCGAACCCGGCCTTGGAGGAGCCGTAGACGAAGTTGGACCGGCGGGCACGCTCACCGGCGACGCTGGACAGGGCCACCAGGACGCCGTGGCCCTGGGCCCGCAGCCGGGCGGCGAGGTGCACGCCGAGGTTGACGGGCGCGGTGTAGTTGACGGTGGCCACGTCGACGGCGGCGCGGGCGTCCTGCCAGGAGACCTCGTTGTCGCCCAGGACGCCGAAGGCCAGGACGGTCACGTCGACGTCGCCGTCGGCGAACGCCTCCTCCAGCACGCGCTCGTGGCCGGGCAGGTCGGTGGCCTCGAAGTCGACGGTGCGCACCCGGTGGCCCCGGCGGTGCAGCCGGGCGACGGCCTCGTCGCGGCGGGCTCCGGCACGGGCGGCCAGGGTCACCTGCAGCGGACGCTGCGGGCTGAGCCGCTCCACGATGGCCAGGCCGATGTCGGAGGTACCCCCCAGGAGGAGGACGGAGGAGGGGTTCCCGAGGGCGTCGATCACGGTGCTCGACCCTAGCAACGCCGTCCGGGGGTCCCCGGCGAACGGACGGCCCCGGCCCCGATCGTGAGCCGACCGTGACCCGTGACCGGGTGCCGGTAACCTCCTGCGGTGATCCGCCCCCGCTCCTGCCCCCCGTCCCCGGGCAGGCCGTGAGCGGCGTCCTCACCGGTTTCGTCGTCGTCGCCACGCTCGTCGCCGTCGGGTACGTCCTGGGGCGCACGGGGGTCCTGGGGCCCACGGGGCAGGTCGTCGTGTCCCGGCTCGTGTTCTTCGTCGGGTCGCCCGCGCTGCTCGTCCAGACCCTCGCCGGGGCGGACGTCCGCTCGCTGCTGTCGGCGCAGCTGATCGTCACGGGTGCCTCGGTGCTCGTCGCCCTCGGCCTGTGGCTGGTGCTCGCCCGGTGGCGGTTGCGGCTGGGCCGGGACGTCCTCGTCGTCGGCGGGCTGAGCAGCTCCTTCGTCAACGCCGCCAACATCGGCCTGCCCGTGGCGGCCTACGTGCTGCAGGACCTGACGGCGGTGCTGCCGGCGATGCTGCTGCAGATGGTCGTGCTCACCCCGCTCGCCCTGGGGGTCCTGGACGTCGGCCGGCACCGCGGGGGGCCGAGCGCCCGCCGCCTGCTGGCGCCGCTGGCCAACCCGGTCCTGCTGGCCAGCGCGGTCGGGATCGTGCTGTCGCTGACGGGCTGGCCGGTGCCGACGGCGCTGGCCCAGCCGCTGGACCTGCTGGCCGGGTTCGCGATCCCCGGGGCGCTGGTGGCGTTCGGGTTGTCCCTGCACGGGCGCAGCACCCACGGGTGGCGGGCGCCGGAGGTGCTCCTGGCCAGCGTCCTGAAGGCGTTCGTGCAACCGGCCGCCGCCTACGTCGTGGCCCGGTTCGCGCTGGGCCTGGACGAGCAGACCGTGTTCGCCGCGACGGTCGTGGCGGCGCTGCCGACGGCGCAGAACGTCTTCACCTACGCCGTCCGCTACGACGTCGGGCGCGACCTGGCCCGCGACACCGTGCTGGTGACGACGGTCCTGGTCGCGCCCGTGCTGGTCCTCGTCAGCGTGCTCCTGCCGCACTGACCCGCTCTGCGACCCGCGGCCCGGGATCCCGGTGGTCCCGGGGCTCGGGCAGGGGTCGGTACTAGCGTGTCGTGGTGAGCGGCGCCCCTGCACCAGCGCGAGCACGGCCGTCCCCGTCGTTCCCGGTGCGCTCGGCCGCGCCGCCCGCCCTCTGGTTCCTGCTGTCGCTGCTGCTGTACGCCGGCACCGGCTCGCTGCGCTACCGGGCGGGACGGGTCGGCTCCTACGACCTGGGGATCTTCGCCCAGGCCGCCGAGGGGTGGGCCGCCGGCGACGGCCCCGTCTCGGACCTGCGCGGACCCGGGTACCTGCTGCTGCAGGAGCACTTCAGCCCCGTCACGGTGCTGTTCGTGCCCGGCTGGTGGCTGTGGCCCGATCCGCGCAGCCTCGTCCTCACGCAGGCCCTGGTGCTGGCCGTCGCGGTCGCGGTCGTCGCCGTCGCTGCTGCCCGCCGGCTCCCACCAGGCGCGGCGGCCGCGCTGACGGCCGCGTTCGCCGTCTCGTCCGGGGTCCTCGACGCGGCCCGTTTCGACGTGCACGAGGTCGCCTTCGCCGCGCCGCTGCTGGCGCTGGTCTGCTCGGCGGTGCTGGAGGACCGGCCACGGGCCGCGTTCTGGTCCGCGGCGCCGCTGCTGCTGGTCAAGGAGGACCTGGGTGCCACCGTCTGCGCCCTGGCGCTGGTGCTGTGGTGGCGCGGGCACCGCACCTGGGCGGTGCGGACCGCCGTTCTCGGCGTGGTCGGCGGCCTGGTCGGTGTCGGGACCGTCGTCTGGTTCAACCCCCAGCACACCGTGCCGTTCCTGGGCTTCCTCACCGGCGCAACCGCCACCGCGGACACGCCGCTGAGCGCCCGGCTGCTGGAGGCCGCCGCGCTGGTGGGGTTGCTGGTCCTGACCGGTGGCGTGGTGTGGGTGCGGTCCTCGCTGGCGGTGCTGGTGGTGCCGACGCTGCTGTGGCGCCTGGGGTCGAGCAACCCCAGCTACTGGCTGTCGCACCTGCACTACGACCTCGTGCTGATGCCCGTGATCACCTCCGCCCTGCTCGACGTCCTCAGCCGTTCCCCCGTGGCTCGTCTCACGGCTGGTCCGGCGGTGCGTTCCCGAGCGTGGGTGCGGCCGGCGGCGTTGACGTGCGCGGTCGCCACGGCCGCGGTGCAGCTGGTGGTGCACCCTCCGCTGCCCCGGCCGGCGCAGGCGTGGTCGGCCGACGTGCCGGCACAGGTGCAGGCCGCGGCCGCTCTCATCCCGGACGGGGCGAGCGTGGCCGCGGACAACAACACCGGCCCCTACCTGGTGTCCCGGTTCCGGGTGCGGATGTGGTCCTACGACCACAGCACCCGAGCCCGGTGGATCGTGGTCGACACCGCTCGCAGCTCCTACGTCGCGCCCCTGGAGGGCAAGGCAGCGACCGTGGCGGCGCTGCGCCAGGTGCCGGGGGTGAGCGTGGAGCAGGTCGGCGACTACGCCGTGATCGGTCTGCCGTGCGAGGGCTGGGTGCGGCAGGTCCAGCCCGCGGCCCCGCGGCCGCAACCGACTCCGGTGTGGGAGTCCGGGTGTTCCTGAACAGCGGGACGGCACGCACCCGGCCGCGCCGCCTCAGCGGCGCCACGCCTCCCAGGCGCTCGTCACGATGTCGTGCAGGCTCTTCGTCGCGCTCCACCCCAGCGTGGAGGTGATGCGCTCGACGTCGGCGATCAGCTGCGGCGGGTCCCCGGGGCGGCGGGCGTGGACGACGGGGTCGACGTCGACGCCGGTGACGGCGCGGACCTCGGCGAGCACCTCCAGCACCGAGGCGCCCGTGCCGGTGCCGACGTTGAACGTGTCGAAGGGGCGCTCGTCGGTGCCGAGGTGGTCCAGGGCCGCCAGGTGCGCCTGCGCGAGGTCCAGGACGTGGACGTAGTCGCGGATGCACGTGCCGTCGGGGGTGGGGTAGTCGTCCCCGAACACGGCGGGTGCCTGCCCGGCGTCGAGCGCGGAGAACACGATGGGGATGAGGTTCATGACGGCCGAGTCGCCCAGGTCGTCCCAGCCGGCACCGGCGACGTTGAAGTAGCGCAGGTTCGCCGTGCGCAGCCCCCAGGCCACCCCGGCGGCCCGGCTCATCCACTCGCCCACGAGCTTGGTCTGGCCGTAGGGGTTGATGGGTTCGGCCGGGCCGTCCTCGCGCACGACCGCCGTCGACGGGGCGCCGTAGGTGGCCGCGGAGGAGGAGAAGACGAGCCGGCCGACACCGGCGGTCTCCATGGCCTGGAGCAGGTTCGCCATCCCGCCGACGTTCTGCGACCAGTACCGCGCGGGCTGGGCCACCGATTCCCCGACCTGCTTGCGGGCGGCGAAGTGGATGACGGCCTCGACGTCGTGCTCGGCGAACGCCGCCGCCAGGGCCGGGGCCGCGGCGTCGGTGCCGAGGTCGACCTCCACGACGGGCGCGTCACCGACCCGCTCGGCCCGCCCGTTGGACAGGTCGTCGACGACGACGACGTCCGTGCCGCGCTGCTGCAGCAGCCGCACCACGTGGGACCCGATGTAGCCGGCACCGCCCGTCACGAGAACGCTCATGGCAGCGACCGTACTCGAACGCGTGTGGCAGCCTGCCCGGTGTGCTGAGACTGACCAACACCGTCCAGCCCTACGCCTGGGGCTCGACGACGGCGATCCCGCGGCTGCTCGGCCGCGAACCCGACGGCCGCCCGCAGGCGGAGCTGTGGATCGGTGCCCACCCGGGGGCGCCGTCGCTGGCCGACGGCGTGCCCCTGGACGAGCGCATCGCGCAGTCCCCGGAGCGGTTCCTCGGCCCCGACGGCGGGCAGCGGCTCGGTTTCCTGCTCAAGGTGCTCGCGGCGGGGGCGCCGTTGTCGCTGCAGGCCCACCCCGACAGCGCGACCGCCGCCCGCCGGTACGCGCAGGAGGAGGCGCGGGGAGTCCCGGCCGACGCCCCGCACCGCCTCTACAAGGACGACTCGCACAAACCCGAACTGCTGTACGCCCTCGAACCGTTCGCCGCGATGGCCGGTTTCCGCTCACCCGGTGCGGCGCACGACCTGCTCGCCGGGCTCGAACTGCCCGCGCTGCCGCCGGACGCGCGCGAGGTGTTCGACGGTCTGCTGGACGTGCTCGCCGGGTCCGACGTCCCGGCCGCGCTGAAGGAGGCGACCCGGTTGCTGCTGACGGCGCCGGCCGAGGCCGTCGGCCCGCTCGTCGAGGCCGTCGCCAGCGCGTGCGCGGACTCCGACGACCCGTCGGCCGAGTGCGTCGTGGAACTGGCCGGGCACTACCCGGGCGACGCGGGCGTGCTGGTGTCGGTGCTGCTGAACCAGGTGCGGCTGGCCCCCGGGGAGGCGCTGTACCTGCCCGCCGGCAACGTGCACGCCTACCTGTCCGGCACCGGGGTGGAGCTGATGGCCAGCTCCGACAACGTCCTGCGCGGCGGGCTGACGCCCAAGCACGTCGACGTGCCCGAACTGCTCGACGTCCTCGACTTCCGCGAGCTGCCGCCGCCGCTGCTGGCCCCGCGGGACGTCTCGCCCGTCGAGCAGGTGTTCTGCCCCCTGCCCGACTTCGCCCTCACCGTGCTGACGCTCGGTCCCGACGAGCGCTGGGAGCGGCCGGTCCCGAGGGCCGTGCTCGTGCTGGAGGGCACCGCCCGGCTGACCTCGGCGGCGGGGTCGCTGGAGCTGGGGCGGGGGGAGAGCGCGTTCGTCACGGCCGCCGAGCACCCCGTCACCGTCAGCGGGGCGGGCCGGCTCGCCGCGGCCTCGCCCGGGGACTGACCATTCCGCCCGTCCGTCGGGTCTGCCGCCCGTCGTGCCCCGGCACCCGCTGCGCCGCCCACGGCGCGGGGGACGTCCACGACCGGGCGGTCTGGCGGCGCTGATCGTCGGTGCCGTCGCCGCGCCTGGACGACCTCGCCGGGGGAGCGCTCAGCCTTCCCCGGCGTAGAGCTCGCCGGCCAGCTCGGCCAGCGCGGGTGCCCACGCCGGTCCGGCGTCGCGCCACCACCCCAGCCAGACCGGTACCGGGTCGGCGTCGACGACGGGGCGGTAGACGACGCCCGGCCGCTGGTGCTGCCACGTCGTCGCCTCGGTGGTGATGCCGACCGCCTGCCCGGCGGCGATGAGGGTCAGCCACTCGTCCACGCCGCGGGTGTCGCGGGTGGCCGCCGGCACCGTCCCCGGCGGCCACAGGTCCCGGGTGGTGGTGCCCGTGCGGGCGTCGCTGCCGATGACGGCGCCGTGGAAGTCGTGCAGGCGCACCCTGCGCCGGCGGGCCAGCGGGTGCGCCGAACCGACGGCCGCCCACCGGCTCTCGGTGCCCAGCAGGGCGGTGGCGAACCGGCGCCCGTCCAGGCGGCGGCGGGTGACGGCGACGTCGACGAGGCCCTCCTGCAGGCCCGCCGTGCCCGTGCTCGTCTGGGTGAAGACCAGCGTGGATCCTGGGTGCCGCTGCCGCCAGCGCTCCTGCAGGACGGTGGTGTGCCGCCCCAGCGCGGCCCAGGCGTACCCGACCCGCACCTCGCCCTCGAGGCCGCCGTCGTCCCGGGCCAGGCGGGTGATGGCGTCGACCTCCTGCAGCACCCGGTGGGCGTGCACGGCGATGCGCCCGCCGGCCGCGGTGGCGACCGCGCCGCGGGGGGTGCGCTGCAGCACGTGCACCCCGAGCTCGCGCTCCAGAGCGGCCACCAGCCGGGAGACGGACGCCTGGGTGGTGCCCAGGGCGATCGCCGCGTCGGTGAAGGTGCCCTCCTCCAGCACGCTCAGCAGGGCCCGCAGGTGACGCACCTCGACCGCCATGCGCTCAGCGTATGGGGGCGCCGGCCGGTGCATTTCGCGCCGACGGCGCACGGCGGCAGCCTGCCGGCATGGACGTCCCCCTCGGGTCCCGCGAGTCCACCGACCCCCACCCCGGCCCCGACCGCCACCCCGGCCGCGACCCGGGCGTCCGGGGGCCGGGTCGCGGCCGGGGGGTGGTGACCGCCCTGGTCGGGGCCACGGGCAACCAGCTCGGCGCCGGTGTCGGTGCGTCGGCCTTCGCCGCGATCGGCCCGGCCGGGGTCGTCGCCGTCCGCCAGGTGGTCGCCGCGGCCGTCCTGCTGCCGCTCGCCCGGCCCGCGCTGCGGCGGATGGGGTGGTCCCAGTGGTGGCCGGTGCTGCTGCTGGCGGTGGTCTTCGCCGGCATGAACCTGGCCCTCTACACCGCCGTCGACCGGGTCGGGCTGGCGCTGGCCGTCACGCTGGAGTTCCTCGGCCCCCTGGTGCTCGCCCTGGTCACCTCCCGCACGCGCAGGCACCTGCTCATCGCCGTCGCCGCGGCGGCCGGGGTGTACGTGCTGGTCCTGCCCGGCCCCTCCAGCGACGTGGGCGGCATCGCCGTCGGTCTGGTCGCCGGGGCCTGCTGGGCGGCGTACATCGTCCTGAACCGCACCGCCGGGGCGCGCCTGCCGGGGGTCCAGGCCCCCGCCCTGGCCAGCGGGGTGTGCGCGGTGGGCTACCTGCCGGTCCTGGTCGTCCTCACCGTCGACGGGCGCTGGGACGGCGCCACCCTCACCCGTGCCCTGCTCACCGGGGTGCTGTCCTCCGTCCTGCCCTACGCGGCCGACCTCGTCGCGCTGCGCACCGTGCCGGCGCGCTCGTTCGCCGTCCTGTCCAGCACCCAGCCGGCGCTGGCCGCCCTGGTCGGCCTGCTCCTGCTCGGCCAGGGCCTGCGCGCGCACGAGTGGGCCGGGATCGCCGTCATCAGCCTCGCCAACGTCGCGGCCCTGGTCACCGGACCGCGCCGGGGCGGGCCGCGCCCCCGGCCCGCCCCGGCGCGCTGACGTCCCCGGCGAGGGCCCGGACGTCGGGGTCTACTCCTGCCCGGGCGCCACGACGGTCGTTGGGCGTGCCGGCTCGCCGTCCCGCTGGGCGGGCTGCCCCGTGAGGTTGCGCAGCAGTTCGGTGACGTCCACCCCGGTCGTGCGCCGGACGACCTCGAGGGTCTCGGTGAGGTTCGACCCCACCTGCCGCGACAGCTGGGAGGCGCCGTCGGTGGAGATGACGGTGAGGTCGGAGATGGCCGACATCGGCGCGGCGAGTTCGTGGGCGACCCGGGGCAGGGCGTCGACGACCATCTGCGCGACCGCGGCCTCGCCGTACTGCTCGAACGCCTCGGCCCGCAGGCGCATCGTCTCCGCCTCGGCCTCACCGCGGGCGCGGGTCGCCGCGGCCTCCGCCTCGCCCTCCAGGCGGGTGGCGTTCGCCAGCGCGGTGCGCCGGTCGAGCTCGGCCTGACCGGCGACCCGGACGCGCTGCGCGTCGGCCTCGGCGGCCAGCTTGATGCGGTTCGCCTCCGCGGTCGCGGACAGTTCCACGCGGCGGGCGTCGGCCTCGGCGTTGGCGATGTCGGAGGCCTTCTTCGCCTCGGCCTCGAAGATCTCCGAGTTCCGGCGCGCCTGGGCCTGCTGCTCGGCGTCGTAGCGGCGGGCGTCGGCGGGTTTGCGCACCTCGGTGTCGAGCTGGCGCTCGGTGAGCGCGGCCTGGCGCTCGGCGACGCGTTCCTGCTCGAGCAGGACCTCCTGGTCGCGCGCGGCCTTGGCCAGCACCCCGGCCGCGGCGGCACGGGCCTGCGCGGTGTCCGTCTCGGCCTTGAACTCCGCCTGCCGCAGCGACAGGTCCCGCTGGGCGCCCGAGACCTTCTCCTGCGCGCGGGCCTCGGCCTGCTGGGACTCCTGCAACGAGTTCGCCTCGGCGATGGCCGCGTTCTGCGCCGCGATCGCGGCCTCGGGGCGACCGAGGTCGCGCAGGTAGTTCACGTCGTCGGTGACGTCCTGGATCTGGAACGTGTCGAGCACCAGGCCCTGGTTCGTCAGCGACGTCTCGGCCTCCTCGGCCACGCGGGAGGCGAACGCGGCGCGGTCGCGGATGATCTCGTCGACCGTCAGCGTCCCGACGATGGAACGCAGCGACCCGGCCAGGACCTCCTGGGTGAACGACTCGATCTCGTCCTGCTGGTGCAGGAAACGTTGCGCCGCAGCGCGCACGGAATCCTCGGTGCCGCCGACCTTGATGATGGCCACCCCGTCGAGGTTCAGCCGGATGCCCTTGGCCGAGACCGCCCCACGGATCTGCACGGAGATGCGCCGGGAGGCCAGGGACAACGAGTACGCCTGCTGCACGAACGGCAGGACGAAGATGCCGCCGCCCATGACGACCTTCTGCCCGGACAGGTCGGTGGAGATCTTCCCCGTCTCGGGGTTGGTGACGGGCCGGCCCTTCTGGCCGACCACGACGAACGCCTCGCTCGGGCCGGCGATGCGGTACCGGCGCACGATCGCGACGGCCAGCAGCACCACGACGACGACGGCCGCGGCCACCAGGATGACGGCGGGGGTCAGGAACTCCACGACGGTCCTCTTCTCAGGGTTCGGAACTGGTTCAGGGGAGGGGTTTCACCTGGACGGCGGTCGCGGACACCTCGGCGACGACCTCGACCTCGGCACCGCGGGCGAGGGTGACGTCGCTGACGGCGCTGCGCTTGACCGTCGTCCCGCGCAGGCGCAGGTTCACCTCGCCGAACGCCCCGGGCCTCGTCGCGGGGGTCGTCACGTACCCGCGGGCGCCCAGGATCGAGACGTGCGTCTCGGGGTCCTCCCGGCGCAGGGTGCGGACGAGCCCGCCGACCCCGGCCACGGTCGCGATCCCCACGCCCGCGCCGAAACCGGCGGCCTGCGACGTGGTCCACCCGAACGAGGTCTGCGCCAGGGTCGCGGCGAGGCCGAACAGCGCCAGACCGCCGGACAGGGACGTCAGGGACAAGAACCCGCCGGCGATGTCGAGCTCGAACGCCTCGAAGACGCCGTCGAACACGAACGAGACGAGGCACACGACGAAACCCACGACCGCGAGCACGACGAACACCGTCACGCCGATCCCGTGCACGGTCACCCCCGACCACCCCTGCCCCGGACCCTACAGGGTCGTTTCCCCTCCGGGCGGTGGTCCCGCGGTTCCGGGACGGGGTTCTGGCCGGTGCCGGGCCGTGGGTTCCAGGTCCGCGAGTGACGGAGCCCCGAGCGGCGGGGCGTGCCCGGCCCGCCGCGCGGGTCAGGGGGCCGGACGCGTGCGCAGGACGGCCGTGGTGCGCTCGGAGGCGACGACGGACCCGCCGAGGGCGTCGAGGCCGGGGGCGAGGACGACCGACCCCGCCCTGGCCCACGCCGCCAGCGGCCCCCGCACGACGTCACCGGGACCGGCGTCGGTGAGCAACCGCACGCCCACCGGCCAGTCCGCGCCGAGGGTCTGCGCCTCGCCGAGCAGCCGGCCGTGGGTCAGCGCCGGGGCCTCCAGCGCGGGGTCCTCCGGCCCCGGGGCCGCCATCGGGACGTGCGTGTCGCCGTACCCGGTGACGACACGGGCGTAGTCGAGCACCCCCGCCGGCAGCTCCTGGTCGAAGCGGGTCGCCAGGGGCAGCAGCGAGACCGCGATCCGGTCCTGGGAAGCGTTGCGCTGCATCGCCTGCACCGAGGAGGACACCAGGACGTCCGCGGGCCGGTCCGCGCCGTGGCGCACCGCGGCCCCCGTCGCCCAGGCCGCGAGCTGGAACACCGGCGTGCGCCAGTGGGTGGGCAGGTCGATGGCCACGACGGAGCCGGGCCCCACCTCGAACTCCTCCTCGAGCAGGTTCGCCGTCTTGGCGACCCACGTCGCCAGCACCCGCGCGGACAGCTCGACCCGCTCCCCGGAGGAGGCGTGGTCGGCGGCGTACCAGGTCAGCCGCGGTGCGGTCGGGTCGTCGTCCAGCAGGCGGCGCAGCACGGGGAGCACGCCGTCACGGTACGCGGGGTGCCGGGGCGGACCTGCGGGGGCGAGGGCGGGGTCAGGGCGGGGGCGGGGTGGCGGCGCCCCGCTCGACGACCGCCCGCAGGTGCTCGGCCCGTCGCCGCAGGAGCCGGCGCAGGTACGGCTCGGCCACCCACCGGACGGCGAGGGCGCCGAACGGGCCGCCGGGCAGCGCCAGCGCCACCCGGTCCGTCATCCGGGTGCCCCGGCCCGTGGGGGTGAACAGGTGCTCGTGGCGCATCCGGCGGAAGGGGCCGCGCACCTGCTCGTCCACGACCCGGTGCGGGCGCTCCGCGACGCTCACCCGGCTCGTCATCGTCCACCGCACGCCGAGGTGCCGGGCGGTGAACGTCACCTCCTCGCCCTCGGCCAGCGTCCGCCGCCCCGTGCTCGTGGTCGCGCTCTCGCCGCTGCCGCGCAACGAGTCCGCGTGCACGTCCACGTCCAGCACGAGGTCGTGCAGCACCTCCGGCGGGGCGGCCACGTCCGTCACGACGACGATCACGGCCCCAGTCTGACGGTAGGTTCTGCCGGCGTGAGCAGCACCGGGAGCACCGCCGCGGGAACCCTTCTGACGCGGGTCCCCGTCGTCCTGGCCGCCGCCGTCGCCGCGCTCACCGCCGTCGCCGTCCCCCTCGTGCTGCTGGACCTGTGGACACCCGCCGTCGCCGTGCCCGTCGGGCTCGTCGTCGCCGCCCTGGCCGGCCGCCTGGCCTGGGGCACCCCCGTCGTCGCCGCCGGCTGGTGGTCCGCCGGGGGCAGCGCCGCCCTCGCCGCCGGGGCCGGGGCCTGGGCCGCCCTCACCCACGCCGAGCACGTCGTCCTGCGCCGCGACGCGGGGTCGATGGCCCTCTACGCCCACCACCTCGCCACCCGCCACGGCCTGCCCGTCGACGCGTCCGTCCCGGCCCTCGGCGGTGCCGCCGCGCTCGCGGACCCGAACCTCACCCTCGCCTCGCCGGCCTTCTACCAGGTCGGTGACCACGTCGTCCCGCAGTTCCTCCTCGGGGCCCCGGCGCTGTACTCCCTGGGGGACTGGGCCGGCGGGTGGACGGGGATGTTCGTCGTGCCGGGGGTCCTCGGCGCCTTCGGCGTCCTGGCCGTCGCCGGGTTCACGGCCCGCGTCGTCGGCCCCCGCTGGGCACCGCTGGCCGCGGCCACGCTCGCGCTCGCGCAGCCCGTCCTGCACGCGAACCGCTCCACCTACTCCGAGCCCCCCGCGCTGCTCGTCCTGTTCGGGGCCGCGTCCCTGCTCGTCGCGCTGCTGCCCGCCACCGGCCGGACCGCCGCCCGCCTCGGCGGCGGCGCCGGGCTGCTCGTCGGCGCCTGCGGGTTCGTCCGCATCGACTTCCTGCGCGAGGTCGCGGTGCTCGTGCCCGTCCTCGCCGTCCTGCTCGTCGTCCGCCACCCCGGCGCCCGCGCGCTGCTGACGGGGACGGCGCTGGCCTCGGCGCTCGCGATCGCCGCCGCGCTGCTCACCTCGCGCCCCTACCTGGGGACGATCTCCGGCTCGTTGCTGCCGCTCGTCGCGGGGCTGGTGCTCCTCGCGGTCGCGAGCGCCGTCGTGGTGCGGCTGGCCCGCCGCGGCGTCCTGGCCCGGCGGTCGTGGCTGACGAGCGAGCGGCTGCCGACCGTCCTGGCCGTCGTGCTCGGGGTGGTGCTGGCCGTGCTCGCGAGCCGGCCGCTGTGGCTGGTCGTGCGCCAGGACCCGCAGGACTCCGGCAGCAAGCTCGTCGCGGGGCTGCAGCTGGCGCAGGGGCTGCCGGTCGACGGGGGCCGCACCTACGCCGAGCACTCGGTCGACTGGATCGCCTGGTACCTGGGCTGGCCGGCGGTGGTCCTCGCGGGGGCGGCGGCCGTCGCCGCGCTGCCGCGGGTGGTGCGGGCCGTCCAGGGGCGGGGTGGGCTGCCGGTGTGGACGGCCCCGTACGTCGTGGCCCTCGGGTCGACGCTGCTGACGCTGTACCGGCCGGGCATCACCCCCGACCACCCGTGGGCCGACCGCCGGTTCGTCGTCGTCGTGCTGCCCGCCGTGGTCGTCCTGTCCGTCGCGGCGTGCCGGTGGGTCGTCGTGCGGTACGCCGGTGAGCGGCTGACGTGGCTGCGCGCGGCGATCGCCGTCGTCCTGCTCGTCGGGCCCGCCGCGTGGGGCACCCTGCCCGTCGCCACCCAGCGGACCGAGGTCGGCGAGCCCGCCGCGGTCGCCCGCGCCTGCGCGAGCTTCGCCCCCGGTGACGTCGCCCTCGCCGTCGACCCGCGCTCGCGCAACGAGTGGCCGCAGGTGCTGCGAGGGACCTGCGACGTCCCGGCGGCCTCGCTCGTCGTCCCCACCGGCCAGGGCCGGCCCGGGACGCAGGAGTACTGGCAGGCGCTGCGCGCGGCCGTCGACCGCGAGGCCGAGCGCGTGCGCGCGGCCGGCGGCACCCCCGTGCTCGTCGCCGCCGGCGGGGACACCGACCCCGTCGAGGTGCTGCTGCGCCTGGGGGTGCAGGAGCCCCGCGTCGTGGTGAGCCGGCGCACGAGCGAGGACGAGCGGGTGCTGACGCGGCGCCCGGACGGGGTGCAGCGGATCGACGTGCGGCTGGTGACGGGCACCGCCCCCTGACCGCTCTCGTGGTCGGTCAGGGCGAGCGCGGCGACGGTGGGCGGCGGTAGGTCGCGTCGGGCTCGCGCTCCTCGTTCCCGCCGCCGTCACCGGTCGCGACGAGGTGGAAGCCGTGCCGCTCGTAGAGGCGGCGGGCTCCGACGTTGCGCTGGAAGACGTGCAGCAGCAGCGCGCCACCGACGGCGTCCCGCCGGGCCAGGACGTGCTCGAGCAGGAGCGTCCCGGTCCCGCGGCCCCAGGAGCGGGGGGCGACGTAGAGGTGCTGCAGCCAGGCGCCCTCGACGGCGGCGAACCCCAGCACCGCGCCGTCGTCGTCGCGGGCCAGGTGCACCTCCTGCCGGGCGAGCACGACGTCCGCGACGAACGCGCGGGTCTCCTCGTCGGTGTGCAGGTGGGGCAGGTACCTCATCGTGGCGCGGGCGGCGAGGAAGACGTCGGCGACGGCCGGGGCGTCCGCGGGGGTCGCGGGGACGATGCGGGGCACGGCCCCATCGTCGGGGACCTCGCCGTCGGCGCCCACAGGTTTCCCGCGGGCTCTCCTGGTGGGTGGACCGCGGGGACGGGTTGGACGGGACCACCGGTGGGTGTCCCGATCCGGTCGCCTGGACGACCCCCTCGGGCCACCGACGGCTCACTCCACGTCGATGCGATCCGTGGTGACACCGATGGGTGTCCAGATCGCGTCGGGCGCGGGCGGCGGTCAGCCCGGCAGCGTGGCCCGCGAGCAGCGCGCCACGTACTCCAGCGCCAACGACCCGACCTGCCGCAGCCGGTCCTGCGCCTGCGCCCGCACGTCGGCCAGCACCTCCTCGCGCCGCGCCTCGTCGAGGGCGATGACCCAGCTGCGCGAGCGCGTCAGGTCCAGCAGGGACTCCACGGTCACGGGGTCGGACCAGCGGACGTCGTAGCGCTCGACGGGCCCGAAGGGCGCGCCGACGCGGGGGGCGAGGCTGCCGAGCTGCTCCTCGCCGGGGCCGTCGAGCAACCGGTCCAGCCGCGCGATCCAGTCCACCCCGGCGTCGCGGACGTTCCACAGCAGGCCGAGCCGGCCGCCGGGCCGCAGGACGCGGGCGACCTCGGGGGCCGCCGTGGCCGGGTCGACCCAGTGCCAGGCCTGGGCCATGAGGACGGCGTCGAGGCTGCCGTCGGGCAGCGGGATCGACTCCGCGGTCCCGTCGAGCACGTCCACGCCGGGCAGGACCCGCGCGAACGTCTCCCGCATCCCGGGGGTGGGCTCGACGGCGACGACGTCCACCCCGCGCGCCACGAGCGAGCGCGTCAGCTTGCCCGTCCCGGCGCCCAGGTCCAGCACCCGCAGCGGCCGGTCGGCGGGACCGCCCAGGGGCGCCGGCGGCAGCAACCAGTCCAGGGCCTCGCCGGGGTAGCCGGGGCGGGCGCGGTCGTAGACGTCGGCGACCGCGCCGAAGGAGCGGGCGCGCTCTTCGGCGGACACGGGGTGGCTCACGGGGCCATCGTGCCGCCCCGCGCCGACGTCCCGGGAACCGCCCCACCCCTGGGTAAGCTCTGCCCGCCATGCCTGTCGAAGATGAGGTCCAGCCCCCGAGCGGACCGGCGCCCGTCGCCACGATCGTGCTGCCCTGCTACAACGAGGAGGCGCACGTCCTGCTGGAGGTCCAGCGCATCACGAAGGCCATGGACGCCGACGGCATGCCCTACGAGCTGCTGGCGGTCGACGACTGCTCCACCGACGACACCCTGCAGGTCCTGCGCTCGGTCGAGCACGAGTACCCGCACCTGCGCGTCGTGGGGTTCCGCCGCAACGGCGGCTCGGGCACCGTGCGCCGCATCGGCACCCAGATGGCGCGCGGCGAGATCGTCGTGTGGACCGACGCCGACATGTCCTACGAGAACGAGCGCATCCCCGAGCTCGTCCGGGTGCTGCTCGAGGACGACTCCTACGACCAGGTCGTCGGCGCCCGCACGACGGAGGAGGGCACGCACAAGGCCCTGCGCGTCCCGGCGAAGTTCGTCATCCGCAAGGTCGCCGAAGTGCTGGCGCGCCAGCGCATCCCGGACCTGAACTCCGGTCTGCGGGCCTTCCGCAAGTCGGTGTCGCTGCCGTACCTGCGGCTGCTGCCGGCGGGCTTCTCCTGCGTCACGACGATCACGCTGTCGTTCCTGTGCAACCAGCACGACATCAAGTACGTGCCGACGAGCTACGCCAAGCGCGCGGGCACGTCGAAGTTCCACTTCACCAAGGACGCCTACCGGTACATCCTCCAGGTGCTGCGGATGATCATGTACTTCGAGCCGCTGCGGGTGCTCATGCCGGTCGCGCTGTTCCTGTTCGGCCTCGGTTTCCTCAAGGGCGTCACCGACATGGTCCGGCACGCGTTCTACTTCCCGGCCAACACCGTCCTGCTGCTCGTCTCCGGGTTGCTCATCGGCGCCGTCGCGCTGCTGGCCGACCTCGTCGTGCGCTCGCGGGACAGCGCGTGAGCCCCGACGCCGCGGGCGGCCCGCGGCGCGTGGTCGTCCTCGGCCCGGCCCACCCCGGCAAGGGCGGCATCGCGGTCCACACCACCGAGCTGGCCCGGCACCTGGCCGCCGGCGGCGACGACGTCAAGCTCGTCTCCTGGGCCAGGCTCTACCCCGGGCTGCTGTACCCCGGGGAGGTGGCCCTGCCGGACGCGGTCCCCGAGGTGCCGGAGTTCACCCCCACGCTGCGACCGCTGTCGTGGTCCTCACCGGCGTCGTGGTGGCGCACGGGGCGGCGCATCGCGCAGGCCGACCTCGTCGTCATCGCCCACGTCGTGCCGCTGCAGGTGCCGGCCCTGCTGACGGTGCTCGCCGCGATGCGCTCGGCGCGTTCGGGTGCCCGCACCGTCGTCGTCGCGCACAACGTCCTGCCGCACGAGCCGAACCCGGGCGACGAGCTGCTCGTGTCCCGGCTGTTCGCCGCCGTCGACGGCGTGGTCGTGCACTCCGAGGCCCAGGCCGCGCTGGCGCACACCCACGGCGCCCGCCGCGTCGTCCCGGCCGACCTGCCCCCGCACCTGCCCGGTGGCCCCAAGCTCGCCGGTGAACCCGGCTCGCGGGTGCCCCGCGACGGCGGGGTGCGGCTGCTGAGCCTGGGCGTCGTCCGCGAGTACAAGGGCCTGGACCTGCTCCTGGAGGCGCTGGACGAGGCGCACCAGCGCGGGTTCGACGCCCGGCTCACCATCGCCGGGGAGCTGTGGGGCGCCGCGGGCCGGCGCGTGCGCGAGCTGGCCACGGCGCCGGGGACGCGCGGGCACGTCGACCTGCGCGAGGGGTACGTCCCGGCGGCCCGCATCCCCGAGCTGATGGCCACCCACGACGCCGTCGTGCTGCCCTACCGCTCCGGCACGGCCTCGCAGAACGCCCTGCTCGCCTTCGCCCACGGCCTGCCGGTGCTCGCCACCCGCGTCGGGTCCTTCCCGGCCCAGGTCCGCGACGGCGTCGACGGCGTCCTCGTCGAGCCCGGCAGCGCCGCCGCCCTGGCGCAGGGCCTCCTGAGCCTCGCCGGCGGCGGGCTGCAGGCGCTGCGGGAGAACGTCCAGGCCCCCGACCTCGACGCCCCGTGGGACGCCTACCTCGGCGCGGTCGACGAGGCCGCGCTCGGCGGGACGGCCGCCGCCCCGCCCGGGGGCAGGGCCCTCGCCGTCGCCAAGCGCGGCGCCGAG
This sequence comes from Kineococcus mangrovi, assembly GCF_041320705.1. Taxonomy (NCBI): domain Bacteria; kingdom Bacillati; phylum Actinomycetota; class Actinomycetes; order Kineosporiales; family Kineosporiaceae; genus Kineococcus; species Kineococcus mangrovi. The sequence continues at coordinate 53,203 of NZ_JBGGTQ010000011.1, forward strand.
CACGCCCTGTGGGCCCGCGTCGGCGTGCAGCGCCGGGTGGGGGAGCAGCTCGCGACCCGCCGCCTGGCAGCCGCCCCCGCCGCCCGCCCGGTGCCCTCGGGCGTCCCGCGCACCGGTGTCCTGCACGACGGCGCCGAGGTCGCCGACGCGCTCGCCCAGACGAAGCGCCTGCACCTGCCCGCCCACCCGGACGCCCCGAAGAACTGGGACGCCCTCGGCGCCGTCGCGGCCGTCCTCACCCTCGCCGACGACGGCTCCCGCACCGCTCGCGTCCTGGACGCCGGGTCGGCGCGGTACTCGCCCGTCCTGCCGTGGCTGCGGCTGTACGGCCTGGGCCGCACCCGCGGCGACCTCGCCGGCATCAACCTCGAGTTCGGCGCGACCGTGCACCGCGACGGGGTGGAGTTCCGCCGCGGCGACGTCACCGACACCGGCCTGCCCGACGGCTCGCTGGACGCCGTGACCTGCATGTCCGTCATCGAGCACGGCGTCCCGATCGCCGGGTTCCTCACCGAGACCGCCCGCGTCCTGCGGCCCGGTGGGGTCCTCGCCCTGTCCACGGACTACGACTGCGACCCGCCGGACACCACGGGCGTCACCGCCTACGGCGCCCCCGTGAAGATCTTCTCCCCGGCCGACCTGCGCGACCTCGTCGCGCTCGCGGCCCGCGTCGGTCTCGACCTCGTCGGGGAGCTGACGGACGACGTCCTGGCCCACCCCGAGCGTCCCGTGCACTGGAAGCGGACCGGGCTGGACTACACGTTCGTGCTGCTCACCTTCGTGCGGCGCTGAGACGTGCCGTCCCGGCTCCTCCCCCGTCTGCTGGGCGTCCTGCGCTCACCCGTGCTGCGGGCGGGGTTCCTCCTCCTCGCGCTCGCCCTGGCCGCCGTGTACGTCGTGCGCGACCGGGCCGCCATCGCCGACGCGTGGTCCCGCCTCGACGCGTGGTCGGTCCTGCTCGCGCTCGTGCTGTCCCTGGCCAACGTCGCCCTCTCGGGGGCGTCGTGGCGCGCCGTGCTGGCCGACCTCGGCTCCCCGCTGCCCGTCGGCGCCGCCGCGCGCGTGTTCTTCGTCGGCCAGCTCGGCCGGTACATCCCCGGCACCGTCTTCCAGTTCGTCGCGCAGGCCGAACTGGCCCGCGACCACGGGGTCCCGCGCCGGCGCACCGGCTCGGCCCTGGCCGTCGCGCTGCTGGTGTCCATGACGACGGCGTCGCTGCTGGTCACCGGGGTGCTCCCGCTCGCGCTGCGCGGGCGCGACATCGCCGGCTGGGAGTGGACCGGCTGGCTGCGCTGGGCCACCCCGCTGCTGCTCGTCCTCCTCGTGCCGCAGGTCATCAACCCGCTGCTGCGCGTGCTGCTGCGGCTGGCGCGGCAGGAACCGCTGGAGCACCGCATCACGCTGCGCGGCCTGCTCGCCGCCGCCGGGTGGGCGCTGGCCTCGTGGGGCGCGGTGGGGGTGCAGGTGTTCGTCCTGGCCCGCGCCGTCGGCGCCGACCGGCCGGTCGGTTCGATGCTGGCGCTCGCCGTCGGCGGGTACGCGCTGGCCTGGATGGTCGGGTTCCTCGTGGTCCTGGCCCCCGCCGGGGCCGGGGCCCGCGAACTCGTCCTGGGGGCCGTCGTGGCCCTCGCGACCGGCTCCGGGGGAGCGGCCGTCGTGGTCCTCGGCTCGCGGGTCCTGCTGACCGTCTCCGACCTGCTCCTGGCGTTCGCGGCGCTCGCCGGGCACCGTGCGGAGATCGTCGCCAAGGCCCGGGCGGCCCGTTCGCCGGAGTGATCCAGCAGGTGTCGATCTGGTCACGAAGGGCACGGTGGCCCGGTTTGGATTGGTCATCGGGCGCACTTCTCGGCAGGGTGAGCCGCCGGCACGCGTCCTGACCCCGACTTCCTGGGAAGTGATCGAGCATGCGCCGCAGATCAGTCCTCGCCACCCTGGCCGCCTCCCCGCTCGTCGTGGCGGGGTGCAGCGCCGGCGAGCAGGTCGACACCGGGGACGGCGACTCCGGCGGGGGTGCCGGCAGCGCGTTCGTCGCCGCCATCAGCGCCCAGCCCGACCAGCTCGACCCGCACAAGACGACCGCCTACCCGGCGTTCCAGGTGCTGGAGAACGTCTACGACACCCTCGTGGTGCCCAGCCCCGACGACCTGTCGATGCAGCCGTCGCTGGCCACGGACTGGGAGACCAGCGACGACGAGCTGACCTGGACGTTCACCCTCGTCGAGGGCGCCACCTTCCACGACGGGACCCCGTTCACGGCTGAAGACGTCGTGTTCTCCTACCGCCGCATCATCGACCAGCAGCTCGCCAACTCGGCGCGCTTCGCGACGGTCGCGGACATCTCCGCGCCGGACGAGTCCACCGTCGTCATGACCCTCACCCGGCCGACCCCGAACCTGCTCTCGCGCATCGGCGCGTTCAAGGGCATGGCCATCGTGTCCAAGGACGTCGACGAGTCCACGCTGACGACGCAGGCCAACGGGACGGGGCCGTTCTCGCTGCAGGGGTCCTCGGCCAGCGAGATCTCGCTGAGCCGGTTCGACGACTACTGGGGGGACGCCCCGCAGATCGGCGGCGTCACGTTCCGGTTCCTGCCCGAACCGGCTGCGGCGCTGACGGCGCTGACGACTGACCAGGTGCAGTGGACCGACAACGTCCCCCCGCAGCGCGTCGCCACCCTCGACGACGACGAGTCGGTGGAACTCGGTCAGGTCCCTAGCGTCGACTACTGGTACCTGGCGATGAACTGCGCCAAGGCGCCGTTCGACGACGTGGCCGTGCGCCGCGCCGTCGCGTTCGCCGTGGACCGCCCGGCCGTCACCGAGGCCGCGAAGTTCGACACCGCCCGGCCCAACCAGACCGCCATCCCCGAGGGCAGCGAGTGGTACTACGACTACGCGCCCTTCGAGACCGACGTCGACCAGGCGCGGTCGCTGCTGCAGCAGGCAGGGGTGCAGACGCCGCTGACGATGGGCCTCATGGTCACCTCGGAGTACCCCGAGACCGTGACCGCCGCGCAGGTCCTGGCCAGCCAGCTCGAACCCCTCGGCATCACCGTGGACATCCAGACCGAGGACTTCGCGACCTGGCTGGACCGGCAGGGCCGCGGCGACTTCGACGCGTTCATGCTCGGCTGGCTGGGGAACATCGACCCGGCGGACTTCTACGAGGAGCAGCACCGCACCGACGGGCCGAACAACTACCAGAAGTACTCCAACCCCGTCACCGACGACCTGCTCGACCGGGCGGCCGTCGAACCGGACCAGGGTACGCGCAAGTCGCTGTACGACCAGGCGGCCAAGCAGATCGTGGACGACGTCTCCTACCTCTACCTCTACAACCCCGACGCCGTGCAGGTGTGGGAGCAGGGGATCACCGGGTACGAGGTGCGGGCCGACAAGGCGGTGAACTTCGACACGGTGGTCCTGCCGTCGTGACGGGTTTCGCCCTCCGGCGGACGCTGCAGGCGCTCGTCGTCCTCGTCGGCGTGAGCGTCGCGGCGTTCGCCCTCGTGCACCTCGTGCCGGGCGACCCCGTCCGGCTGGCGCTGGGGACCCGGTTCGACCAGGCCACCTACGACGCGCTGCGCGAACGGGCTGGCCTGGACCAGCCGCTGATCACCCAGTTCTTCACCTGGTTCGGCGGAGCCGTCACCGGCGACCTCGGCGTCAGCTTCCGCTCCGGTGACCCCGTCACCCTGCTCATCCTGGAACGGTTGCCCGCCACGGTGTCCCTGGCCGCGGCCTCGATCCTCGTGGCCCTGCTCATCGCCGTCCCGCTCGGGACGGCCTCGGCGCTGCGACCCCGGTCGGTCCTCGACGGGGCCGGCACGGTGCTGTCCCAGATCGGCATCTCGGTGCCGGAGTTCTGGATGGGCATCATGCTCATCCTCGTGTTCGCCGGGACCCTGGGCTGGTTCCCGGCCGGGGGGTACGTCCCGCTGAGCGAGGACCCCGCCGGCTGGTTGCGCTCGCTCGTCCTGCCGGCCGTGACGACCGGGCTGGTCTCGGGCAGCGTCCTGACGCGCTTCACCCGGTCCAGCGTCCTGGAGGCGCTGTCGGCCGAGCACGTGCGCACCGCCCGGGCCAAGGGGCTCGGGGCCCGCGCCGTCCTGAACTGGCACGTCCTGCGCAACGCGCTGCTGCCCCTGGTCACCGTCACGGGCGTGCAGCTGGCCTACCTGCTGTCGGGCGTCGTCGTGGTGGAGATCGTGTTCGCCTGGCCGGGCCTGGGGCAGCTCGCCCTGCAGTCGGTGCAGTCGCGGGACTACCCCGTGCTGCAGGGGGCCGTCCTGCTGTTCGCGCTCGTGTTCCTCGTCCTGAACCTGGTGGTGGACCTGCTGTACTCCAAGCTCGACCCGAGGATCAGCGCGTGAGCGCCGCGACCGGTGCGCCGGGTGCCGCCCCGGGCGCCGCGGTGGCGGGCCCGCGCCGGCGGCCGTCCCTGGCGGGCCTGCGGCTGCTGCTGTCCTCCCCGCCGTCCGCGGCCGCCGCGGTGGTGCTCGTCGTGGTGGTTCTGGTGGCCCTGTTCGACGACCAGATCGCCCCCGCGGGGGCCAACGACGTCGACGTGGCCCAGCGGTTGCAGCCGCCGGGCCCGGGGCACTGGTTCGGCACCGACGACCTCGGCCGCGACGTGCTGTCCCGGGTCGTGCTGGGGGCGAAGGTCTCCTTGCAGGTCGGGGCCGTCGCGGTGGGGTTCTCCCTCGTCGCCGGGGTCCTCGTCGGGTTGTTCGCCGGTTTCTACGGCCGCTGGGTCGACACCGTCCTCATGCGCCTCATGGACGTGCTGTTCGCGTTCCCGGCGATCCTGCTGGCCATCGCCGTCATCGCGGTCCTCGGGCCGGGGACGACGAACGCGATGATCGCCATCGGCATCACCTACACCCCGGTGTTCGCCCGGGTGACGCGCTCGGCGGTGCTGGGGGTGCGCGAGACGGTGTACGTGCGGGCGTCGCGGTCCGTGGGCGCCCCGGACCTGCGGCTGCTGTTCCGGCACGTGCTGCCGAACGCGGCCCCGCCCGTCATCGTGCAGACCTCGGTCAGCCTGGCGTTCGCCGTCCTCGCCGAGGCCGCCCTGTCCTTCGTGGGGCTGGGGACGCAGCCGCCGGACCCGAGCTGGGGCCGGATGCTGTCCGAGGGCCGCGGGTACATCGACCTCGCCTGGTGGATCGCGGTGTTCCCCGGCCTGGCCATCGTCCTGCTCGTCCTGTCGTTCAACCTGCTCGGCGACGGGTTGCGCGACGTGCTGGACCCGCAGCAGCGCAGCGCCTTGCAGGCCGGGAGGCGCACGTTCGGCGGTCGCCGCGGGAGGGGGTCGCGATGAGCGTCCTGGAGGTCCGCGACCTGCGGGTCGAGCTGGACACCCCGCGCGGGGTGGCGCACGTCGTGAACGGCCTGGACTACACCGTCGACGCCGGTGAGACCGTCGCGATCGTGGGGGAGTCCGGCAGCGGCAAGAGCGTGTCCGTCATGGCGCTGCTCGGGTTGCTGCCCGGGCACGCCCGGGTCACCGGGTCGGCCCGGTTCGAGGACCGCGAACTCCTCGGGGCGAGCGAGGCCGAGTTGCGCACCGTGCGCGGCAACGGCATCGGGATGGTGTTCCAGGACCCGATGACGTCGCTGAACCCCGTCCTGACCATCGGCCGCCAGGTGGGGGAGGGGTTGCTCGCGCACCGGCTCGTGACCTCGAAGAAGGCCGCGCGCGAACGGTCCGCCGAACTCCTCGCCGACGTCGGGCTGCCCGATCCGCGCGGCGTCCTGGACCGGTACCCGCACCAGTTGTCCGGCGGGATGCGCCAGCGCGTCGTCATCGCGATCGCCCTGGCCGGGAACCCGCGGCTGCTCGTCGCCGACGAGGCGACCACCGCCCTCGACGTCACGGTCCAGGCGCAGATCCTCGACCTCGTCGCCCGGCTGCAGGACGAGCACGGGACCGGCGTCGTGTGGATCACCCACGACCTCGGCGTGGTGGCCGGCACCGCCGACCGGGTGCTCGTCATGTACGGCGGGCGGTGCGTCGAGGACGGGTCGGTCGACGACGTGTTCGACGACCCCACCCACCCCTACACCCGCGGTCTGCTGGGTTCGCTGCCGTCGCTGGAGTCGGCGGGGGAGGACCTCGTCGCGATCCCGGGGACCCCGCCACCGCCGACGGACCTGCCGCCCGGGTGCGTGTTCCACCCGCGCTGCCCCGTCCGCGGGGACGCCCGGTGCGCCACCGAGCAACCGCCGTTGACGCCCGTCGGGGGTTCCGACAGCCACCGGGCGGCCACGTTCTACGGGCTGGAGGGGCGATGACGACCGACACGACGACCGGCACGACGAGCGACGTGCTGGTGCGGGCCCGGGACCTGCAGGTGCACTTCCCCGTGCGGTCCACGGGGGTGCGGCGCCGGACGACCGGGGCCGTGCGCGCCGTCGACGGCGTCGACCTGGACGTGTTCCGGGGCGAGACGCTGGGACTGGTGGGGGAGTCCGGGTGCGGGAAGTCCACCCTCGGCAACGCGCTGCTGCGGCTGGTGGAACCCACGGGCGGTTCGGTGGAGTTCGACGGCACCGACGTCACGGGGTTGTCCTCACGGGACCTGCGCGCGCTGCGCCGCCGGGCCGTCATGGTGTTCCAGGACCCGTACGCGAGCCTGGACCCGCGCACGACGGTGGGGCAGACGATCGCCGAGCCGTTGCAGGTGCACGGCCTGCACCGGGGGGCCGGTGCCCGCGCCGCCCGCGTCGCCGAGCTCCTCGACCTCGTCGGGCTGGACCCGTCGGTCGCCTCGCGCTACCCCCACGAGTTCTCCGGCGGCCAGCGCCAGCGCGTCGGCATCGCCCGCGCCCTGGCCGGCGAACCCGACTTCGTCGTGTGCGACGAGGCGATCGCCTCCCTCGACGTCAGCGTGCAGGCGCAGGTCCTGAACCTCCTGCGCTCGCTGCAGCGCGAGCTGGGCCTGACGCTGCTGTTCGTCTCGCACGACCTGGCGGCCGTGCGGCACCTGGCGGACCGGATCGCGGTCATGTACCTGGGGCGGGTCGTCGAGGTCGCCTCCGCGGCCGACCTCGCCGCCGACCCGCAGCACCCCTACACCCGGGCCCTGCTGTCCGCGGTGCCCGTGCCGTCCCCGGCGCGCGAGCGGCGGCGCGAGCGGATCGTGCTGTCCGGCGACGTGCCCTCGGCGGCGCGCGTGCCGTCGGGGTGCCGGTTCCGGACGCGGTGCCCGCAGGCGTTCGAGCCGTGCGACAGCGTCGACCCGGCGCTGCAGGGTGTGGGTGGGAACGGCCACGTCGGGGACGGCCACGTCGGGGACGGCCACGTCGGGGACGGCCACGTCGCGGCCTGCCACCTGCACGGCCTGGTGCCCGCCGGCGACTGAGGCGCACCTCGCTGCCACGGCGTGCCCCCGGGGTCGGGCGCACCGCCGGGGTTCCGCCTCGTTGCCTCCTCGGGGTTGATGATCGGCCCCGGGGAGGCAACGAGGCCACCCACGCTCCTCCGCAGCGAGGCCGCGATGGCCCGACGCGGTCGTCGTGGGGTACGCCGTCGGTCCCGCCGTGCTGGCCAGCCCCGTGCTGTCCGCCCTCGGCTACGTCCCGGTGGTCGCCCTCGTCCTGGCCGGGTCCTCCCTGGCCACCCGGCCGCCCGCGCGGCGACCGGAACCGGTGGCCCCGGCGCTTACCGTGGAGGCGTGAGGCCGGACGGGGAGCTGCGCTGGGCGCCGGGCCGCCCCGTGCCCGTCGCCGCGATGCTGCGGCCGCTGCGCCGCGGCGGGGGCGACCCGACCTTCCGCCAGGACCCCGACGGGTCGGTCTGGCGCGCCACCCGCACCCCCGACGGACCCGTGGTGCTGCGGGTGCGGGCCCACCCGGCGGACGCCTCGGTGCACGCGCAGGCGTGGGGGCCGGGCGCGGACCGGGCCCTGGGCGGGGTGCCCGAGCTGCTCGGCGCCGCCGACGAGACGTGGGCCGAGTTCGTGCCCCGTCCCGAGCACACCGTCCTGGTGGAGTCCTGGCGGGCGCACCGGCACTGGCGCGTGGGCCGCACCGGGGCCGTGTTCGAGGCCCTGTCGGCCTCGGCGCTGGAGCAGGTCGTGACGAGCGTGGAGGCGTTCGCCGCCTGGCGCCGCCTGGTGAGCAGGTTCGGTGAACCCGCCCCCGGCCCGGTGGGTCTGCTGCTGCCGCCGACGCCGCAGCAGTGGTCGCGGGTGCCGTCCTGGGAGTGGTTGCAGGCCGGTGTCGAACTGCGCCGCCGGAAGGTGACGATCCTGGCCGCGTCCCGCGCGGCCGGTCTCGAGCGCACGCTGGCGATGCCCCCCGACGAGGCCGACCGGGCGCTGCGGTCGCTGCCGGGGGTGGGGGTGTGGACGTCGGCGGAGGTCCGCCAGCGCGCCCACGGGCACGCCGACGCGTTCAGCTTCGGGGACTACCACGTCGCGAAGGACGTCTCCTGGGCGCTGACGGGGGAGGTCCTCGACGACGCCGGCTGCGCCGAGGTCGTGGAGTGCTACCGGGGGCACCGGTTCCGGGTGCAGCGGCTCCTGGAGTTCGCCGGGGCCCGCCGGCCGCGGCGGGGTCCGCGGATGACGGTGCCGACCCACACGCCGAACCGGGCCCTGCGGGCCGCGCGGGCGGTGCGCTGAGCCCGGCTCGGCCGGCGAGCGCGCCGGGCCCCGGCGGTCCCGGGCCTACTGCGCGGTGTGGCCCGCGTCCACGGGCAGGGCCGCGCCGGTGACGTAGCTGGCGGCGTCGGAGCACAGCCACAGCACGGCGGCCGCGATCTCCTCCGCCTTCCCGAGCCGGCCCAGCGGCACGCCCGCGGCGGCCGCGGCGGTGTCGAGCTCCCCACCGGCCGCCATCCGCGCGACCATGGGGGTGTCGATGGTGCCGGGGCAGACGGCGTTGCAGCGCACCCCGTGCCTGCCGTACTGCAGGGCGACGGACTTGGTCGCGCCGATGACGCCGTGCTTGGTGGCGTGGTAGGTCGTGCGCCCGTCGCCGCCGACGAGACCGCCGAGGGAGGAGCAGTTCACGATCGCCCCGGAACCCTGCCGGCGCATCTGCCGCAGTTCGTGCTTCATCGAGGCCCACACCCCCTTGAGGTTCACCCCGACGATCGCGTCGAAGGCCTCGAGGCTCTCCTCGGCGGAGTCGACCGGCGGGAGCATGATGCCGGCGTTGTTGAACGCCATGTCGAGGCCGCCGAAGGTCTCGACGGTCGTCTCGACGGCGGCGGCGACCTGGGCCTCCTCGGTCACGTCGCACCCGATCGCGACGACGTGCCGGCCCTGCGCCCGCAGCTCGTCGGCGAGGGTCCGGGCCGCCTCGGCGTCCACGTCCACGACGGCGACGTTCGCGCCGGCGTCGGCGAAGGCGCGCACGGCGGCCTCGCCCATGCCGGCGCTGCCGCCGGTCACGAACGCGGTCCGGCCGGTGAAGTCGTAGGTGACGGACATGCTGGGTGTTCCTCCGGGGTGTGCGGGGTGTGCGGGGTGTGCGGGGTGTGCGGGGTGTGCGGGGTGCACCGGGTCGTCAGCCGGCGGCGGGCACCGCCTCGATCGTGACGGTCGGCCGGCCCTCGCCCTCGACCAGGGCGTCCAAGGGGTCCGAGACGTGGCCGAGGACGACGAGCCCGGCCGACCGGGGGAAGTCGCGGTAGAAGAGGGCGAGGTTGCCCCAGGGGGCGTAGTAGGCGATGTCGCCGGCCGTGGCCGCCGCGGCGTCGGGGGAGCCGTCGGTGCTCAGCCGGCCGGGCAGGTCGGCGACCTTCTCGGTGGCGTGGAAGTCGGCGAGGGTCAGGGTCAGCGGCAGCATGGCCGCGAAGTCGCGGGCGGCCGCGCTGTCGTTCAGCGTCGCCGCCAGCGGCGTGCCCTCGGTGGTGGTGATGCGGATGTCCACGGGTGCGGTCATCTCCCGTCGTCGGTGGGGTGGTGGTTCGTGCTCGTGCTGGTGCTGGTGGTGGTGGTGGTGGTGGTGGTGGCTGCGGCGCGTCCGGTGCCGGCGGTGAGCAGGACGACGACGGCGGCCAGGACGGCGAGGGCGGCGTAGCCGAGCGCGATGGTCTGCAGCCCCGTCCCGGCGGCGCTGAGCCGTCCCGAGACCAGGCTCGGCACGGCCGCCCCGCCGTAGGAGAACAGGTAGACGGTGGACATCAGCCCGGCGCGCTCACCGGGGCCGATCCGGTGCAGCAGGCCGCGCACCGAGCCGGTGAAGGCCGCGCCCTGCGCGGCGCCGGCGACGATCCCGCAGGCGATGACGGCGGTGACGCTACCGGTGCGCAGCCCCGTCACGACGCCGGTCACGGCCAGCGCGAACACGACGATCCCGGCCCGCTGCGCGTTCGGGGGCCGCAGCCGGCCGGTCAGCGGCCCGCCGAGGGCGTAGGGGGCCATGAAGGAGGCGAAGACGACGCCGGCGACCAGCGTGCTGCGGGTGCCGAGGTCCTGCGCGGAGATCGTGGGGCTGAAGGCCTGGTAGAAACCGCCGAAGGCCCAGGTCCCGCAGAAGACGGCGACGGCGGCGGGCAGCAGGGGCCGGATCGACCGGGGCAGGTGCACGCGCGGGCGCAGCGAGGCCAGCGCCCCCGCGCGCCGGTCCACGGCCTCGGGGCCCAGGGCCAGCAGCACGGCGCAGACGGCCAGCAGGGCGACGACGGCGAGGTAGGGGGTCTGCTCCGGGGCGGGCCCGTGCTCGGCGAGCGCCCCGGCGCCCAGCGCGCCGAGGGTCAGGCCGACGAGGGGGGAGCCGGCGACGGCGGTCGCGCCCAGCCAGCTCGGCCGGCCCGGGGCGAGGTCGACGATGCCGGCGGCGACGGCCGAGGAGCCCAGCCCGCAGGCCAGGCCCTGCAGGAAGCGGCCGGTCGCGAGGACGCCGAGGCCGGTGACGTCGAGCAGGGCCAGGGAGCCGGCGGCGGCCAGGCCCAGGGCGGTGAACCCGACGGCCTTGCGCCCGACGTGGTCCGAGAGCCGGCCCAGCACGACGAGGGCGAGCATGACGGCGACGAAGTAGGTCACGGCGGCGACCGACAGGTCACCGGTGGTGAGCCCGTCGGCGGCGCGGTACCGCTCGTAGAGCGGGATCGGCGCGCCCGAGGCGGTGAACACGACCACCAGCGAGGCCACGGCGGCGGCGAAACCGAGCCGCCGGCGCGGCAGCACCCGCTCGGGGGCGGCGGTGCCGGTGCTCGGTGCGCTCATCTCGGGGTCGTCCTCGTCGTCTGCGGTGCTCGGGCGCGGTGGGCGCGGTCGGTCCCCTGTCCGCCCCGTCGGCCCCCGGCCGAGCCGGGCCCGTGACCACCCGGTGGACCCGGCCGGGGACGGCCCCGGGGGGACTCGCCGGACCGGGTGGGCCCGGGACCGGGGGGGGACGGTCAGTCGTCCTGCTCGACGATGTTCTTCAGCACCGTGGTCGCGCCCATGCCGTTGGGCCAGCCGGCGTAGAAGGCCAGCTGCAGCAGGGCCTCCTTCAGCTCCTCGTCGGTGACGCCGTTGCGCCGCGCGTAGGCGAGGTGGAACTGCAGCTGCTCCATCTTCCCCAGGGCGGTGAGCGCGGAGATGGTGACGAGGCTGCGGTCGCGCTTGGACAGGCCCTCGCGCTCCCAGACCTCGTCGAAGAGGACCTTGTCGGTGTAGTGGACCATCCCGGGGGCGAAGTCGCCGAAGGCGTTCTGCCCGCCGGTCCAGCCGGTGCTCTCCTGCTGCTCAGCCACGCTGTCTCCTCTCGTCGGGGCGGGATCCCTCCCGCACGGGCACCATGCAACCGCGCTCCGGGCGGGTCTGCCAGGCACGGTCGTGAGGGGGTACCGCCAGGGCCTGGCACGCCCGGGCGGACCCCGGCCGCGCGGGTGCGCGCCGGGTCAGCCGCCGGCGTGGTCGTCGGCGGCCCAGCTGGCCAGGATGCCCAGCCGCTCGGCCGAGGCCGTGCCCGGCGCGGTCGTGCCGATGCGCAACGTCAGCGCCCGGTCACCGGCCGGCACGAGGTCCTCGCGGACCAGCTCCAGCTCCCCGACCAGGGGGTGGGCGACGACGACGCGCGGCCGGTGGGGGGCGCACCGCCGGGTGCTCGACCAGCGGGTCCGGAACGGGACGCTGGTGGTGGACAGCTGCCCGACGAGCCGGTGCAGGGTCCGGTCGTGCGGGTCGCGCGCGGCCGCGGTCCGCAGCCGGTGCACGTGCTCGTCGGCGACCCGGTCCCAGTCGGGGTAGAACGCCGTCGAGGCGTCCTCGTCCAGGAAGAGGAACCGCGCCAGGTTCGGTCGGTCGTGCCCGAGCACGGGGGCCAGCACCGCCCGCCCGAGCGGGTTGGTCGCGACCACGTCCAGCCGGTCGGTGAGGACCGCCGCGGGGGTGTCGGTGACTGCCGCGAGGGCGGCCCGCAGACCGGGGCGCAGCCGGGCCGGGGGCGTCGTCCGGTCGGCGCGGCCGCCGACCCCGCGGGAGGTCATCACCCGAGTCCACGCCGGTGCCCGGACGTGTGCCAGTCCCCGCCGGTACCCCCGCAGCCCAGGGTCTGCCACCGGCGTGCGGTCCGTGGTGCCCTGGACCGGACGCCCGCACCGCCCCCGCCCGTCACGGGTTCCCCCCCCCCGCCGGCGGACCGGCCGGTGCCCTCGCCCGCCACCAGGGAGGCAGTACCCGATGACCGACACGATGCGCGCCCTGATCGCCGGACGTGGACCCGACTGGGTCCTGGACGACGTGCCCGTCCCGCGGCCCGGACCCGGGCAGGTCCTCGTCCGCGTCCGGGCCGCGGCGGTGAACAACGCCGACCTGCCCCTGCTCGCCGCGGCCGACCCCACCGCGGGTGGGCACGGGGACGAGTTCGTCGCCGGGTACGAGTACGCCGGGGAGGTCGCCGCCGTCGGGGCGGGCGCCGGCCACTGGCGGGTGGGGGACCCGGTGATGGGTTCGATCCCGTCGTCGTTCGCCGAGTTCGTCGTCGCCGACCACCGGTTCGTCGTGCCCCGCCCGGCGGGGCTCGCCCCGCACGAGGCCGTCGCGCTGCCGACCGGTCTGCTGACCGAGCACGGCGCTCTCACCGTCGCCGGGTTCCGGCCCGGCCAGAGCGTGCTGGTCACGGGCGCCTCGACCGGCATCGGGCTCGTCGGCGTCCAGGTCGCGAAGGCGCTCGGCGCCTCCCGGGTGATCGGCACGACCCGCAGCCCGGACAAGCGGGACCTGCTCACCTCGGTCGGCGTCGACGACGTCGTCGTCACCGGCGAGCAGGACCTGACCGGGGCGGTGCTCACCGCCACCGGCGGCGAGGGGGTCGACGTCGTCCTCGACCACGTCGGCGGCCGGGTCTTCGCCGACTGCCTGCCCGCCACCCGGCACGACGGGCACGTGGTGAACATCGGCCGGCTCGCGGGCCCGGCCTCCACCGTCGACCTCGACGCGCTGTCCTACCGGCACCTGAGCGTCCACGGCGTCTCCTTCGGCTTCACCCGGGCCCAGGAGACCGCGGGCGTCGTCGCCGGCCTGCTGCCCGAGGTCCTGCCCGCCGTCGAGCGCGGGGCGGTCCGTCCCGTCCTGGACCGGGTCTTCCCGGTGGACCGGGCGGGGGAGATCGCCGCCCACGTGCGCTCGGGGCGGGGAACGGGCAAGGTCGTCGTCGCGCTCGACGGCTGACCCGGCCGTCGTCGGGGGCCCGCGCCAGAGGTGGTACCAGCAGGGTCTGCCACCGCCCCGGTGACCGACCTAGCGTGGAACCGCACGCGAACGGACGAGCGAAGGAAGAACGAGGAGCGGCATGGAGCACGCGCACCTGGGACGCTCGGGCCTGCTGGTGTCCAGGATCGCCCTGGGCACCATGAACTTCGGCGACGCCACGGGCGAGGCCGAGGCCCACGAGATCCTCGACGCCGCCCTCGAGGCCGGCGTCAACCACATCGACACGGCCGACGTCTACGGCGGCCCGCAGACCCCGGACATGGTCCAGGGGTACGGGACCTCCGAGGAGATCGTCGGCGACTGGTTCGCCCGCACCGGCCGCCGCGACGAGGTCGTGCTGGCCACGAAGGTCTACCAGCCGATGGGGACGGGGCCGAACGACCGCCACCTGTCGGCGTACCACCTCAAGCGCGCCTGCGAGGCGAGCCTGCGGCGGCTGCGGACCGACCACATCGACCTGTACCAGATGCACCACGTCGACCGGGACACCCCGTTCGAGGAGATCTGGCAGGCGATGGACCAGCTCGTGACCGAGGGCAAGATCACCTACGTCGGCTCGTCCAACTTCGCCGGCTGGGACGTCGCCACGGCCCAGCTGACGGCGAGGTCGCGGAACTCCCTCGGCCTGGTCTCGGAGCAGAGTTTCTACAACCTCGCGAACCGCGCGGTCGAGCAGGAGATGATCCCTGCGCTGCAGCACTTCGGGGTCGGGCTGCTGCCGTGGAGCCCTCTGTTCCGCGGCGTCCTCGCCGGCCGCGACCCGGGCCCGGACGCGGTGCGCCGAGGTTCCGACGGCGCGCAGGCCGAGCGCCGGCGCCTCGCGGACCAACTCGCCCGCTACGAGGAGTTGTGCCACCGTCTGGGGTACGCCCCCGCGCAGGTCGCGCAGGCGTGGTTGCTGCACCAGCCCGCCGTCTCGGCGGTCATCGCCGGGCCCCGGACGACCGCCCAGCTGCGGTCCTCGATCTCCGCGCTGGAGATCGAGCTGGACACCGCGACGCTGGCCGAGCTCGACCGCATCTGGCCCGGTCCCGGCACCGCGCCGCAGTCCTACGCCTGGTGACGCCGCGCGCCCGTGACCTCGCGAGAGACCGACCGGTGACCGACCGCGGGGCACCGGCAGAACACGCAGGAAACTCAGGAAACTCAGAACACGCAGGAAACCTGGAGGAACGATGACGAGCCCCGACGACTTCGACCAACCCTTCCCGACCGGCGAGGCCAACGACGCCTTCGCGCAGTACTTCACCGGGCAGAGCTACCTCGCCCCCCTCGCCGGGGGGAGCGTCCCGGTCTCGAACGTCTCCTTCGAGCCGGGGTGCCGCAACAACTGGCACGTCCACCACGGCAGCGCCGGTGGCGGCGACCAGGTCCTGCTGTGCACCGCCGGCTCGGGCTGGTACCAGGCCGAGGGCGAGGAGCCGGTGAGCATGGTCGCGGGGTCGGTGGTCCGCGTCCCGGCCGGTACGAAGCACTGGCACGGCGCGAAGGCCGACGCGTGGTTCAGCCACCTGGCCTTCATCACGCCCGGGGAGGGCGTCAGCAACGAGTGGCTGGAACCGGTCACCGACGAGGTGTACGGCCAGCTGTCCACGAACGACGGGAAGTGAAGAGGAACACCATGAGCACCCTGGACGAGACCTACACCCTGACCGGCGGCGTCGAGATCCCCAAGCTGGGGCTGGGCACCTGGTTCATCGACGACGACCAGGCGGCCGACGCCGTGAAGGCCGCGATCGAGGTCGGGTACCGCAACATCGACACCGCCCAGGCGTACGGCAACGAGCGCGGTGTCGGTGAGGGCGTGCGCACCTCCGGCGTGCCGCGCGCGGACCTGTTCGTGTCCACGAAGCTGGCCGCCGAGATCAAGGACTACGATGGCGCGGTCGCGGCCATCGACGGGTCCCTGTCGACGATGGGCCTGGACTACGTCGACCTCCTGCTCATCCACGCCCCGCAGCCGTGGGACGACTTCCGCGGCGGGGACTACTCCGAGGGCAACCGCCAGGCGTGGAAGGCCATGGAGGAGGCCCTGCAGGCCGGCAAGGTGCGGGCCATCGGCGTGTCCAACTTCCTCCAGGAGGACCTGGACGACCTGCTGGAGACGGCCACCGTCACCCCGCACGTGAACCAGGTGCTGGTTCACGCCGGCAACACCCCCACGGAACTGCTGGCCTACTGCGAGAGCAAGGGCATCCGCGTCGAGGCGTACTCCCCGATCGCCCACGGCGAGATCCTCGACAACGCCGAGGTCAAGGCGATGGCCGAGACGTACGACGTCTCGGTCCCGCAGCTGTGCATCCGCTACGTGGTGCAGCTCGGCACCGTGGCCCTGCCGAAGACGGCGAACCCCGACCACATGCGCTCCAACGCGCAGGTCGACTTCGTCATCTCCGAGGACGACATGGCCACGCTGCGGGACCTGCACGACCGCGACTACGGCGACAGCTCCGCCTTCCCGGTCTACAGCGGCAAGTGAGGCACCGTGCCCCCGCCGACCGGGCCCTCGCGGCCCGGTGGCGGGGGCACCCGTGCGTCCGCCCCGCCCGGGGTCAGCCGCTGAGCGCCGCCGCGCCCTGGACCTGCCCGGCCAGCCGGCGCATCCGCTCCTGCGACGGGGTGTTCGGCTCGGCGCTGTAGGCGGTGAGCGTCAGCCCCCGCTGGGCGGGCATCGCCAGGGCGTCCATGCTCAGGTGCAGGTCGCCGACCACCGGGTGCCGGAAGTCCTTGTAGCCGCTCTGGTGCAGCCGCACGTCGTGCCTGGCCCACAGGGTCCGGAACTCCTCGGACCTGGTGGACAGCTCGCCCACCAGCTCGGTCAGCCCCTCGTCCGAGGGGTCGCGGCCGGCCTCGGTGTGCAGCAGCGAGACGGCGACCTCGGCGGCCTCCTGCCAGTTCGGGTAGAGCCGGTGCGCCCCCTCGTCGAGGAAGCAGAACCGCGCCAGGTTCACCGGGCGCGCGGGGTGCGCGAACGCCTCCGAGTAGAGCACCCGGCCCAGGGGGTTGATCGCCAGCACGTCGAGGCGGCCGTTGCGGATGAACGCCGGGATGCCGGTCATGCCGTCCAGCAACCGCTGCAGGCTGTCCGAGACCTGCCCGCGTCTCCGGCGCGCCGACCTCGGCGCCGGTCCCGCGGCGCGGGCGAGGTCGAACAGGTGCTCGCGCTCGGCGTCGTCCAGCTGGAGCGCGCGCACGAGGGCGTCGAGGATCCCGTCCGAGACCCCGGCCAGGTCACCGCGCTCCAGCCTCGTGTAGTACTCCACGCTGACGCCGGCGAGCAGCGCGACCTCCTCGCGGCGCAGGCCCGGCACGCGGCGGGTCCCCCCGAAGTCCGGCAGGCCGGTGTCCTCCGGGCGCAGCTTGGCCCGGCGGGTCATGAAGAACTCCCGCGTCTCGGCTCGGTTTTCCACGCTCCGACGGTAGTTCACCCGGACCGGCCGGACCGTCTCGGCCCGGGTCAGCGCGGCAGCTCGACGGCGCGCACGAGGACGCTGCCGGGTTCGCGGTCCACCAGTCCGACGAGGAACTCCGTCCACAGCGCCGCGAGCACCCGCTGGGTCAGCGCGCCGAGGGAGAACTCGTCGCCGGCCTCGACCCGCAGCCCCGGCCCCTCCCGGCGCACCGCGCCACCGGAGACGGGCCCGGCGGCGAGGGCCACCTCGGCGGCCCGGTCGAGGCGGTCGGTCAGGGTGCCGGGCACCACGGGCGGGGGTTCGACGCCGCCGGCGCCCAGGGCCGCCCGCACGGCCTCGACGTGGCCCAGGCGGAACCAGTCGCCCGCCCCGGAGCGCACGAGGGAACGGGCCCCGGGGCCGGGGTCGTCCAGGGGCAGCACGAGGTCGGCCAGGCCGCGGAACAGGGCGGCGGGCACGCCCTCGGCCTTGCCCTTGACGAGGTCGGCGGCAGCGGCCAGCTCGTCGACGACGGCGCGCGCGGTCACCGACAGCTCCCGCCCGGAGGCGTCGAGGCTGCCGCGCAGGTCGTCGAGGGCGTCGAGCCCGGCGGCGCCGAGGGCGAAGTCCGTCTGCCCGGCCCGCCACGGCCGGCCGGCGGTGTCGGTGACGACGACGCCGACGACGGCGCCGGTCAGCTCGTGCAGCCGGGCCCGCAGGGCGCGGGCCGCGGCGTCGGGGTCGTGCGGCAGCGTCAGGACGACCTCACCCTCGACGTTGGACGCGTCGACCCCGGCGGCCGCCATGACGGGACCGGCGGCCGACTCCACGATGCGCGCCGTGCCGGTGGGGGTGCGCCGGGCGGCGACGAGGCGCCGCGACTCGCGCAGCACGACGTCGTCGCGGTCGGTGGCGGCCGCGGTGAGCCCGTCGGCCTTGGACACGACCTTGCTGGAGACCGCGATGACGTCGCCGTCGCTGAGGGAGGCGCGCTGGGCGTGCAGGGCGTCGACCACGAGGGCGGCGACGTCGTCGCCGGCGTGGACCTCCCCGATGCCGGTGAGCCCCACGACCTGCAGGTGGCCGGGGGAGTGGTGGGCGCTCACGCGGCGCGCTCCCGGCCGGCCAGCTCCAGCCCCAGGTCCAGGGCGGCTCCGGCGAGGTCGGCCGTCGCGGCCGGCGAGCTCATGAGCAGCGGGCGGCGCCGGACCACCAGGCCCGGGCGCGCGGGCGCCTCGTCGCCCTCGGCGATGAGCCAGCCGTCGAGGAAGTCGGCGTACAGGCCGGCGACCGCGGCCGCCGTCGTCGGGACGCCGACGGCGGCCAGGCAGGCGTCGGCCATGCCGCGCACGGGGGCCCCGGCGATGACGGGGGAGACCCCGACGACGGGGGCGGTCGTCTCGACGAGGGCCTGCCGGACGCCGGGCACCTGCAGCACCGCGCCGATGGACACGACGGGGTTGCTCGGCGGCAGGACGACGACGTCGGCCTCGCGCAGCGCGTCGAGCACGCCGGGGGCGGGGGTGGCCCGCTCCGCGCCGACGGCCTCGATGCGGACGGCGGGGACCGCGGCGTGCAGCCGGACCCACCACTCCTGGAAGTGGACGCGGCGCACGGCGCCGCCGGGGCCGTCGGCGAGGTCGACGTGGGTCTGGACCACGTCGTCGGTCATGGGCAGCAGGCGCACGCCCGGGCGCCACCGCTCGCACAGCCGCGCGGTGACCTCGGACAGGGTCGCTCCCTCGGCCAGCATCCGCGTCCGCACCAGGTGGGTGGCGATGTCTTTGTCGCCGAGGGTGAACCACGAGGGTTCGGCGCCGTAGGCGGCGAGCTCGTCGGCGACGCCGGACGTCTCCTGCGCCCGGCCCCAGCCGCGGGCCTCGTCGATGCCGCCGCCCAGGGTGTACATGACGGAGTCGAGGTCGGGGGAGATCCGCAGTCCGTGGAAGGTCACGTCGTCGGCGGTGTTGCCGACGACCGTGACGTCCGCCCCGCTCCGTCCGGGGTCGGGGGAGGCCGCCAGGTGGGCCAGCAGTCCGCGCAGGAACCGGGCCCCGCCGACACCGCCGGCGAGGGCCGTGATCCGCAGGGGTCGGCCGGGTCCGCTCACGTCGCTCACGGTGCTCATCATCCCCCGTCGCCCTCCCGGGCCCTCCGCCTCACCCGTCCGGTCGCACCCGCGGGGCGCGTCCGGGCACGCCTCGGGAGCACCCCGGGAGCACGTCGGGGCGCGCCCGGTGTGACGGGTGTGACGAGTGTCCTCGCGAGTGCAGCACGAGGTACCACGCTGGGCTTGACTCTGCGGGACGACACGCGTGTAATTCTCTTAGTGGTGGTCGCAGGGTGACTGGCACATCACCGGCAGTGACGGGACGAGGCTGTGGGGGCCACCAGTGAGTGACGACGTCGAGTACCTCGAACCCGAGGACGAAGCCGAGGACGTGACCGGCGAGGGCGCGGCGGGTCCCACGAGCGCCGACGGCCGGCCCGAGCTGACGCTCGTGGAGATGACGGGGGGCCTGAGCGGGCTGTCCGGCCTCACGCCGGAGGACCCGGGCTGGCAGGAGCTGGCCCTGTGCGCCCAGACCGACCCCGAGGCCTTCTTCCCCGAGAAGGGCGGGTCCACCCGCGAGGCCAAGCGCGTCTGCCAGTCCTGCGAGGTCCGCCAGGAGTGCCTGGAGTACGCCCTCGGCAACGACGAGCGCTTCGGCATCTGGGGTGGCCTCAGCGAGCGCGAGCGCCGCCGCCTCAAGCGCCGCATCGGCTGACGGCCCCGCGCGGCGACGCTCAAGCCGGTTCCCCGGCCTGCCGAGAAGACAGGTCGGGGAGGACCGCCGGACCTCCGGGAGCAGGAGGGGAGCGATGAACCAGTCGATCTGGGAGCGGCGCCAGGCCGTCGCCTCCCGCCTGGAGGGTCACGTCCGCACCGAGCGCGCCGTGCGCGACGAGTTCGAGACGGCCCTGGCCGCGGCGTCCCTCGACGCCCGGGACGTCGACCCCGACGGGCACCTGGGCCGGGCCGTCGCCGCGGTCGCCCACCTCGCCGCGGGCGCCCCGGGGTTCGACGTGGTCCTGGGGCTGGCCTCCGGCGACCACGGCGTGCGCGTGCAGGCCGGTGCGGACGGGCGTGCGCAGGTGCAGGTCGTGGAGCTGAGCACGCAGGAGTCCGCTCCCGTCGCCGTGGCCTCCGAGCTCGCCGCCCTGCTGTGGCAGCGCTGACCCGCCCGACCTCCCGGCAACGATTCAGCAATCATCCGTTCGGCCCCTGAAGGGTCCTCGCGGACCCGACGATCACTCTTCCAGCGCCGGTTCCCCGGCGAGCACGTCACCGATGACTGTCCGGTGCGCCGCCTCCGCCGAGGGCGCTCCGCTGGAAGAGGAGCAGGGATGACCTTCTTGTTGCGCCGCGTCCGGGTGGGCGCACGCTTCGCCATCGCGTTCGGGGTGATCCTGGCGCTGACCCTGCTCACCGGCGTGGTCGCCTACGTCGGGAACCAGGCCCAGCACCGGGCCGTGGAGCAGACCCGGGAGACCTCCCGGGTCGTCCAGTACGCCACGCAGCAGAAGTTCTGGGGCGCCGACGTCTCGGGCTGGCAGACCGGCGTCGCGTTCGACACCTACCGCGTCGGCGCGCAGGCCGCCCTCGACCCGTCCTCGGCCAACTTCGCCGGCCTCGAGAAGGACAAGCAGGCCCTGCGCCTGGACCTGCTGACCGCGCCCCTGGACATCATGACCCCGGGCGAGCAGGACATGAACAAGCAGCTCATCGCGCTGTGGGACAACTGGTTCGACTTCGACAACCGTGCGGTCATCGCCTACCGCGACGGTCGCGTCGCCGACGCCGAGGGCTACCTCAGCAACGGCCTGGCCGCGTTCCAGGACATCGTCACGGTCACCGACCAGCTCACGGCCTCCGTCACGGCGCGCGACGGCGCCGCCCAGGCCGCCGCCACGCGCACCGCGAGCCTGGCCCAGGGCTTCATCGTCGGCTTCGCCGTCCTGGCCGTCGTCCTCGTGGCCCTCATGCTGCTGGCCCTCATCCGCACGGTCGTCGTCCCGTTGCGCGCGCTCACCGCCCGCGCCGACGAGGTCGCCTCCCAGCGCCTGCCCGAGGCCATCAGCGCCGTCCGCGCGATGCCGGCCGACGCGACGCCGCCCACGCTGCCCGCGTTCTCGGTCACCACGAAGGACGAGCTGGCCGACCTGGCCGTCGCGTTCAACCACGTCCAGGACAGCGCCCTGGACCTGGCCGTCGAGCAGCACCGCGCCGACCGCGCCGCCGCCGAGATGCTCGTCAACCTCGGCCGCCGCAACCAGAACCTGCTCAGCCGGACCCTGGCCTTCCTGGCCGACCTCGAACGCGGCGAGCGGGACCCGCAGGTCCTCGAGAAGCTGTTCAAGCTCGACCACCTGTCCACCCGCGTCCGCCGCAACGCCGAGTCGATGCTCGTCCTGGCCGGCGCCGAGCAGACCCGCGCCAAGTCCCGCCCGGTCAAGGCGGCCAACGTCGTGCGCGCGGCCCTGGCTGAGATCGAGGACTACTCCCGCGTCGACCTGTCCACCCTCGACGACGTCACGCTGCACGGCAGCGCCGCCGCCGACACCACCCACCTCATCGCCGAGCTGCTGGAGAACGCCACCGCGTTCTCGGCCGGCAGCACCCGCGTCGTCGTCACCGGCACCGCCACCGGCGAGGGCGGCTACCGCATCGCGATCGCCGACGCCGGGATCGGCATGAGCGCCGAGGAGCTCGACGAGGCCAACAGCCGCATCGCCTACGCGGCCCTGACCCGCCCCGACTCCCGCCTGCTCGGCCACCACGTCGTCGGTCTGCTGGCCGACCGCTGGTCGATGGGCGTCGTCCTGTCCGCCGGCGCGAGCGCGGGCGTCGTCGCCACGGTCGAGCTCCCGCCGTCGCTGCTCGTCGAGGCTCCCGCCGCAGCCCCCGCCACGGCGTCCGCGCCCGTGGAGGTGGCCCCCGTGACCGCGCCCGTGGTCGCGGTCGCCGAGCCCGAGCTCGTCGCCGCCGTGCAGGCGGTCCAGGCCGCTCCCGCGCAGGCCCTCGCGGCCCCGGTCGCTCACGCGGCCCCGGTCGCCCCGGTCCCGGCTCCCGCGCCGGCCCCGGGTCCGCAGACGGCTCCGGTCGTCCCGTCCGCCCGCGTCCGCGGCGCCCAGCTCGGCGAGCTCGGTCGCGACCTCGGTCGCACGGCCGACACGGGTGCGGGCCCCGTCGTGGCCTCCCCGCCGGTCGAGGTCCCCGTCCAGGCGCCCGTGGTGCCCACCCGCGTGCGCGGCGCCCAGCTGCCCGACACCGGGGAGGACGCGGCCGCCGCCGCGACGACCCCGCGTTCGGCCGACCAGGTCCGCCGCGGCCTGTCCGGCCTGCAGAGCGGTGTCTCCCGCGCCCGCCGCGAGAGCGCCGAGCTCCACGGCACCGGGTCCACCGGAGCGTCCACCGAAGCGTCCACCGAGAGCGAGTGATCATGAGCGTCAGCACCGTCAGCCAGAACGCGCAGGACGTCAACTTCCTGCTCGAGCGCTTCGTCGAGCAGACCCCGGGCGTGGAACAGGCCATCGGGGTGTCCTCCGACGGCCTGCTCATGACCATGCGGGCCGACCTGGTCCGCGCCGACGCCGACAAGCTCGCCGCCACGGTGTCGGGCCTGACGACGCTGGCCGTCTCGGCCTCGCGCCTGCTGTCCAAGGGGCCGCTGAGCCAGGTCATCACCGAGTTCGGCTCCGGCTACCTGCTGGTGTCCTCGATCGCGGGCCGGGCCTGCCTGGGGGTCGTCACCTCGGCCGACTGCGACCTGGGGCTCGTCGGCTACGAGACCACCATGCTCGTCGAGCGGGTCGGGTCGCTGCTGACGCCCGAGCTCGTCACCGAGCTGAAGACCTCCCTGCAGCTGTGAACCGCGACGCGCTCGACGGGTTCGAGGACTTCGACGAGTTCGACGAGTTCGACCGCCCGTTCCTCGGGGCGGGAGCCGCCGCTCCCGCCCCGGCCCCCTCCGCCGCCCCGGCGGCGCCGGAGGACGGGCGGGAGGACGAGGACGGGCAGGAGGGGCACGAGGAGGTCCGCGCCTACCTCCTGACGGGTGGTCGCACGGGTGGTGGCGCCGCGGGCGTCGCCATGGAGACCACCGCCGTCCTCACCCCGCTGGGGGAGCGGGCGGTGGCCGAGCGGTCCCTGGCCTTCGAACCCGGTCAGGTCCTGCAGGTCTGCGCGCAGGCGCGGTCGGTCGCCGAGGTGGCCGCCCTCGTCGGCGTCCCCCTGGGCGTGGCCCAGGTCCTGGTCGGCGACCTCGTCGGCCGCGAACTGCTCATCACGACGTCCACCGCGAAGTCCCTCGCGTTCGACGTCTCGTTCATCGAGAGGTTGATCAACGGTGTCGCTGCCCTCTGACGTCCGGCCGTCCGTCCCTGTCGAGGTCGCCGTGAAACGACCGCCCATCCCGGTCAAGATCCTCGTCTCCGGCGGTTTCGGGGTCGGCAAGACCACGACCGTCGGGGCGCTGTCGGAGATCGAGCCGCTGAGCACCGAGGCCGCCATGACCTCGGCCTCGGTCGGGGTCGACGACGCGGGGGAGGGCAGCCAGAAGACGACGACGACGGTGGCGATGGACTTCGGCCGGGTCACCATCGACGACAGCATCATCCTGTACATGTTCGGCACCCCCGGGCAGGACCGGTTCGGCTTCATGTGGAACGACCTCGCCGACGGCGCTCTCGGCGGCATCGTCCTGGTCGACCCCAGCCGGATCGACGACTGCTTCGTGGCGCTGGACTACTTCGAGAAGATCGGCCTGCCGTTCGTGCTGGCCGTCAACTCCTTCGCCGGTCGCACCCAGCTCACGCTGGACCAGGTGCGGGCCGCGGCCAACGTCGACCCCGCCGTCCCGGTCGTCGCCCTCGACGCCCGCAGCCGCGAGGACGTCAAGCGCGCCGTCCTGACCCTGCTGCAGCTCATCCTCTCGCGGGCCAAGGCGGCCTGAGCCCACCCGTCACGTCACTCGCCGTAGCGGGGGTCCACGTCCTCCGGCGGCAGGTCCAGCAGGTGCGCCACCTGCTCGACCACGACGTCGGCGACGAGGTCGTCGAGGTCGTCGCCGTCGGCGCGCGTCTCCAGGGGCCGGCGGTAGAGCACCACGCGGGCCGGCCGCTGCCCCTGGGCCGGGAACAACCGGCCCAGGGGCACGACGTCGTCCTCCCACGGGGCCGGGTCCGAGGGGGGCACGTCCTCGACGGCGAACTCGACCCCCGCCAGCTGCTCGGCCCAGCGCCGCTCCAGCAGCTCGACGGCGTCCAGCACGAGGTCGTCGAACCGCTCCGCGCGCGTGCGGGCGGCCGGCAGCGACGCCGGCAGCAGGGGTCCGCGCAGGCCGCGGCCGTGGCGGTCACGGCGTCGGCGGGGGCGGGTCTGAGCCCGGCGTCGGAGGACCACCGGGCGAGAGTACCCGCGGCGCGCCCCCTCGGCGGTGAGCGGCGCGGTGGGCGGCGCGGGCCCGCGCCGGGGGGTAGCGTGCCGCGCGTGACCACCCGCACCCCAGGAACGAACGCCTCCCGCCCGGGAGCCGGCCGATCCACCGCCCCCAGCGCCCGGCGCTGCTCGCGGACCGCGTGCGGGGGCACCGCCGTGGCGACCCTGACCTACGTGTACTCCGACTCCACCGCCGTGCTGGGCCCGCTGGCCACGTTCGCCGAACCCCACACCTACGACCTGTGCGCCGTGCACGCCGAACGCCTCACCGCCCCGCGCGGCTGGGAGGTCGTCCGGCTGGCCCCCGAGCTGCTCGAGGCGGCCAAGCACCACGACGACCTCGACGCCCTCGTGGACGCCGTGCGCGACCACCCGCTCGGCGGGCGGGGCGCGGGCGCCATCGACCCCGACGCCCCGGCCGTGCGCCGGGGGCACCTGCGCGTCATCGGCGACCGCGACCGGCGCTGACGCGGCGCCCGGGAGCGGGCGCGAAGTCACCCGCTGGGACGTCTCAGCTGCGCCGGGGGCCCTGCCGATGGACACCCGTGCCAGCCGCTGACGCGCCCCGAGCCACCCGACGCCCCCGTGCCGCCCGGACCGCCCCGCCGCTGGGTTCGCTGACGCAGGCGGCCCACCGCGAGAGCGCCGTGTGCGCCCACTGCGGCAGCGAGCGCGTCACGCAGCTCACCATGTCGCTCACCGACGGCACCCCCGTGCAGTTCACCTCCTGCCACGTCTGCGAGGAGCGCAGCTGGACGTCGGCGGCCGGTCCCCTGAGCGTCGACGGGATCCTGGAGCGCTCCCGCAAGCGCTGAGCCACCCGACCGGGGCAGCGCCCGGGTCTGCGGCACCGCCCCGGGCGCGGCGCCGCTTGTAGGCTCCCCAGCGTGAGCGCCCCGACCGTGAACCTGTCGTCCGTCATCAAGGCCTACGACGTCCGGGGCACCGTCCCCGACCAGCTCGACGCCCGCGTGGTGCGCGCCGTCGGGGCCGCCTTCGCCGAGGTCGTCGTCCTGCCCGAGACTCCCGCCGGCCAGGGCCCCAAGGCCGTCGTCGGCTACGACATGCGGCCCTCCTCCCCGGAGCTGTCCGCCGCCTTCGCCGACGGGGTCGCCTCCCGCGGTGTCGACGTCACCGTCATCGGCCTGTGCTCCACCGACGGCCTCTACTTCGCCAGCGGGTTCCTCGACGTCCCCGGCGCCATGTTCACCGCCAGCCACAACCCGGCGCAG
Organism: Kineococcus mangrovi; assembly: GCF_041320705.1. Classification (NCBI taxonomy): domain Bacteria; kingdom Bacillati; phylum Actinomycetota; class Actinomycetes; order Kineosporiales; family Kineosporiaceae; genus Kineococcus; species Kineococcus mangrovi. The sequence continues at coordinate 78,961 of NZ_JBGGTQ010000011.1, forward strand.
TACAACGGCATCAAGCTGTGCCGCGCCGGCGCCAGGCCCGTCGGGCAGGACACCGGGCTGTCCGCCGTGCGCGACCTCGCCCAGAGCTGGCTCGACTCCGGTGAGGTCCCCGGCGGCACCGGTGCCGTCGGCACCGTCGACGAGCAGGACCTGCTGAAGGCCTACGCCGCGCACCTGCGCTCCCTGGTCGACCTCACCGGTGGCCGCCGCCTGCGGGTCGTCGTCGACGCCGGCAACGGCATGGGCGGGTTCACGGCCCCCGCGGTCCTGGGCGACGACGCGGGGCTGCCCGCCCTGCCCCTGGACGTCGTGCCGCTCTACTTCGAGCTCGACGGCACCTTCCCGAACCACGAGGCGAACCCGCTGGACCCGAAGAACCTCCTCGACCTGCAGGAGGCGGTGCCCGCCGAGGGGGCCGACATCGGCCTGGCCTTCGACGGCGACGCCGACCGCTGCTTCGTGATCGACGAGAAGGGCGACCCGGTCAGCCCCAGCGCCGTCACCGCGATGGTCGCCCGCCGCGAGATCGCCAAGGAGCTGCGCGCCGGCCGCCGGCCCGTCGTCATCCACAACCTCATCACCTCCCGCGCCGTGCCCGAGCTCGTCGCCGCCGACGGCGGCACGCCCGTGCGCACCCGCGTCGGGCACTCCTTCATCAAGCAGCGCATGGCCGAGGAGGGCGCCGTCTTTGGCGGTGAGCACTCCGCGCACTACTACTTCCGCGAGTTCTGGTCGGCCGACACCGGCATGCTCGCCGCGATGCACGTCCTCGCCGCGCTCGCCGAGCAGGACCGCCCGCTGTCCGAGCTCGCCGCCGAGTACGAGCTGTACGCCGCCAGCGGCGAGATCAACTCCACCGTCGACGACGCCGCCGCCGTCACCGAGGCCGTCGTCGCGGCGATCACGCAGACCGCTGCGGCGCAGGGGGAGGAGGTCGAGGTCGACCGGCTCGACGGGGTCACGGTGTTCCACCCGGCCTCGGAGGCGCAACCGATGTGGTGGTTCAACCTGCGCGCCTCGAACACCGAACCGCTGCTGCGGCTGAACGCCGAGGGGGCCGACGCGGCGACCATGGCCCTCGTCCGCGACCGGGTGCTCGCGATCGTCCGCGGGGAGTCCGCGTGAGCGCCCCCGGGAACTCCGCCGGGGGTTCGCCCGCGACCGACTGGGTGCTGGAACTCCTGCGCTGCCCGCTGACGGGCCGGCCCCTGCACCCCGTGAGCGTCGACGGCGCGAAGTTCCTCGCCACCGACGACGGCATCCGCTACCCCGTCGTCGACGGCGTCCCGGTGCTGCTGACCGACGCCGCCCTCGACGTTCCGGCGGACCGGTCGTGACCGCCCTCGACGAGACCCTGCTCGCCGACGGGGACGCCCTGTCCGCGGCCGACGTCGGCGGCGTCCTGCGCGCCCTGGCCAGCGCCGGGGCCCAGGTCCGCGAAGCGCTCGACCTGTCCGCCGAGGCCGGGGTCTCCCGGCTGGCCGACGACGACCGGCCCCGCGCCGTCGTCGTGGCCGCCCTGGCGGGCAGCTCCGCCGTCGCCGACGTCCTGCTCGCCCTCGCCGGCCGCGGCTGCCCCGTCCCCGTCGTCGTGCGGCACGGCGGCCCCCTGCCCAGCTGGGTCGGCCCGCTCGACCTCGTCGTCGCCGTCTCCCTGTCCGGTCGCGCGCCCGGGCCGGTGGCGCTCGCGGTCGAGGCCTCCCGGCGCGGAGCCCGGGTCGTCACCGTCGCGGGGGAAGGGTCCCCGCTGGCCGAGGTGGGGTCCCGTCAGGGCAACGTCCAGGTCCGGCCCGCCCGCGGCGTGCGCGCCGACGGCGGCGACCCGCGGTCCTCGCGCGTCGCGCTGTGGTCGCTGCTGACGCCGGTCCTGCTCGCGTGCGACGCCATGACGCTGCTGAGCGCCGGCCCGGCCGACCTCGCCGGGGTGGCCGACCGCCTCGACGCCGAGGCCGAGGCGTCCCGGCCGTGGACCGAGACCTTCGTCAACCCGGCCAAGGGCCTCGCCCTGGAACTGTCCGGCGCCGTCCCGGTCGTGCTGGCCGACGGGGACCTCACGGCTGCGGCGGCCCGCCGCGCCGCCTCGATGCTGTCCCGCACCGCCCGCGTGCCCGCGGTCAGCGGTGCGCTGCCGGACGACGCGAGCGAGGTCGTGGCGACCTTCGGCGGTCCCTTCGTCGCCGGTGCCGACGACGTCTTCGCCGACCCCTTCCTCGACGGGCCGGCGGGGCCGCGCCAGCGGCTGGTCGTCCTGCGCGACGCACCCGCCGCCGTGCGCGACGAGGACCGCCGCCTGGCCGACGCCGTCACCCGCACCGCCTCCGACGCGGGTGTGCTCACGTCGGAGGTGGTGGCGGAGAACGGGTCCCCCGCGCAGCGGCTGGCCCAGCTCATCGCCCGCACCGACTTCGCGGCGACCTACCTCGCGCTGGCCTCGGGCACGGACCCGGCCCGCTCACCCCAGGTGGCCGACCTCAAGGACCGGCTCGGCTGAGGCGTCCGGCACCACCGGGGCGAACACCTCCCCGGCCGGGACCGGCCGGGCGAAGTGGAAGCCCTGCAGGACGTCCGCGCCCAGGTCGCGCACCAGGGCCGCGGTGCTGCCGTCCTCGACGCCCTCGGCGACCACGTCCATCGACAGGCGGTGGGCGAGGTCGACGAGGGCCTGCACGATCGCCGCGTCGGCCGGCGCCTGCGGCGCCGCGACCACGAAGGAGCGGTCGATCTTCAGCTCGTCCACCGCCAGCCGGCGCAGCATCGTCAGGGACGTGTAGCCGGTGCCGAAGTCGTCGATGGACAGCCGCGCCCCCGCGGCCCGCAGCGCGGCCAGCACCGTCGAGGCGGCTTCGGGGTCGCCCAGGAGAGCGCTCTCGGTGACCTCCAGCGTCAGCACCCCCGGCGCCAGCGCGTTCTCGGCGATGGCCCGGCGCACCGCGTTGACGAGGGAGGGGTCGCCGAGGACGACGGGGGAGAGGTTGACAGAGACGGACACGTCGTGCCCCTGGGCCCGCCAGGCGGCGCACTGGGCGGCGGCGGTGCGCAGCACCCAGTGGGTCAGGCCGACGATGGCGTGGCTGCGCTCGGCCAGCGGGACGAACGCGCCGGGGCCCAGGAAACCGCGCCGGGGGTGCTGCCAGCGCACGAGGGCCTCCAGGCCCACGGTGGCGCCGGTGCGGGCGGCCACGAGCCGCTGGTAGTGCACCCGCAGCTGGCCGTCCTCGATCGCGGCGGGCAGTTCGGCGTGCAGCCGCAGGGCCTCCGCGTCGACGGTCGCCTCCCCCTCCGCGACGGCCACGCGGTGCTGGTGGTCGGCGGCGTGCACGGCCGCGACGTCGGCCAGGGCGAGCAGCGCGTCGACCTCGCGACCGTGCTCGGGGGCGCAGGCCACCCCGACGGAGACGTCCGGGCGCAGCCGCAGCCCGTGCTCGGGGCCCTCCCCGCGCAGGACCACGTGCTCGCTGAGGACCTGCCGCAGGACCCGGCCCTCGGCCCGGCCGGTGCGCGCGGGGTCCCCGTTGCCGTCCAGCTCGGCCGGCCGCACGACGGCCAGGGTGTCCTGGTCCAGCCGGGCCACGACCGCTCCCGGCAGGTCGGCGGCGCGGCGCGCGCACTCGGCCAGCACCTCCTCCGCGGCGTCCGGGCCCAGGGCCAGCCGCAGGTCGCGCAGGTCGTCGAAGTGGACCACGCTCACCGTCGCCTGGGCCTCCAGGCCCTCCCCCTCCTGCAGCGTCCGCGCGCAGGTCTCCAGCAGACCCGCCCGGTTCAGCAGGTCCAGGCGCACGTCGCGGCGGGCCCGGCGGGCGGCCAGCCGCAGCAGCGAGCGCACGCCCAGGACCGGCAGCACCGTGACGGCGGGCAGCACCACCAGCCACCCCGCCACCTGCCCCGGGTGGCCGGAGGCGACGAGCGCGGCCGGCAGCAGCGCGAACGGCAGGGCCGTGGCGAGCACCACGGCCCGGGCGGAACGCAGGAACGGGACGTGCGCGGCGCTCACGGAGTACAGCGCGACGAACACCCCCACCGCGGGCGAACCGTCGGCGCAGTACACGAGCAGGGAGGTCGACAGGGCGGCGGAGACGATGGCGTTGCACGGGCCCGGCAACGGCCAGGTCCGGGTCAGCAGCAGCGCGGCACCGCTGAGGAGCCCCGCGGCGGCGATGAGCAGGACGCACGTGCCGCGCACACCGGTCCAGGTCGGGACCAGGGCCACCGACGCGGAGATGAGGCTGGTGACCAGGTACTGCACGGCCACGACGCGGCGGCTGAGGCCGTCGTCGTCGAGGTGGGGCGTCCGGTCGCGCTGGGTGTTCGGCACCTTCTAGAAATCGGAGGCCGGGCGCGGCGGGTGCATCGGCCGTTCGGGTGACGCCGGCCCCGGGTGATCGTCCCGGAACCCGGAACCCGGAACCCGGCACCCGGGCCCGCCGGGGTCCCGTCGAGGTCCCCGCCGAGCATCACGGTCTCTCAGACCTGTTGCAGCGCAGCGGCTCCGTCCCGAGCCAGTGCCGCGATCCGCCGGGAGGCCAGCCCGTCGCCGTACGGGCTGGCGGTCGTGGCGATGCGCGCCAGCGACTGCGCCGACAGCATCCGCTCGGCGTGGGCCACGAGGTCACCCGGTTCGCTGAGCACGGAGAACCCGGCCGCGACGGACTCCGGGCGCTCGGTGCTGGTGCGGACCACCACCAGGGGTTTGCGCAGCACGGTGACCTCCTCCTGCACCCCGCCGGAGTCGGACACCAGCAGCGAGGCGCTGCGGGCGAAGGCGAGGAACGTGCGGTGGTCCACGGGGGGCAGCACGCGCACCGCCGCGGGCACGGCCACGTCCCACGCCGCGAGCGCCTTGCGGGTGCGCGGGTGCAGCGGCAGGGCCACGGGGGCGCCGAGCCGGCCCAGGCCGTCCAGCAGCGCGGTCAGCCGGGCGGGGTCGTCGGTGTTCTCCGGGCGGTGGACCGTGGACAGGACGAACCCGGCGTCCAGGCCGTGCCCGGCGAGCAGCCGCGCGGTCTCCGCCTCGTCCGGCAGCAGTGCCGTGACCGCCTCCACCACGGGGTTGCCGGTGACGAACACCGACCCGGCGGGCACGGCGCCGTCGAGGAGGTTGCGGGCGTTCTCGGGCGTCGCGGCGCAGTGCACGTCGGCCAGCGCCGAGACCAGGAGGCGGTTCGTCTCCTCGGGCATCGCCCGGTCGTGGCTGCGCAGCCCCGCCTCCACGTGCACCACCGGGATCCCGAGGTAGTGACCGGCCTGGGCGCCCGCGTTGGTGGTGTTGGTGTCGCCCTGGACGACGACCGCCCGCGGGCGGGTACGGGTGAACAGCGCGGACAGCTGGTCGACCATCGTGGCCACCTGCTGGGCGCGGCTGCCGCCGCCGACGCCCGTGACGGCCGGGGTCAGCGGGGACAGGCCGCAGGAGCGGAACACCGCGTCGGTCAGCTCGGGGTCGTAGTGCTGACCGGTGAAGACGGCCCGCCCGTCCTCGCCGAGGGCGTGCAGCACGGGGGCCAGCTTGATGATCTCGGGCCGGGTGCCGAAGACGACGGCGACCTCCCCGGCGGGGTGCTCAACCACGGTGGGTCCCCTTCACGTCGAGGATTTGCAGGACGGGGCGGCGCAGGCGCAGGCCCACGGCGACCAGGGCCGCCGCGGCCAGGGGCAGGGCGGGGCCGGGCAGGGCGTCGGTGGGGACGGTCCGCGCGTTCGGGCCGCACGTGACGGCGCCGACCGACAGGGTCGTCAGGCTCCCGACCAGGGACAGGTCCAGGGCGGAGGTGCTGACGCCGTCGGGGGTGGGGTTGCCGAGGGAGTTGAGCTTCAGGGTGGCGACCAGGGGGACGCTCACGGTGGTGCCGGGGGCGGCGTGGTCGGCCAGCGTGGCCGTGACGGCCGCACCGCGGTGCACCTTGGCGTTGACCAGGCGCACCCCGGCCGTCGGGGTGCCGCCGGCGGCGGCGGAGCAGCTCGCGACGATCGCGTCGGCCTTCAGCACGGTGGGGGTCAGGCCGCCGGCCAGCACGATCTGCACGCCCTGGCCGGTGCCGGGGGCGACCACGCACCTCCCGTCGGCCCCGATGGTCAGCGAACCCCCCGACCCGACGAGACCGGCGCACGCCGCGGAGGTTCCCAGGGGGGTGGCGGTGGCCCGCTGCACCAGGACCCCGGCGGTGATGAGGTTCTGCGTGCCCAGGAGCGACAGCGACGGGGTGGGGTCCCCGCTGGTCGAGGTCGTCGTCCCGTCGGAGTTCGCCGTCACCGGCCCGGAGGAGAGCGCGGGAGCACCCAGCAGGGACAGCGTCGCGGCCGTGGCCGTGGAGTCCGCGGTGTCCGCCGCGGCCGGGCCCGCGACGGCCAGCCCGAGGGCGGCGGCTCCGGCGATCCCTGCCGCGAGCAGGCGACCCCGGCGGCGGGGTGCGGTGTTCTCGTCCATGTCCTGCTCCTCAGCGGCGCGGGACGGGGGTGGGGGGGGGGGTGGGGGAGGGGGTTCCCGCGACGGGCCGGTCGTTGGCCCGGGCGGTCTTGTGCCACTCGCGGCGGCCCCGCAGGACGCGGAACAGGGCGCGCCAGGCGCAGATCTGCAGCAGGTAGCCGTAGCCGATGTTCGCCACGCCCATCCACAGCGCGCCGCGGCGGGTGACGAACGTGCCGCAGCGGGTGCGGTAGAAGGCGCCCCACAGCGCGTGCGGCAGGACGCCGAACAACAGGCCGAGCGGGACGAGCCCCCAGGCGCCCGCGAGCAGCCAGCGGTCCGGGCCCTGCGGGTCGGTGAACGCGTACCAGCACGTGACGGCCGCGGTGAGGGGGAACACCACGCTGCCGAACACCTGCGAGAACGGGACCCACATGTAGTGCGCGATCTCCAGCGCCCCGGGGATCGAGATGCGCTCGGAGTTCAGGACGCCCCACAGGTACCGCAGGCACTGGATGTTCCCCTGCGACCACCGGGTCCGTTGCCGCAGCAGGGGTCCGACCCGGTTCAGGCCGTCCTGGGCGACGAAGGTGTCGTGGCAGTACTCCGTGCGGTGCCCGGCCAGGAGGACGTGCAGACCGAGTTCGAAGTCCTCCAGCAGAGCGCCGTGCCACGGGGTCCCGTGGTCCCGGGCGACGTCGTCGAGGGCGGTGAGGCGGGTGAACTGCCCGTTGCCGCCCATCGCGACGCTGCCGGTGCGCCGGCGCAGGAACTGCATCGCCGCGATGGGGCCGGCGAACTCCAGGTCCTGCAACCGGACGAGGAGGTGGTCGCCCTCGGTCCGTGCCCGGGAACCGACGAGCCGGTCGAGGTCGGTGCCGACGAGCGCGTCGACGTCCTCGGTGATCCGCACCTGCACCTGCACGGCCCCGACGGTCGGGTCGCCGAACAGGGTGGGGCCGGAGATGACGTCGGGGCAGAACTGCTCCAGGCGCCCGTCGGCGTCGACGACGCCCACGACGACGCGGGAGCGGTCGGCACCCTCGGGCAGTTCGGCGCGGATCCGCCGCCACGCCTCGTTCAGCGCCTCGCCCTTGCCCTGGCGGGCCTGCGGGGGGCGGCGGCTGACGACGCGGACCTTCTCGTGCCGGGTCGCGAGCCAGGTGAGTAGTTCGTGGGTGTGGTCGCGCGAGTCGTCGTCGATGCACCACACCGTCGCCTCGGGGAAGGTGTCCAGCAGGTGCTGGACGGTCCCGACGACGACCGTCTCCTCGTCGAGGCAGGGGATGAGGACGTGCCAGTCGAAGTCGGCGCGGTCGCCGAGCTCCACCTCGCGGTGGCGCAGGAACGGGCGCAGGACGGTGATGACGTAGCTGAGGAACAGCACGCACAGCACGAAGGCCGCGGTGTTCAGCAGGGCGAGCCCGAGGTGGACGCTGCTACCCACGGCGCACCACCTGCGCCCCGCGGGTCAGCAGCACGAGGAACGTCAGCCCGCCCAGCACGATCCCGACGGTGCTGACGATCGAACCGGCCAGGACGTGGGTGGCCCCGTAGCCGCGTTCCAGCCCCCACAGGTGGATGCCGGTGGCGATCGTCAGCAACCGCAGCTGGTTCACGGCCGCGACGACGACCGCGGCGATCCCCAGCGAGCCGAGGGTGACGACGGCCGACATCCGCCGCACCGGCAGCAGCAGCCCCGCCACGAGGACGAACGGCACGAGCAGGACCACGGCGCTGCACCCGATGGTCACGGTGTGCCCGGCGAGGACCCCGTCGACCCGGTAGAGGGTGTTGTCGGCCAGGCAGCGCGCCTCCGGCCCCCAGGTCCGCCGGACCAGGAAGGCGGAGGCGCAGGCCTCGGCGTGCCGCACGGCGCGGTCGTGAGCGAGCAGGGCGACGGTGCCGGCCAGCAGCGCGAGGGTCGCCGCGGCGCGCACCGGACCCACCTGCCGCAGCACGGGGGCGAACCGGCCGGCGCGGGAGGAGACCACGGCGGCGTTCACGGCGGCGTTCACGGGTTCCTCCCGTCGCGGCGCGCGGTGTAGAGGCGCTGCTCGGCCAGCAGCCAGACGCCGCCGAGGTCGTCGGCCTCACCCGACGTCGCCCACGCGCTGGTCGCGCAGAACCCCTCGGCCCGCAGCGCGGCCGTCACCTCCTGGGCGGTCCCGGGGACCGCGTCGGGTTCGACGTCGGGCAGCACGGCCCCGAACTGGCGGGCGTTGAGCCGGGAGACCAGGGCCCCGGGCAGGGCCCGCACGATGGACTGGGTGGCCCGTTGCAGCCGGGCGGCGGAGCGGACGAGGCCCACGTCGACGACCAGCAGGGCGACGGGGACACCGCGTTCGGCGCTGCGCCGGTCCTCCTGGCGCAGGACGGCACCCCAGCCGGTGCGGCTGGACAGCGAGGTGACCTTGTCGGCGGCCTGGCGGCGCACGGACTCCCGCTCGCGGGCCCGCTGGGCGTCGTCGTCGCGCACCTCGGCCGCGAGGGTCTGGGTGAGGAGTTCGCTGAAGGCCCGCACGACCGGTTCCAGCCCGGGGGGCACGACCGGGTCCGGCCGGCTGCTCCAGCCGGCGAGGACGCCCAGGAGGCGACCGTCCGCGTCGCGCAGCGGCAGGCCCGCGTAGGCGGTCATCCCCAGGGCGGTGGCGTAGGGGGCGCGCGCGTAGTTGGGGACCGCGGCCAGCACCGGGACGACGGCCGGGCCGAGCCCGTTGACCATGCGGCGGCAGGGCGTGGCCGACCACGGCACCCGCCGGCCCACGACGACGGACCGCGCCTCGGCCGAGACGGCCAGCGGCAGCAACGTCTCGCCGTCGACGCGCCCCAGGTACCAGGTCTCCAGACCGCTGATGCCCGCGAGGGCGTCGACCACCTGCCGGGCGCTGCGCAGCAGCGAGGTGTCGGTCGCGTCCTGCGGGGCCGGGCGACGGGCGCGGGTGCGCAGCACCGCGGTCGCCGGCGACGGCCGGGCGCTGCGAGCGGCGAGTTCCACGAGGTTCACGGGGAAGGTATCGGCCCCGGGGGAGCGTGACCTGATGCGCCGAACGAGTACTAGAATTCTACAAAGTTTTCGGCAGGGGGGTCTAGAAGACGGTTCCGGATGTCGATGCCTGCACCGTGACTCCTCCTCCTGCCGCCACGGGCCGGCGCAGCTTCCGCCGCCGGGCCGCCGTCGTCGTCCTGCCGGTCGTGGTGCTGCTGGCCGGTGCCGGCAGCAGCGTCGGGGTCAGCCTGGGCCTGGAGGCGGCCGGCGCCGAGCGGGCCGACCAGGCCAGCAGGGTGCTCGTCGCCCAGCAGGGCACCGCCCTGGGCGCCGCGGTGCGCCAGTACAGCTCGACCCTGGACGCCCTGAGCCGCGGGATCGGGGAGCGACCGGGGATCGACGACGCCCGGTTCGAGTCCCTGGCCGCCGTCGCCGACGCGCTGCCCGGGCTCTCCAGCCTCAGCTACACGGTGCCGGTGCCCGCCGACGCCGCGGCGGTGGCCGCCGCCCAGGACCGCCTGCGCGCCGAGCTCGGCGCCCCGATCACCCTGCAGCCGGCCCGGACGGACGTGGGCGAGCACCGCTTCATCGTGGGTTACCACGGCGTGGGCAACCGGGAGACGCTGCGGGGGGTCGACGCGGCGGCGCTGCCGATGGTCGCCGCGGCCGCCACGGCGGCGAGGACCTCCGGTGCCCTGTCGGTCTCGGCGCCGTACGTGCTGCTGGCCGACCAGACGCGACCGGCCGAGGAGCAGCAGCAGTCGGTGGTCCTCGTCGAACCCGTCGTCGGTGGCCGCGGGCAGCCCGACGCCGGTGAGTTCCGCGGCTGGGTGGCCGGGGCGTTCCGGCTCGGTGACGTCCTGTCCTCCAGCACCCGTTCGGCCGGCGGTGTCGACGGCCGCCTCCAGCTGTTCGACACGACCGACGCGGCCCACCCGGTCCTCATGGGCGAGGTGCCCGCCGAGGGGCGGTTGTCGGACCGGCCGCCCCTGCGCACCGACGTCATCGCCGGGACCCACCGCTGGACCCTGTCCACCGTGCCGACCGCGGCGGCCGTCGACGGGGAGACCGGCCAGGCCCCGTTCGTGGTGCTCGTGGGCGGCACCGCCGCGTCCCTGCTGCTGGCGGCCCTGCTGTTCTCGCTGACCGCCGGCCGCGAACGGGCCACCCGCGAGGTCGAGCGGGCGACCACCGAGCTCGCCGGGGAGGTCGCCTCCCGTCGCCGCAGCGAGGAGGCGCTGCGCACGCGCGAGGCCGAGCTCGACGCCTACACCACCGTCGTGGCCGACCGGCTGCGGCTGCCGCTGTCCCGGCTGTCCGACATGGCCGGCGCCGCCCGCGAGACCGAGGCGTGGACCTCGGCGGACTGGCAGGCGCGGCTGGACCGGGTCGAGCGCCGCCTCGACACCGCGCGGCGCCTCGTGGACGACCTGCTGCTGTACGCGCGGGTCGGCGGGATGGACCTCACCGAGCGGACGGTGGACCTGTTCGCGCTCGGGACCCTCGTGGCCGACGGGCAGGAGGCCCTGTCCGCCCACCTGCCCGCGGAGCTGCAGCCGCGGATCGAGGTCCAGCCGCTGCCGGAGGTGATCGGCGAACCGTGGTTGCTGCAGCAGGTGCTGCAACGGCTGGTGGACAACGCCGTCGTGCACGCACCCCCCGGGCAGCAGCCCGTCGTCACCCTGAGCGCGGACCTGACCGGCTCCCGGTTCCGCGGGGAGGTGTGGCGCATCGAGGTGCGCGACCGGGGCCTGGGGATCCCCTCCGAACGCCGGGCGGGCGTCTTCGAGCCGTTCGCGGGCGAGGACGCGGAGGTCGAGCGGCGCACGAACCACCTCAGCCTGGCGCTGTGCCGGCGCATCGTCCTGCGGATGGGCGGTGACATCGGCCTCGAGGACGACCCCCGCGGCGGCAGCGTGTTCTGGTTCACCCTCCCCGTGCGCACCACGGCCGGCCGGCCGGTCGCGCAGCTGCCCTCCGCGCGCCCGGCGCCCGCCACGGTCTGAGCGCCGCGCCACCTGCGGACGCGTAGTCTGGAGGGCGCTCCGGCGCGCGGTGATGCCGCTCGAGGGCCCAGAGGGGCCGTGCCGGGGGAACGTCACGAACCGTCGCGAGAGGACGAGAATGTCTTTCGAGTACCAGGTCCGGGACCTCTCCCTGGCCGAGGCCGGACGCCACGAGCTGCGTCTGGCCGAGCACGAGATGCCCGGGCTCATGGCGCTGCGCGCCGAGTTCGGCCAGTCCCAGCCGCTGGCCGGGGCCCGCATCGCCGGCTCCCTGCACATGACGGTGCAGACCGCCGTCCTCATCGAGACCCTGGTCGCCCTCGGCGCGCAGGTCCGCTGGGCCAGCTGCAACATCTTCTCCACCCAGGACCAGGCCGCCGCGGCCGTCGTCGTGGGCTCGGGCACCCCCGAGGCGCCCGCCGGCGTCCCGGTCTTCGCCTGGAAGGGCGAGACGCTGCAGGAGTACTGGGCCCTGGCCGAGCGCATCTTCGACTGGGGCACCGACGCCGAGGGCCACCGCGTCGGCCCGAACATGATCCTCGACGACGGTGGCGACGCCACGATGCTCGTCCTGGAGGGCAAGCGCTTCGAGGCCGCCGGCGCGGTCCCGGCCACGACGCCGGAGGACTCCGAGGAGTACGCCGTCGTCCTGGAGCTGCTGCGGGGGAGCCTCGCGCAGGACCCGCAGCGCTGGACCCGCGTCGCCGACGGCATCCGCGGCGTCACCGAGGAGACCACGACCGGCGTGCACCGCCTCGCGGAGTACCACCGCAACGGCGTGCTGCCCTTCCCGGCGATCAACGTCAACGACTCGGTGACCAAGTCGAAGTTCGACAACAAGTACGGCACCCGGCACTCCCTCATCGACGGGATCAACCGCGGCACCGACGTCCTCATCGGCGGCAAGACGGCCGTCGTGTTCGGCTACGGCGACGTCGGCAAGGGCTGCGCGGAGTCGCTGCGCGGCCAGGGCGCGCGCGTCGTGGTCACCGAGGTCGACCCCATCAACGCCCTGCAGGCCGCGATGGACGGGTACCAGGTCGTCCGCCTCGAGGACGTCGTGCGCACCGCCGACGTCTTCATCACCGCGACGGGCAACAAGGACGTCGTCATGGCGGCCGACATCGCGAAGATGAAGCACCAGGCCCTCGTGGGGAACATCGGCCACTTCGACAACGAGATCGACATGCTCGGCCTGTCCCGGATCCCGGGCGTGGAGAAGATCGAGATCAAGCCGCAGGTGCACGAGTGGCGGATCCCCGCCTCCGGCACCGGCGACGACGCGGTGCAGGCGCACAGCGTCATCGTCCTGTCCGAGGGCCGCCTGCTGAACCTGGGCAACGCGACGGGGCACCCGAGCTTCGTCATGTCGAACTCGTTCGCCAACCAGGTCGTCGCGCAGATCGAGGTGTTCACCAAGCCCGACGAGTACCCCGTCGGCGTGCACCGCCTCGCCAAGAAGCTCGACGAGAAGGTGGCGCGCCTGCACCTGGACGCGCTCGGCGTCCGGCTCACCGAGCTCACGAAGTCGCAGGCCGAGTACATCGGCATCGACGTCGAGGGCCCGTACAAGCCGGAGCACTACCGCTACTGAGGTTCACCGTCGGCGCCCGGTACCCCTGCGGGGTGCCGGGCGCCGTCGTTCCCGGCGCGGCGGTCGGGCTCCGGCGCGCGGACGGCGTCCGCAGGCCGCACGATCTGACGGTGAGCGAGAGCACCCCCCACCCCCTCGGCGTCTCCCTGCGCGAGGACGGGTTGAACGTGGCCGTGTACTCCGAGACGGCCGAGGCCGTCGACGTCGCGGTCTTCGACGACGACGGCGCCGAGACGCGCCACCGGTTGGACCGGCGGACGGGGCACGTGTTCCACGGCCTGGTCCCCGGCGGGATCGGGACCCGGTACGGGTTCCGCGTGCACGGGGAGTGGGAACCCGGCGAAGGGTTGCGGCACAACGCCGCCAAGCTCCTGCTCGACCCCTGGGCGCGGGCCGTGGAGGGTTCCTGGGGTGCGGGGGAGGAGACCTTCGGGCACACCTTCGCCGACCCCGAGCAGCGCAACGACGCCGACTCGGCGGCCTCGGTGGCCAAGGCCGTCGTGGTCGACCCGGCCTTCGACTGGGGCGACGACGCCCCGCCGCGCGTCCCGTACGCCGACACCGTCGTCTACGAGGTCCACGTCAAGGGGTTCACCCAGCGCCACCCCGACGTCCCGGAGGAGATCCGCGGGACGTACGCGGGCCTGGCGCACCCGGCCGCGATCCAGCACCTCGTCGACCTCGGCGTGACGACCGTCGAGCTGCTGCCGGTGCACCAGTTCGTGCAGGACTCCCACCTGACCGAGAAGGGGCTGCGCAACTACTGGGGCTACAACTCGATCGGGTTCTTCGCCCCCCACCACGAGTACAGCTCCGCCGGTGACGGCGGCGGGCAGGTGGCGGAGTTCAAGCAGCTCGTCAAGGCCCTGCACGCCGCGGGCCTGGAGGTCGTCCTCGACGTCGTCTACAACCACACCGCCGAGGGCAACCACCTGGGGCCCACGCTGTCCCTGAAGGGGATCGACAACGGCTCCTACTACCGCGTGGTGGAGGAGGACCCGGAGAACTACTTCGACACCACCGGCACCGGCAACTCCCTCAACGTCTCCCACCCCGCGGCCCTGCAGCTGATCCTGGACTCCCTGCGGTACTGGGTGACCGAGATGCACGTGGACGGGTTCCGGTTCGACCTCGCCACGACGCTGACCCGCCAGTGGGGGGACGCCCACGTCCACTCCGCGTTCCTCGACATCGTCCACCAGGACCCGGTGCTGGCGCCGGTCAAGCTGATCGCCGAGCCCTGGGACACCGCCGGCTACCAGGTGGGGGGCTTCCCGGCCCGCTGGTCGGAGTGGAACGGCAAGTACCGCGACGACGTCCGCGACTTCTGGCGCGGGCAGGGGTCCCTGGGCGAACTCACCCAGCGGATCACCGGCAGCCCCGACGTGTACGAGGCCGACCGCCGGTCCCCGCTGTGCAGCGTGAACTTCCTCACCGCCCACGACGGCTTCACCCTGGCCGACCTCACCGCGTACGACGAGAAGCACAACGACGCCAACGGCGAGGGCGGTGCCGACGGCGAGAGCGACAACCGGTCGTGGAACTGCGGGGCCGAGGGACCCACCGACGACGAGGGCGTCAACGCCCTGCGCGCCCGGCAGCGCCGGAACATGCTCACCACGCTGCTGCTCAGCGCGGGCGTGCCGATGCTCCTCGGCGGGGACGAGTTCGGCCGCACCCAGCAGGGCAACAACAACGCCTACTGCCAGGACGACGAGATCTCCTGGTTCGACTGGTCGACCGTCGACACCGACCTGCTGACCTTCACCCGCGACCTCATCGCCCTGCGCCGGCAGACCCCGGCCCTGCGGCCGCAGTGGTTCTCCGGTGCGGCCGGGCCGAACACCGTCTCGCTGCGCGCCGACGGGGAACCGATGGGTCAGCAGGAGTGGGACGACACGAGCGCTCGCGCCTACGCCGTGCAGTTCCAGGCCGAGGGTTCGCCCACGGTGCTGCTGCTCGTCAACGGGGCCACCAACCCCGTCGAGTTCACGGTCCCGCCGGCACCGGGCGCCCCGTGGACGCTCGTCGTGTCCTCCGACCCGCAGCAGGAGGTCGGCCGCGAGGTGGCCGAGCTGCTCGTGGGGGAGTGGTCGACCACGGTGCTGCGCTCGGCCTGACCCCGCGGGCGGCCCCCTGGCACGATCGTGGGGTGCTGAGTCCTCACCGCTGGCCGCCCGCCGTCGAACCCGAGGACCTCGGGGCCGTCGTCCACGGCCCCGTGGTCCTGGCCCGGGCCCCCGGCATCGTCGCGGCCCTGCGGTGCGTCTTCGCGCACACCGACGGGTTGTCGCTGCCGTTCGTGCTGCGCGCCGAAGGCGTCCAGGCCGAGGCGGCGCTGCGGCAGAGCCAGTGGGGCGGGATCGACGAGGACGGTCCGCAGGGCTGGTCCGAACCCGCGCTCGCCGTCCGCGTCGGCGGGCACGAGGGGTTCGTCGACCCTTCCCAGGCGCGGGGGTCCGGCGGGGAGGACGCCTACGACCTCGACGCGACCTTCTGGCTCGACGTCCGGCCCGAGGAGGTGGCCCGCGACCACCGCCTGGAGCTCACCGTGGCCTGGCCGCAGGCGGGTCTGCCGGAGACGACGACGGTGTTGACGCTGCGCCCGTGGGCGGCCGGAGAGGTCCTGCCCCTGCTCTGAGGCACCGCCCCGACCCCCCCGGGACGTCAGGGACGCCCGATCGTCCGTTCCAGCTCCCGGGTGCGTTCCTCCCGGCGCGACATCCGCGCGAACTCCCGGTCCCGCCGCTCGACGAGCACCGCGACGAGGAAGCGCTCGGGGTCGGTGCCCGGCGGCGGGGCGGGGGAGACGTGCGCCAGCAGCGCGTCGGCGAGCTGCACGCGCAGCGCCTCGCGGGAGGCGGGGTTGAGCGTGCCGGTGCGGGCCAGGAACTGCCGGGCCGCCGTCACCACGGGCAGCGGCAGCCGCCCGATGTCGGCGGTGCGGGCCCAGCCGGCCAGCTCCGGGGGCATCGGGGGCAGCGGCCGGTGCCGGGCGGCCGTGCGCTCGCGGACCACGTACGTCCCCGCCAGCAGGTCCCCCAGGCGCTTGCCGCGCGCGTTGACGAGCGAGCAGATGATGGCGGGGCTGCCCGCGAGGGCCCACAGCTCGAAGAACCCCGTGACGGCGCGCACGAGGCAGTGCCGGAACCGCACCGGCCCGCCGTCGTCGCGGACGGCGCGCACGCCCATGACGAGCTTGCCGACCGACCGGCCCCGCGTCGCCGTCTCGACGGCGGCGGGGATCCCCACGAGGCACAGCACCACGACGCTCAGCCCCAGCGCCGCCGTCGTCGCCTCGCTGCTGTCGCTCAGCAGGGACGTCGAGGCGAAGACCGCGGCGAGCAGCACGATCCCCACGACGACGGCGTCCAGGACCGCGGCGAGGGTGCGGGAGGCGAACGACGCCGCGCGCAGGCCGAGCACGACCGCCTCGCCCGTGACGATCTCGCCGACGGGCTCACCGACCGGCACCCCCGCGGGTGCTCCCACCGGTTCCGCCGCGGTCGGGGCGATCGGCTCGCCCGCGGGCGGGGGGACGGGGCTGCTCACGGCGCCCACGGTACCGACGGGCGCCGCCGGGGCCCGCGCCGCCGCCGGCGCTACGGTGGGCCGGTGGACTCCCACGGAGCGTGGACCTCGCCGGTGCGGGCCGCCGACGTCGCCGCCGCCGGCCTGCGGTTCTCCGGTGTCGCCGTCGAGGCCGACGGCGCCCTGTGGTGGGCCGAGGGGCGCCCCGACGAGGGTGGCCGCGTCGCGGTCCTGCGCCGCGGCCCGGAGGGCGAGATCGAGGAGTTCGCCCCCGACCTGGACGCGCGGACCCGCGCCCACGAGTACGGCGGGGGTTCCTGGCTGCCCGTCCCCGGCGGCGGGCTCGTCCTGGCCTCCGTCGCCGACCAGCGCTGGTTCCACGTCCCCGCTCCCGGTGCCGAACCCCGCGCCCTCGTGCCCGACGACGGGGTGCGCTACGCCGACCCGGTGCCCTGGGGCGGGGGAGTGCTCCTCGTCGCCGAGGACCACCGGGCGACCGGCCGCGGCGGGGCGTTGCGCCGCAGCCTCGTCCACGTCCGGCTCGACGGGGCCGGGGCCACCGCAGGACCCACCGAGCTGTTCACCGGCCCCGGGTTCCTCGCCGCCCCGCGCGTGTCCCCGGACGGCCGGCGGCTCGTCTGGACCGGCTGGGACCACCCCGACATGCCCTGGCAGCGGACGCTGCTGTGGACCGGGGAGCTGGCGGCCGGCCCGGACGGTCCGCGGCTGGGCGGGGCGCGCGTCCTCGCGGGTGCGGACACGCGCGAGTCCCTCGTCCACCCGGGGTTCGCCCCCGACGGGACCGTCCTCGTCGTGAGCGACCGCAGCGGGTTCTGGAACCTCTGCGAGGTCGGCGCGGACGGGGCGCTGCGGGCGGTCCTGCCCGAGGACGCCGAGCAGGGTTTCCCGCCGTGGACGTTCGCCACCACCTCCTGGGCCGCGCTCGGGGACGACCCGGACGACGACCGGATCGCCCTGCTGCACGCGGCGTCCGGCGACGCGGGCGCGGTGGGCCACCGGCTCGACGTCGTGCACCGGCGCAGCGGCCGGCTCGACGTCCTGGACCTGCCGTTCACGGCGTACCTGCCCGCCGTGTCCGCGGCCGGCGGCTGGATCGGGGCGGTCGCCGCGTCCCCGGAGCTGTCGGCGCGGGTGGTCCGCGTCGCCGCCGCGGACGGGACCGTCCGCACCGCCCGGACGGCCGGACCGTCGCCGGACCCGGCGTACCTGCCGGTGCCGGAGTTCTGCACCGTCCCCGGCGAGCGCGGCCGGTCCGTGCACGCCTACCGGTACCCGCCGACGCACCCCGACCACCCGTGCGACGGCCCGGCCCCGCACGTCCTGTTCGTCCACGGCGGGCCGACGGCGCAGTCGCTGGCGGCGTACTCGCCGGAGGTCGCGTTCTTCACCTCCCGCGGCATCGGCGTCGTCGATGTCCAGTACGGCGGGTCGACCGGCTACGGCCGCGCCTACCGGGAGGCCCTCGACGGGAACTGGGGGATCGTCGACGTCGAGGACTGCGCCGCGGTCGCGCGCCACCTCGTGGCGCAGGGCCTGGCCGCGCCAGGCGAGGTCGGGATCCGCGGGGGCAGCGCGGGGGGTTTCACCGTCCTCGCCGCCCTCACCGGGACCGACGCCTTCACCGCCGGGACCTCCTACTACGGCGTCGCGGACCTGCGCGCCCTGGCCGAGGACACCCACGACTTCGAGTCCCGCTACCTGGACTCCCTCGTCGGCCCGCTGCCCGCGGCCGCCGACGTGTACGCCGAGCGCGCGCCGCTGCACCACGTCGACGGGTTGAGCTGCCCCGTCCTGCTGCTGCAGGGCGCCGACGACCCCGTCGTCCCGCGCCGGCAGGCCGAGGCGTTCGCCGACGCCCTGCACCGCAAGGGGTTGCCGCACGCGCTCGTCGTGTTCCCCGGTGAGCAGCACGGGTTCCGGCGGGCCGAGAACATCGTCGCCAGCCTGGAGGCGGAACTGTCGTTCTACGGGCAGGTGTGGGGCTTCGACCCGCCGGGGGTGCCGCGGCTCAGCCTGCGCTGAGCGGACCCGGGTGCGCCGGCGCCGGGTGACGAGCCACCTCGCGGGAAGCCCCCGCGCCCGTCCTGGGCCGGCCACGTGCCCGGACGTTAGCCTGCCGGGGTGGACGTCGACGCCTTCCGAGCGGTGCACGAGCACGAGTGGTCACGGTTGCGCCGGCTCGTCGCCCGCCGCCGCCTCGACGGCGCCGAGGCCGACGAGCTCGTCGTCCTCTACCAGCGCACCGCGACCCACCTGTCGGCGTTGCGGTCGGCGCAGTCCGAACCGGTGCTGCTCGACGAGCTGTCGACGCTGCTCGTCCGCGCCCGGGCCCGGCTCACCGGTTCCCGGTACACCGCCTGGCGCCAGCTCGCGCACTACGCGACGCGCGGGTTGCCCGCCGCGCTGTGGCGGTTGCGGTGGTGGACGACGGGGGCGTTCGCCTTCACGACGGTCGTCGCCGTCGCCGCGGGGGTGTGGGTCGCGGGGGACCCGGCGGTCCAGGCGAGCCTGTTCGGGTCGGACGAGAACATCCGCCAGCTCGTCCAGAACGACTTCGAGAACTACTACAGCGAGTACTCCAGCACCGCGTTCGCCGGCCGGGTCTGGACGAACAACGCGTGGGTCGCGGCGACGTGCATCGCGCTCGGGGTCACCGGTCTCCCCGTCCTGGCCGCGCTGGCGTACAACGCCGTGAACGTGGGCCTGCAGGGCGGGTTGCTCATCGAGAACGGGCGCGGGGAGGTGTTCTTCGGCCTCATCCTGCCGCACGGGATCCTGGAGCTGACGGCCGTGTTCGTCGCGGCGGGAGCCGGGTTGCGGTTGTTCTGGGCGTGGGTGGCGCCCGGCCCGCGCAGCCGGTCCGGTTCGCTCGCGACGCAGGGGCGGGCGATGTTCGGCGTGGCCCTCGGGCTCGTCGTCGTGCTGTTCGTCTCCGGGGTCATCGAGGGTTTCGTGACGCCCTCGGGTCTGCCGACGTGGGCGCGCATCGGCATCGGGGTGCTGGCCGAGGTCGTCTTCTGGACGTACTGCCTGGCCCTGGGCCGGCCCGCCGCCCGCGCGGGGGAGACGGGCGACCTCGAGGAGCGCTACGCGGGCGACTCCCTGCCGACGGCGGGCTGAGCGGCCGCCGACGACGCGCTGCCCAGCAGGCTGCGCGTCAGTTCCTCGGCGTCGGACAGCAGTTCCCCGAGCGCGGACCGGACGTCGTCGTCGGTGACGTCGTGCCCGGCCTCGGCTCCCACGAGCACGGCCCGGCGCAGGAGCTCGCGCGCGAAGCTCGCCGTCACGCCCCCGGTGCGGTCGGCGGCCTCCTCCAGCACCTCGGCGGAGACCGGCAGTCCCCGCGCGTAGAGCCGGAACAGCGCGCTGCGGGCCGCCCGGTCCGGCAGCGGCACCTGGACCGCGAGGTCGACCCGGCCCGGGCGCTGCGCCAGCGCGCGTTCCAGCAGGTCGGCGCGGTTCGTCGTCAGCAGGAACGCGACGTCGGCGTCGCCGTCGAGACCGTCCATGGCGTCCAGGAGCTGGAACAGCAGCGGCCGCTGCCCGGGGTCGAACCCGCGGTCCTCGGCGACGAGGTCGCAGTCCTCCAGCACGACGATCGCGGGCTGCATCGCGCGGGCCAGGTGCGCGGCCGTCGTGACGTGGGCCAGGGCCTCCCCGGCGAGCAGGACGACGGTGCTGCCCTCGGCGCGCGCCACGAGGTGGCGGACCGTGAGGGTCTTGCCCGTGCCCGGCGGCCCGTAGAGCAGCACCCCGCGTTTCAGGTGCTGACCGGCCCCGGACAGCCGCGCCGCGTGGGCGCCGACGCCGACGACGTGCCGGGCGATGCGGTCCAGCGCCCCCGGCGGCAGCACGACGTCCTGCGCCGCGACCTGCGGCCGGTGCAGGAACGTGATGCCCGCGTTGTGCGGTTCGTAGGGCGAACCGGAGAACGACAGGACCTGCCCGCGCAGCACGCTGCGCTCGAGCATGAGCCGGCGCACCTCGGTGATGAACGCGGCGACGACGGCCTCGTCGGGGCAGACGACCTCGATGCTGCTGGACTGCCCGAACTGCCGCTGCGCCGCCCGCTGCAGCAGGGCGACGGGCGTGCCCTCGAAGTGCAGCATCCGCACCCCGAAACCCACGGCGCGCCGGCTCGTGTCCGGTCCCGTCGGCAGGTTCACGCGGTCGACGGCGCCGAGCCCGAACCGCGCCCACGGTCCGCCCAGCAGGTCCGAGAACGAGTGGTGGGCGCGCTGGTCGCCGCCGCCGACGCCGACGACCCGTTCCCCGCCGCCGCGTTCGGCCAGCAGCGTCAGCGCGATGTCGAGGTCGACGAACTGGTGCTCGGGGACCTCCTCGCGCACGACGGGCAGGTCCCCGACGGCGACGCCGAGGTGCTCGCCGACGACGTCCCCGACCTGGGGTCCGCCCCGCCCCGCCTCGGTCAGCGGGGAGTGGACCACGTCCTCCAGGTAGCGGCGCACCAGCCGGGCCAGGTCGATCGTCTCCTCGTCCACCCCGCGATCATGGCGGTGGCACCAGCCGCAGCGCCAGGGACTTGCGGAACGGCGCGAGGTCGACGAGCGCGCGGTCGGGGTGGACGCGGTTCGTCAGCAGGACCAGGCACGTCCCGGCCCCCGGGTCCAGCAGCAGCGACGTCCCGGTGAACCCCGTGTGCCCGCGCTGGGTCGGGGCGGCCATCCACGTCGGGTCGCCCGTCCGCAACCCCTCGCCGACCTCCAGCGTGCCCGCCAGCAGCGCGCGGCCCAGGGCCAGGACGTCCTCGGCCGTGCCGAACAACCCGGCGTTGCCCGCCGGCCGGGCCAGGGACCGGGCGAACTCGTCGTGCACGACCCCGCGCGGCGTCCCGGCCTCCGTGGCGAGCACGGGCCCCGCGGCGGGCCGGTCGGCGAGCCCCCAGTCCAGCCCCGGGGTCCCGAGCGGGCCGCTGACGAAGTCCTCGACGAGGGAGTCCAGCCCCTGCCCCGTCGCCTCCTCCAGCAGGTGCCCGAGGGTGACGAACCCCACGCAGGAGTAGCGGAAGACCCGCCCCGGCGCCGACGCCAGGGGGGTGTCCAGGGCGCGCTGCAACCGCTGCGCCGGGCGCAGGTCGGTGCGGCGCCAGACGTCGGACTGCGCGGGCAGCCCCGAGGTGTGCGCCACGAGCTGGCGCGGGGTGAACCCCCGCTCGGTGGGCCGGTCGAGGTCGACCGCGCCGACGTCGGCGAGGGCGTGGGCGACGGCGGCCACGGCCACCTTCGTCAGCGACGCGAGGTCGGCGCGGGTCCGGGCCTGCACGGGGGTGTCGTCGTCCCGCGCGAGGGTTCCCGCGACCGCCCGGTGGACGCGTCCGGTGGCGTCGGCGAAGGCGGCGGTGGCACCCGTGAACGACCGGCGGCGCACACCGTCGGCCAGCGCGTCGCGCAGGACGTCGCCGGGGGAGGGGTCCGGGCCGGGCACGGGGCGCACGCTACGCCGCCCCGCACCGCCCACCCGCGGACCGGGCGGCTCAGGTGGGCAGCGCCGACCGCGACCACGTCTCCCACAGGCGCGCGTACCGACCGCCGAGGGCGAGCAGCTCGTCGTGGGTGCCGAGCTCCTCGACCCGTCCCGCGGCGACGACGACGATCCGGTCGCAGACGGCGGCCTGGCTGAGCCGGTGCGCGACGACCAGGGCGGTGCGCCCGCGCACGACCGCGACGGCCGCCTGCTCCAGGTCCCGGGCCCCGGCGCTGCCGGCCTCGGCGGTCGCCTCGTCGAGGACGACGACGGGCGGGTCGCGCAGCACGAGCCGGGCCAGGGCCAGCTGCTGGGCCCGGGCGGGTGGCAGCGGCAGCTCACCGGGCCCGACGCGGGTGTCCAGGCCGCCCGGCAGCGCGGCCACCCAGTCCTGCGCGCCGACGACCGCGAGCGCCGCGTGCACCTGCGCGTCGCCGGCGCCGGGACGGGCCAGGGTGAGGTCCTCGCGCAGGGTGCCGGTGAAGACGTGGGACTCCTGGGCGATGACCCCGATGCGCTCGCGGACGGCCTCGGCGTCGAGGTCGGTGAGGTCGGCCGAACCCCGCGGCCCGGTCAGCGTCACGGTGCCGGCCGTGGCGGGGAACACCCCGGCGACGAGCGCGGCGAGCGTGGTCTTGCCCGCGCCGCTCTCGCCGACGACGGCGAGGGAGGTCCCGGCGGGCACGTCGAGGTCGACGTCGCGCAGGACGGGCACGGCCCCGGGACGTTCGTCGTAGACGTGCCGCAGCCCCCGGACGACCAGCCCGACCCGCTCGCGGGGGGCGCGGGCCAGCACCGCCGGGTCCGCGGGCGGGTCGGCGGGCAGGTCGACGACGCCCACGAGCCGGTTGAGGGCGGCGGCCGCCCGGGAGACCTCGTCGAAGGACAGCAGCAGCGTGCCCAGCGGGCCGAACAACCGGTGGAACAGCAGTGCCGCGGCGGTGACGGCCCCGACGGTGACGACGTCGCCGCGCACGAGCCAGAACCCCGTGAGCAGCAGCGCGGACAACCCGACCGCCTCGGCGCCGTTCATCGACATGGAGAACCGCGCGAACGTGCGCAGGGCCGCGCGGGAGGCCCCGACCGTGCGCTGGGAGGCGACCGCCACCCGGTCGCCCTGCAGGTCGGCCATCCCGTACGCGTGGACGGTGGGGGCGCCGTGCAGGGACTGCAGGACGACCTGCGAGCGCGCCGCCGCCACCGAGCGCTCGGCGGCGTAGAGGGGCCCGGCCTTCGGCAGGTACCAGCGCAGGCTGCCGGCGTAGACGGGGAAGACGACGCAGAAGGCCAGCGCGAGGCGCCAGTCCAGGGACAGGAACCCGACGGCGGACAGCAGGACGGTGACGAGGGCGGTCAGGACGTTCGCGCCGAGCTGCACCGAGGCGGTGAACAGCTCCACGTCCTCGGTGACGCGGGAGGCCACGTCGCCGGCCCCGGCCCGTTCCAGGACGCGCGGGCTCATCCGCAGCGAGCGGTCCACGACGCGTTCGCGCAGGTCGGCGGCGACGGCCGCGCCGAGGCGTTCGGCGTCGCGGCGGGCCAGGGCCGTCGTGAGGGCGGTCAGCAGCGCCACGACGGACAGCTGCGCGACGAGCGGGGTCAGCGACTGCCCGGCCCGGACGACGTCGACGGCCCGGCCCAGCAGCAGGGGCAGCGCGACGGTCCCGGCGCTGGAGAGCAGGGTCGTCGTCAGGGCGCGGACGAGGTCGGCCCGGTGGGCGGCGGCCGTCCGCCACAGCACGGCCGCCGAGCGCCGGCCCGGGGCGACGGGCAGCGCCACGGGTCCCGCCACGGACCCCGTCGTCGCGCTCACCGCGTCACCGCCGCGGCGTAGTCGGGGTCCTCGAGGAGGTCGTGGTGGGTCCCGGTGGCGTGCCGGCCGCCGGCGGTCAGCAGCACGACGCGGTCGCAGCGCGAGAGCAGCAGCGGGGAGGACGTCACGAGGACGGTCGTCCCCGCCCCGGCCCGCAGGCCCCGCACGCCCGCCGCGACGCGGTCCTCGGTGACGGCGTCCAGGGCCGTCGTGGGGTCGCGCAGGACGAGCAGCTCGCGGTCGGCGGCCAGGGCCCGGGCCAGGCCGATGCGCTGGCGCTGCCCGCCGGAGACGTTCGTCCCGCCGTCGTGCAGCGCCAGGTCGAGGTCGGCCGGTGCGGCCGCCGCCTCCAGGGCCGCGGTCAGCGGGACCCCGCGGCCGGCCGGCACCGGGCCGGAGGCGAGGGCGTCGGCGACGGTCCGGCCGAGCAGGACGGTGTGCGCGGGTTCGACGAGCGCCCCGGGGACGGCGGCGAAGGCGGCCGTGACGGCGTCGGCGGTGGCGGTGTCGGTCGTCACGACGCCGAGGACCTCCCCGGCGACGGTCGGGACGGGCACGGGGACGGGCGGGGCCGGGGAGTCGTCCGGCGGCCGGCGCGGGCCGCCGGGGCGCAGCAGCTCGGCGACGCGGCGGGCTCCGGCCCGGGACACGGCGAGCTGCTGGACGCAGAAGCTGATGTTGCGCACCGGGTCGGCGAGGAAGCTCGCCATCCCGACGACGGTGACGAACTCCCCGACGTCGAGCCGTCCGCGGGCCACGAAGGTGCCCGCGACGGCGGCCGTGGCGACGAGGACGGCGCCCGTGGCCAGGGTGCTGACCCCGACGACGACGGACGTCGCCCCGGCCGCCCCGACGGCCGCCCGGCGAGACAGGGAGCTGGCGTGGTGGTAGCGGCGCACGGCCTCCGGGACGCCGCCGAACCCGCGCAGGGGCCGCAGCCCGGCGAGCAGGTCGGCCGCGACGGCGGCGGCCAGCCCGGCCGTGCGCTGCCGGTCGTGCACCCGCGCCTCCAGGCGCGGGGTGAGGGCCTGCAGCCCCAGGACCAGCAGCGGCACCGCGACGAGCAGCCCGAGCCCGAGGGCCACGTCGATGCGCAGCAGGACGACGGCGGCGACGAGCAGGCCGAAGCAGCCCGAGGCGAGGAAGCTGACGAGGCCGAGGGCCTCGGCGGTGTGCCGGGTGTCCGAGGTCGCCACGGACAGGGCGTCCCCGACCTGCCGGTCGCGCAGGACGGCCGGATCGCGCAGGACGGCGCGGACGACGGCGGTCCGCAGGTGGTGGGCCTCGTCGAACTGGGCGCGGTCGATCACCCAGAACGCGAACGTGCCCGCCGAGCTGAGGACGGCGAAGAGCACGAGCACCCCGGCCACGGACAGCGCGATCGCGCCGACGTCACCGGTGGCGACGGCGCGGGCGACGGCCAGGCCGATCGCGACGGGGACGAGGGCTTCGCACGTCTGGTGGACCATCGAGGACCCGCAACCGACGGCGACCGCCCGACGGTGCCGGCGCAGCACGTCGAGGACGGGACGGGAGGACATCGGGACGGGCTCCATCGGGCTCGGTGCGGTGGGGTGTGAGG
This sequence comes from Kineococcus mangrovi, assembly GCF_041320705.1. NCBI lineage: Bacteria > Bacillati > Actinomycetota > Actinomycetes > Kineosporiales > Kineosporiaceae > Kineococcus > Kineococcus mangrovi. The sequence goes on from NZ_JBGGTQ010000011.1 coordinate 104,381, forward strand.
GTGACCTTACCTGCTCAGCCGGGTCGGGGTCCGCCCGCCGGGGGCGCGGTGTTGGGCCGGAAGCGGTAACCCCGCGGGCGACGCTTCACCGCGCCGGGGCCGGGGCCGATGGTGCAGTGGCGGGGGCGGACGCCCCCGTCCGGATCTCACCGCAGACCGCACACCGGACCGCACACCAGGAGGACCCCGTGGCCACCGTCGACGAAACGCTCAAGGGCGCGCTCGAGATCGAGGGGGCCATCGCGGCCGCCCTCGTCGACTACGAGTCGGGCATGTGCCTGGGGTCCGCCGGGGGCGGCACCCTGGACCTGGAGATCGCCGCCGCCGGGAACACCGACGTCGTGCGCGCCGAGCTGCGCACCCTGCAGCGCCTGGGCCTGGACGACACCCCCGAGGACGTCCTCGCCACGCTCGGCACGCAGTTCCACCTCATCCGCCTGCTGCAGAGCAAGAACGGGCAGGGCCTGTTCCTCTACCTCGTCCTGGACCGCGGCCGCGCGAACCTGGCGATGGCTCGCCGCCTGCTCACGGTGCTGGAGCGCGGCATCGAACTCTGAACCGCGCCCGGTCCCGCACCGGTCCCGCACTCGGTCCCACGCCGTCGCAGCCGTGGGACCGGCGTGGCGGTCGTCAGGGCGACCCCGGTGCCGTCCTCACCTCCGTCCTCACGTCCTCAGAGCCGGCCCGCCGCCTTCAGCGCCAGGTACCGGTCCGCCAGCGCCGGAGCCAGCTCGTCCGGCCCGGCGTGCACGACCTCCACGCCCAGCCGCGTCAGCAGCCGCGCGGTCCGGTCGCGCGTCGCGGTGGCCGTCTCGGCGGCGGCGGCGGTGTAGACGGCCTCGGCGTCCGAGCGGCCCCGGGCCAGCGCCCGCAGGGCGGGGTCGTCGACCGCGGCGAGCACGACGGTGTGCCGCGTCGCGAGCTGCTCCAGCACGCCGAGCAGCCCGGAGTCCAGCACGGAGGAGTCCAGCGCGGTGAGCAGCACCACGAGCGCGCGCTGGCGGACGGTCGTGCGCACCTCGGTCGCCACCGCGTCCCAGTCCGCCTCCACGAGGGAGGGTTCCAGCGGGGCGAGGGCCTCGACGAGGGAGGGCAGCAGGTCCCCGCGCGAGCTCCCGCGCACCCGCGCCCGCACCCGCCGGTCGTGGGCGACGAGGTCGACGCGGTCCCCGGCGCGGGCGGCGAGCGCGGCGGTCAGCAGCGCGGCCTCGATCTGCGCGTCGAGCCGGGCGGTGGGGTGCTCACCGTCCAGGCGGGCGGCCGACGTGCGGGAGGTGTCGACGACCAGGAGGACCCGCCGGTCCCGCTCGGGGCGCCAGGTCCGCACGACGACGGCCTGCCGGCGGGCGCTGGCCCGCCAGTCGATGGAGCGCACGTCGTCGCCGTCGACGTAGTCGCGCAGGGAGTCGAACTCGGTGCCCTGGCCGCGGTGCTGCACGGCGCTGCGCCCGTCCAGCTCCCGCAGCCGCGCCAGCCGGGACGGCAGGTGCCGGCGGGAGGTGAAGGGCGGCAGGACGCGCAACCGCCCGGGCACGGGCGCCGACCGCTGCCGCGCCGCCAGGCCCAGCGGGCCGCGCGAACGCACGGTCACGCGGTCGGCGAGCCGGTCGCCGCGGCGGGTGGGGACCAGCTCGACGGCGAACCGCCGCCGTTCCCCGGCCGGCACGTCGAGGGCGTGCCGGGTGCGCCGGGCCCCGGCCGAGGGCACCCACGCGTCGCGCAGCACCCCGCGCAGCCGCTTCGCGCCCACGTTCTGCACCGTGAGCTCGGTCGTGCGGGGTTCACCCAGCCGCACGGCCGGCACCGGTGCCCGCACCACGCTCAACCGCGCGGGTGAGGGGGCCAGGACGACGTCGAGCCCGACGAGCACGACGCAGACGGCCGTCCAGACGCCGACCGCGGCCCACCCGGGCCAGGCCACGACGAGGACCAGGCCGGCCAGGGCCAGCCAGACGGCGCGTCCGGTGAGCGCCACGTCAGCGCGGGACCGGGACGGAGCCGAGGACGGAGTCCAGCACCGCGTCGACGCTCACGCCGTCCAGCTCGGCCTCCGGGCGCAGCTGGACGCGGTGCCGCAGGGTCGGGCGGGCCAGGGACTTCACGTCGTCGGGGGAGACGTAGTCGCGCCCCGACAGCCACGCCCACGCCCGCGCCGTCGCCAGCAGCGACGTCGCCCCGCGCGGGGAGACGCCGAGGGCCAGCGAGGGGGACTCCCGCGTCGCCCGGCACACGTCGACGACGTACCCGAGCACCTCGCGCGAGCACTGCACGCGGCGGACGGCGTCGGCGGCGATGGCCAGCTGCTCCGGCGTCGCCACGGCCCGCACCCCGGCCGCGGCCAGGTCGCGGGGGTCGAACCCCGTGGCGTGCCGGGCCAGCACCTCCACCTCGTCCTCGCGGGGGGGCAGCGGCAGCGTCAGCTTCAGCAGGAACCGGTCCAGCTGCGCCTCCGGCAGCGGGTAGGTGCCCTCGTACTCGACGGGGTTCTGGGTCGCGGCGACGATGAACGGGTCGGGCAGCCGGCGCGGTTCGCCCTCGACGGAGACCTGCTTCTCCTCCATCGCCTCCAGCAGCGAGGCCTGCGTCTTCGGCGGCGTCCGGTTGATCTCGTCGGCGAGCAGGATGTTCGTGAACACCGGGCCCTCGCGGAAGGAGAACCGCGAGCTCTGGGCGTCGTAGACGAGGGAGCCCGTGACGTCGCCCGGCATGAGGTCGGGGGTGAACTGCACGCGCTTGGTGTCCAGGGCCAGCGAGGCCGACAGGCTGCGCACGAGCAGCGTCTTGGCCACGCCCGGGACGCCTTCCAGCAGCACGTGGCCGCGGCACAGGACGGCGATGACGAGGCCGGTGACGGCCGCGTCCTGGCCGACGACGGCCTTGGCCACCTCCTGCCGGACGGCGCGCAGGGCCTGCCGCGCGTCCTCGACGGCCTCGGTCGAGGGGGTTTCGCTCACGGGGTGTCCTCCGGTCGGGTGGTGCGGGACGGGTGCGTCGGGGGGGCCTGCGCCGAGGTGGGGCCCGACCCGGCCCGCACGTCCCGTTCGAGGGCGTCCAGGTCCAGGGCCAGCCGCACGAGGGCGGGGTCGTCGCGGGGGTCGGCCCCGGCCAGGAGCTCGTGCACGGCGGGTGCGGGACGGCCCGTCACCCACGCCACCTGGTCGGCCACGTCGGGCACGCCGGCCCGCGGGTCCAGCCCCGTCCAGGCGCGCAGGCGGCGCAGCGTCGCCTCCCGCAGCGCCTGCGCGGCCCGGCCGGCGGCGCGGGCGCTGGCGTAGAGGCGGCCGTGACCCTCGACGGTCTCGGCGGCGCGCACGAGGACGGGCAGCGGCTCGCTGACGAGCCGGCCCAGGCGCCGGCCCCGCCACAGCAGCAGGACGGCGCCGGCCAGGGCGAGGACGGCGACCGAGGGCCACAGCCACGGCGGCAGCAGCGCCGTGAGCGGGACGGTGGGGGAGTCGGTGTCGAGCGGGTCCGGCAGGTACCAGACCAGGTCCCGGTGCGCCCCGAGCGTCCACAGCGCCAGGGCGGCGTTCCCGTCCTGCGCCACCCACCGGTTCGTCAGCAGCGAGGGCTGCCCCACGACGGTGAGGGTGCCGGGACCCTCGCGCAGCGGGCCCTGGACGTAGGACCCCCCGTAGCAGGCGGTCGCGCCGTCGGAGGCGGCGTACGTGGGCCCACCGGCGCGGGCCGGGCCGGCGGCGCGGGCCGCGGGCAGGTCGCACCCGGGGTCGCGCACGCCCGTCCGGGCCTCGCCCGTCGCGCGGACCGCCCCCGTCAGCGCCTCCAGGGTCCCGGCGTCCGGCCGCAGCAGGACGAGGTCGGCGCCGCTGGCGGCGAGGCGGTCCCACCGCTGCGCCGACAGCAGGTCCGGTCGCGTCACCAGCAGCGTGACGTCGTCCGCGGCGCCGAGCCCGCCCAGCGCGGCGTCGAAGCTGCGGGCCTGGTCGACCCGCACCCCCTGCTCGGCCAGCACCCGGGCCACGGCGCGACCACCGGAGGGGGCGGCCGACTCCGGGGAGAAGACGGCCTCGTCGGTGCGCGGGGTGAGCAGGGTGACGAGCACCGCCGTCGCGACGAGCGCGAGGACCAGCAGGGCGGCGCCGCGGTGGCGGCGCACCAGCCCCGCCGCACCGCCGGCGCGTCCGGTCCCAGCGCTCACGCGCGCGGCCCGGCGGTGGCGTCGAGGGCGACGGGGCGGGCGGCGCCGACCCGGCGCACGACCTCGCGCAGGTCGTCGTCGGTGCCGGCGGTGGCGGGGCGACCGCCGTAGCGGACGTCCTCGAACGTGCGCGCGGCCCGGTGCAGCGCGGCCGCGCAGTCCGGCAGCGCACCGCCGGCCTCGGCGGCGATCTCGGCGGCGGTGCGGCCGGGGCGGACGTCGAGCAGGGCCCGCTCCTCCAGCGAGCGCACCAGGCCGCGGAAGCGCTCGGCGACGGCGAGGGCGTGCTCACCGGCGGCGGCCGCGGCGTCGGCGCGGGCGAAGTGCGCCGAGGCGGGTTCGGGGGCGGCCTCGAAGACGGGGCCCTGCGGGGACTGCCGGGCGCTGCGGCGCAGCGGTCCCCCCACGAGCAGGACGACGGCCGCGAGCGCGACCAGGAGCACGACGACGACCAGGACGGAGGTCCAGCCCGTCCCCAGGCCCGGCACCGAGACCTCCTGCAGCCGCTCCCACAGCCAGGACCAGGCGCGCGCCAGCCACGACCCCTGCGACTGGCGGTACTCCGGGCCCGCCAGCTCCCGGGCGAGCCACCCGCGCGCGCCGGCGCGGTCCGGCCGCACCGGCACCTCCGTCGAGAGCGCGGGCAACCCCGTCAGCACGAGGGCCTCACCGCAGCGAGGCCCGGTGCAGCTCGACGTCCAGGCCCTCGCGCCGCATCCGCAGGTCCACGTAGAGCAGCGCCGTGACTGAGGCGAGGAAGGGGTACGCCACGATGCTGCCGACCATCGAGCCGAGCGTCGTGATCGACTGCTGCACCAGGACGGCGCCCGTGCTCGCGGGGTCCCCGACGGCGGCCGAGACGATCCCGCCGACGAGGCTGAACGGGAAGCCGACCGCGGCGACGACGGCGTACACCACGGCCGCGGTGAGCAGCTGGATGCCGAACAGGCGCCAGAACGAGCGGCGGGTCAGCCGGAAGGAGCGCCGCAGGGCGGCGCCGATCCCCAGTTCCTCCAGCAGCATCGCCGGCGTGGCCATCGACCACTTCACCCACAGGTACGCGGCGCCGACGGCCCACGCCAGGGCCCCGAGCACCGCGGCCGCGACGCCCAGGCCGATCCCGGTGCCGGAGTCGGCGAACACCAGCAGCAGGACCCCCGGCGCCAGCGTCACCAGCCCGACGAGCAGCGAGGCCAGGGAGACGACGAGGGAGAGCCCGACGAGCCGCAGGACCCGCGGCCGGCACACCCGCCACAGCTCGGCGAACCCGACCGTGCGGCCCAGGACGGCGCGGCTGACGCTCGTGATGAGCATCCCGTTGAGCACCTGCACGGCCACGAGCTGCAGCACGACGCTCACCCCGATCAGCGGCAGCGAGCGCTGGACCAGGGAGAACACCTCGTCCGCGCTCACGCCGGCGGGGCCCGCCTCGAGGCGGTCGAGCAGGCCCATGGCGTCCCGGGTGGTGACGACGGAGGCGAGGAGGCTGACGAGGGAGGTGGCGACGACGACGATCGCCGACAACCCCACCATCACCTTCGGGTTCTGCCGGAAGGCGCGGAACGCCCCGTCCCAGACCTCCCCGAGCCCCAGCGGGCGCAGGGGCACGATCCCGGGGCGCGGGGCCGGCGCGCGGGACGACCCGGGACCGGCGCCACCGGCCGGGCCGCCGGGCGCGGTCCCCCAGCCGCTCACCGGCGCGGCGGGGGCGGGTTCACCGGGACCGCGCGCACCCCGCGCACCGGCGCCGTCGTCCGGCCGCTGCCACTGCTCGTCCCCCATGCTCCGACATCGTGCCAGAGGGCGTCGGCGCGGTCGGGGGAGCCAGGAGGTGGACCCCCGCGCGGCGCGGCGCGGCGTGGTGATCACCCGCGGACGCGCCGCGCGAGGCAGGATGACCCCATGAGGGGACGCGTGCTCGTGGTGGACGACGACACCGCGCTCGCCGAGATGCTCGGGATCGTGCTGCAGGGCGAGGGGCTGGAGACGCGCTTCTGCGCCGACGGGGACGAGGCGTTGGCGGCGTTCCGCTCCACGCGGCCCGACGTCGTGCTGCTCGACCTGATGCTGCCCGGCACCGACGGCATGGAGGTGTGCCGGCAGATCCGCGCCGAGTCCGGGGTGCCGATCGTCATGCTGACGGCCAAGAGCGACACGGTCGACGTCGTGCTGGGCCTGGAGGCCGGCGCCGACGACTACGTCGTCAAACCGTTCAAGCCCAAGGAGCTCGTGGCCCGCGTCCGGGCGCGGCTGCGCACGGCGGGCGAACGCCCGCCCGAGACCCTGCGCATCGGCGACCTGACCGTCGACGTCGCGGGGCACTCCGTGCGCCGCGACGGCCGCTCGCTGCCGCTGACCCCCCTGGAGTTCGAGCTGCTCGTCACCCTGGCCCGCAAGCCCTGGCAGGCGTTCACCCGCGAACTCCTGCTCGAACAGGTCTGGGGCTACCGGCACGCGGCCGACACCCGCCTGGTCAACGTCCACGTCCAGCGGTTGCGCTCCAAGATCGAGCGCGACCCCGAGCACCCCGAGATCGTCGTGACCGTGCGCGGGGTGGGGTACCGCGCCGGGCCGCTGTGACGGCGGCGACGAGCGCGGGGACCTGAGGGTGGGACGGCTGCTGGCCCGCTGGCGGGCCTCGCTGCAACTGCGCGTCGTCGTCCTGACGACCATGCTCGGCCTCGCCGTCGTCGTCGGGGTGGGCTCGTTCCTGCTCGACGGGATCGCCGACGGCCTCGTCGCCGAGCGGCAACGGGTGGCGCTGGCCGACGCCGCGCGCAGCGCGCAGACGGCCCAGCAGCAGTTCGACGCGGCCACCACCACGAGCTCGGCCGAGGTCGAGCAGCTCGCCGGGGACGTCGTCTCGTCCCTGGAGGGCGCGGGCCCGGACCGCGTGCGGGGGGTCGTCCTGCTGCGCGCGACGGGTGCCCCCGACACCGCCGCCAGCGGTCAGGTCGTCGTGCGCGACGTGGCCTCCGAGGGGCTCGACGCCGCGGACGTGCCGATGGCGCTGCGCCGGGCCGTGGTGGCCTCGGACGTGCAGCAGCTGCAGATCGTCGACCTGCCCGACGCCTCCGGGGCCCCCAGCCTCGTCGTCGGCTCCACCGTCACCCTGCCGCGGGCGGGGGAGTACGAGCTGTACTTCGTCTACTCCCTGGCCAGCGAGGAGCAGACGGTCTCCCTGGTGCGCACCACGTTCGTCGGCGGCGGCATCGCGCTGGTCCTGCTCGTCGGCGCGGTCGCCTGGGTCGTCGCGCGCACGGTCGTCGAACCCGTGCGGGAGGCCGCCGGGACGGCCGAGCGCCTCACCGGCGGGCACCTCGACGAGCGGATGCGGGTGCGCGGCACCGACGACCTGGCTCGGCTGGCCCGCGCGTTCAACGAGATGGCCGCCGGGATGCAGCAGCACATCGAGCAGCTGGAGGAGCTGTCCCGCCTGCAGCGGCGGTTCGTCTCCGACGTCAGCCACGAGCTGCGCACCCCGCTGACCACGATCCGGATGGCCGGGGAGGTCCTGCACGACGCGCGGGAGGGCTTCGACCCCGCCTCGGCGCGGTCGGCCGAACTCCTGCTGACCCAGCTCGAACGGTTCGACACCCTGCTGTCGGACCTGCTGGAGATCTCCCGCTTCGACGCCGGAGCCGCCGCGCTGGAACCGGACGCGCAGGACGTGCGGGTCCTGGTGCACCACGTCGTGGAGTTCACCACCACCCTCGCCGACCGCCGGGGTTCGACGGTCTCGGTCGGCGAACCCGCCGGGCCCTGCACGGCCGAGGTGGACGCCCGGCGCATCGAGCGCGTCCTGCGCAACCTCGTCGGCAACGCGATCGAGCACGGCGAGGCCCGGCCCATCGAGGTCACCGTCGCCTGCGACGAGCACGCCGTCGCGGTGGGGGTGCGCGACCACGGGGTCGGGTTGCAGCCGCAGCAGCTGCCGCGGGTGTTCGACCGGTTCTGGCGCGCCGACCCCGCCCGCGCGCGCACCACCGGCGGCAGCGGGCTGGGGCTGGCCATCGCCCTGGAGGACACCCGGCTGCACGGCGGCTGGCTGGAGGTGTGGGGCAGACCCGGCCAGGGCTGCCACTTCGTCCTGACGGTCCCGCGGGTGGCGGGCCGCTCGCTGCGCTCCTCCCCGCTGCCGGTCGTGCCGCTCGGCTGGCGCGAACCCGTCGCGGCCCTGCCCGCCGGACCGGGGCGGGGGACCTCGTGAAGCGCCGCACCGCCCTCGGGGTCGCGGGGCTGCTGGCGCTCGCGGGCTGCGGCGGGGTGCCCCGTTCCAGCGACGTCGTCAGCGGTTCGCGCATCGAGGCCGACCCGCGGGTCGGCCTGCTGCAGGTCATCCCGGCCGGCCCGGTCCCCGAGGCCGGTCCCGTCGAGGTCGTGCGCGGTTTCCTGCGGGCCGCCGTCGGCGCCGACGACGACCACGCCGTCGCCCGGGAGTTCCTCACCGCCGACGCCGCGCAGTCCTGGCGCGCCGACGCCGCCACGACGGTCGTCGCCACCGGGCCGGACCTGTCCCTGGTCTCCCAGGACCCGACCGGGGCGGTCGTGTCGATCACGGTGACGGCGACGGCCGTCGTCGACGAGGCCGGGCACTACGTCGAGCAACCCCCCGGGGCGACGTCGACGCGACCGGTGCGGCTCGTGCGCGAGGACGGGCAGTGGCGGCTGGCCGAACCGGGCGACGGGATCGTCCTGACCGCGCTGGACGCCTCCCGCACGCTGCGGTCCTTCCCCGTCTTCTTCGTGACCGCCGGGCCGGCGCCGCGGCTGCTGGCCGACGTCCGCTGGTTCGGCTACGACTCCTCGGTCGCGACGCGCATCGTCCGGGCGCTGTTGCAGGGGCCCTCGGACTGGCTGGCCCCCGCCGTGGTCTCGGGGGCCCCGCGCGGTACGTCGCTGCGGGTGGGCACGGTGCCGGTCTCGGCCGGCACCGCGACGGTGGACCTGTCCGACCGGGTGCTGGAGGCCGGTCCGGCGCAGCGGGCGGTGCTGCTCGCGCAGCTGCGGGCCAGCCTCACCGGCCTGCCCGAGGTCTCCGACGTCACCGTCACCGTCGGCGGGGCCGAGCTGAGCCGCAGCGGGGCCCCGGGCGCGGACCTGCCCCGCTCGACCGTGCCCGTCGACACCCGCCTGGTCCTGCTGGGCCCGCAGGGGCTGTCCCGCTGGGACCGCGCGGGCGTGGTCCCGGTGGAGGGCACGGGGCCCGGCCTGGAACCCGGTGGCGGTGCCGCCCACCCCGCGGCCGGTTTCGACGGGTCGACCTACGCCGTGCTCACCGACGACGCCCGCGTCGTGCGGGTGCAGACCGTCGGCGGCCCCCTGCAGACGGCCGTGACCGGCCGCGGGCAGCTCGTGCCGCCCGCCGTCGACCGCTTCGGGTGGGTGTGGACCGCCGCGACCGCGGCCGGTCAGGACCCGCTCGTGGTCCCCGCCGCCGCGCCGTCCACCCCGGCGCAGGCGGTGCAGGCCCCCGCCGGCGGCCTCGGCGGGGAGCTGGTCCGGCTGCGCGTGGCCCGCGACGGGGCGCGGCTGCTCGTCGTCGCGCGGGACGAGGCGGGGGGCGTGCACGTGCGCGCGCACGGGATCGTCCGCGACGGCGCCGGCGTCCCGCTGCGGCTGGCCGGCGGCACCGCCGACCTCGCCCCCGGCGCCGGGGACGTCCTGGACGCCGCGTGGCTGGCCGACGACGCCGTGGTCCTGCTCGTGCGCGACGGGCAGGGCCGGACCGCGCCCGTGCTGACGCCGGTCTCCGGCCCGAGCAGCCGGTTGCCCGACGTCCCGGGCGCGGTCTCGCTGGCCGGCGGCTGGTCCGACCGCGACGTCGTCGTGGGGACCGGTGAGGGCAGGCTGCTCTCCCGCAGCGGCGGTGGCTGGATCGGCGTCGCCGACGGTCGCGACCCCTCCTACCCGGGGTGAGGTCGGGGTGCGGGCTGTGGACGGCCCCACCCGCTCCCGGCGCCGCCGCAGCAGGCTGGGCGACGTGTCCCCTCCCGCGCTCCCGGCCGCCCTGACCGCCGTGACCGACCTGGCCGACCTGGTGTGGCCGGCGCACTGCGCCGGGTGCGGCCGGCCCGGCCACGTCTGCTGCCCCCCGTGCTCCCGGGCGCTGCGGACGGGGGTCGTCACCGCCCTGCCCGACGGGACCCGCGTGCGCGGGTGCGCCCCGCACGACGGCCCGGCCCGGCAGCTGCTGCTGGCCGTCAAGGAGCGCGGGCGCGCCGAGGCCCGGCCCGTGCTGGCCCGGGCCCTGGCCGACCAGCTGGGCGAGCTCGTCCCCACCGGCCCCGTCCGCCTCGTCCCCGTCCCGACGCGCCGGGCCAGCCGCCGCGCCCGCGGCGGTGACCTCGTGGCCGACCTCGCCGCCCGGACGGCCCACCGGCTGCGGTCCACCGGCCGCGACGCCGGGGTGGAGCGGTGCCTGCGGCTGGTGCGCGCGGTGCACGACCAGACCGACCTCGACGCGTCCGGCCGCCGCGCCAACGTGCACGGCGCCTTCGCCCTGCGGGGCGCACCACCGACCGGTCCGTGCCTCGTCCTGGACGACGTCGCCACGACCACGGCGACGGCCCGGGAGGCCGTCCGGGCGTTGCGCGCCGGTGGCGTCCGGGTGGACGGCGTGCTGACGGTGACGCTCGCGCGGGTGGGCGGGTGAACCGGCCGCGGCGCTCGGGGGGAGGGCGCGTCCCACCTGGGCAGCCGGGGGGCGGGGGGTCTAGCGTTGGCCCATGGCGGCCAGCGACGGGGTCCGGGGCACCGCTCCCGAGGGTGCGCACCCCCTCTCCCACGCCTGCCCGCCTGCTCACCGCGCGCTCCCCCCGGGGGTGGTCCGCGGCACGAGGTGACGGTCCGAGGCGGGCCGGCCCACGTGCCGGTGCCGCCAGCTCGAACGAGGGAGGCATCCCGTGGAAGTTGTGGTCACCGGACGGCACGTCGACGTCAAGGAGAGGTTCCGGCGGCACGTCGAGGACAAGCTGGAGGTCAAGGTCACCCAGCTCGCGCCGCGCGCCCAGCGCATCGACGTCGAGGTCTCGCACGAGAACAACCGCCGACAGGCCAGCAGTTGCGAACGGGTGGAGATCACCGTGCGCGACAAGGGCCCGGTCGTGCGCGCCGAGGCGTGCGCCGACGACCCCTACGCGGCGCTCGACCTCGCGACCACCAAGCTCCTGGAGCGCCTGCGGCGAGCCCGCGACCGGCGCAAGGTGCACCACGGCCGGCACCGGCCCACCTCCGTCCACCAGGCCACCGCGGGTCTGTCCGAGGAGGTGCTGACCGGTTCCTTCGACCCCGGCCGCCCGCTCGCCGAGCAGGTCGGCGCCGACGCCGACGCGGCGGCCCCCACGCCCGCGGTCATGGCCGGGTCCACGCCGCCCACCGCGCAGGCCCCCGACGCGGCCGTGCAGGACGCCTCGCCCGTCGTCATCCGCGAGAAGCGCCACGACGCGGTGCCCATGACCCTGGACCAGGCGCTCTACGAGATGGAGCTCGTCGGCCACGACTTCTACCTGTTCGTCGACGCCGCCACCGGTTCCCCGAGCGTGGTCTACCGCCGGCGCGGCTGGGACTACGGCGTCATCCACCTCGACGTGCAGCAGGACGGCGCGGCGGGCGGTGCGGTCGACGGCAGGGCGACCTCCGACGCGGCGCTGACGGCCGTCGTCGCGGCGGCCGTGCGCTGATCCACGCGACCCCGACGCAGGGCGCCGCTCCCCGAGCCGGGGGGTGGCGCCCTGTGCCGTCCGTGCCAAGATCGTCGTCTCGGGACCGGACCCCACCGAGCGGTCCGGCCGGCGCGCGCAGGGGAGGGGACGCCGTGGGCGAGGCGATCCGGATCGTCGTCGTGGACGACCACTCGTTGTTCCGCCGGGGCCTGCAGATGGTCCTGTCCGTCGAGGACGACCTCGAGGTCGTGGGGGAGGCCTCCGACGGGGCCGAGGCGCTCGAGCGCGTCGAGGAGCTGCTGCCCGACGTCGTCCTCATGGACGTGTGGATGCCGCGCCGCTCCGGCATCGACGCCTGCGCCCAGATCAAGGCCGTCGCGCCGTCGACGAAGATCCTCATGCTCACCTCCTCCGAGGAGCAGGACGACCTGTTCGGCGCGGTGCGGGCCGGGGCCAACGGCTACCTGCTCAAGGACGTGCCGGCCGAGGAGGTCGCCGACGCCGTCCGCTCGGTGGTGACGGGGCAGTCGCTCATCACGCCCAAGATGGCCGGCCTGCTGCTCGGGGAGTTCAACGCCATGCGCCGGCGCGACGAGGAGCGCAACCTCGGCCTGCCCGGCACCCCCCGGCTGTCCCCGCGCGAGCTGGAGGTGCTGCGGCTGCTGGCCCGCGGCCTGCCCAACCGCGAGATCGCCGGCCAGCTCGGCATCAGCGAGAACACTGTCAAGAACCACGTCCGCAACCTGCTCGAGAAGCTGCAGCTGCACTCGCGCATGGAGGCCGTCGTCTACGCCGTGCGCGAGAAGATCGTCGAACTGTCGTGACGCCCCCGGCGCCGCCGGGCCGCACCGGGAGGATCGAGGAGATCACGGCCCGGCAGGCCCGCCGCGCGGCGCTCGCGGCCTCCGGGTTCAGCCGGCGCCGGCCCGCGACCGTGACGGCCGCGCACGTCGGCCGCGTCGTGGACCGCCTCGGCGTCGTGCAGATCGACAGCGTCAACGTGCTCTGCCGCAGCCACTACCTGCCCTTCTTCAGCCGGCTCGGGCCGTACCCGACCGACCTCGTCGACCGGGCCGCGCACCGCGCCCCGCGCCGACTCGTGGAGTACTGGGCCCACGAGGCGTCCTACGTCGCGCCCGCCACCCACCGGCTGCTGCGCTGGCGGATGGACCGCGCGGCCTCCGACGCCTGGGGCAGCGTGCGCAGCATCGCCCACGAGCGTCCCGACCTGCTCGCGGCCGTCGAGGAGCACCTCGCCCTGCGCGGACCGGCGACGGCCCGGCAGCTGGAGGCGGCCCTCAGCTCGGGAGCCGCCCGCCCCACCGACCACTGGGGCTGGAACTGGTCGGCGGTCAAGCGCGCCTGCGAGCACCTGTTCTTCGCCGGCCGGGTCTCGGCCGCGGGCCGCACCGCGCAGTTCGAGCGCCGCTACGACCTCGCCGGTCGCGTCCTGCCGCCCGCCGTGCGCGACGCGCCGGACCCGGACCCGGCCGACGCCGTCCGCGAACTCGTCGCCACCGCCGCCCGCGCGAGCGGGGTGGCGACCGAACCCACCCTGCGCGACCACTTCCGGCTCGCCCCCGGCCCGTCCCGGCGGGCCGTGGCCGAGCTCGTCGAGCAGGGCCGCCTCGAACCCGTTCGGGTGCGCGGCTGGGCCCCGCACCGGCCCGCGTACCGCTGGGCCGGCGCCGTCGCCCCGCGGGTCGACGCCCGCGCCCTGCTGACGCCCTTCGACCCGCTGGTCTGGCACCGCCCGCGCACCGAGGAGGTGTTCGGCGTCAGCGTGCGGCTGGAGTTCTACGTCCCGCGCGAGCGGCGCGTCCACGGCTACTACGTCCTGCCGTTCCTGCTGGGGGAGGACCTCGTCGCCCGGGTCGACCTCAAGGCCGACCGCCGCGCCGGCGTCCTGCGCGTCGAGGCGGCCCACGCCGAACCCTCGGCCCCGCCGCGGACCGCGGAGGAGCTGGCCGCCGAGCTGCGCGACCTCGCCCGCTGGCAGGGGCTGGACGGCGTCCTCGTCGCCGGCCGCGGGGACCTCGCCCCGGCCCTGGCCGCCGTGGTCGGCTCGAACGGGTGAGTCCGGCGGCGGGAACCTCAACACCACCGGGGGCCGCGCCGAGACAGCGGAGGTGGACCTCGCCGCTCTCCCCGCCGACCAGGTCGAGCACGCCGCCGGGCTGCTCGAGCACGTGCTCACGCACCTGTCGGGCGGCGCGAGCGAGCGCGACGTCCTGAGCCGGGCCGCCGGTCTGGTCGCCGACCTCGTCGACGCCGACGTCGTCGCCGTCTGCGAGGGCTCCCACGTCCACGGCGGCGTCGGCCTCGGGCAGCGGTTCCTGCCCGAACGCGGTCTGGCCCGGGTCGTCCGCGACGGCGGCGGGTCCTTCGCCGTCCCGGGCCTGGGCCGGGTCCGCACGAGCGTCGTCGAGGTCCCGGGCCTGGTGGGGGTCCACCTCGTCGTCGGCCGGGCCGACGAGCTGCGCGACCCCGCCGAGGGGCTCGCGACCGTCCGCCTCGTCGGCCGGGTCCTGGCTCTGGTGGTCCTGGGTGGCCACGGCCGCGAGCGCGAGCGGTGGCACCGGCAGCAGGGCGCCCAGGGAGCCGCCGAGCGGACCGAGCTGCAGCAGGCCCTGCGCCAGCGCGAGCAGGTCCTCACCACCTCGGTCCGCTTCCAGCGCGCCGTCTCCAGCCGCCGGCCCCTGCCGGAGCTGCTCGTCCAGATCGCGTCCAGCTCCTCCGAGCTCATGGACGGCCGCGCCGTCACCCTCGTCCTGGCCGACCCGCGCTCGCAGATGCGGATGCGCGTCGTGGCCGCCGTCGGCGAGCCGGTCCTGGACCCGCGGCTCGCCCTCGCCGCCGCGGACGCGCTGGGCGGGTTCGGCGTCGCGGTCGGGGACGAGGAGGTCCCCGCGGCCGCCGCCGTCCACATCAACGGCCGCAGCGTCGGCGCCCTCGTCCTGGACACCCGCGCCAGCGGTCCGCTCGACCCCGTGGGGGCGACCGTCCTGCGCGCCTTCGCCGAGCACGCGAGCATGGCCCTCAGCCACGCCGAGACCGTGCGGGCCGTCGAGGCCGCCTCCTCGGACTCCCTGACCAACCTGCCCAACCGCGCGACGCTGCTGCGCCAGCTCGAGGTGGCGCTGCGCGTCACCGGGTCCGACGGCCTGGGCACGGCCGTCCTGTTCGTCGACCTCAACGGGTTCAAGCAGGTCAACGACTCCCTCGGCCACGCCGCCGGGGACGAGGTGCTGTCCCGGGTGGCCCGGCGGCTGCGGCGCTGCCTGCGCGGGGACGACGTCGCCGCGCGCCTGGGCGGGGACGAGTTCGCCCTCGTCGTGCGCGACGTCGACCCCGGCCGCGCGGCCGCGCGCATCGCCGCCCGGGTGCAGGCCGACGTGGCGCTGCCGCTGGAGACGCACGGCACGACGGTGCGGGTCGGGGCCAGCATCGGGATCGCCCTGGCCGAGGAGGGGGTCGGCGCCGTCGAGCTGCTGCGCCGCGCCGACAGCGCCATGTACATGGCCAAGGCCCGCTCGCACGCGGCCGGTCCCGCCGTCGCCGACGGCACGGTCCCGGGGGGCGTGGTCGTCTTCGAGGCCGGCACGCACGACGCGGACCGCCTGCGCCGACAGCTCGAGCACGACCTGCTGCGCGCCGTGCGGGAGGAGGAGTTCGAGCTCGCCTACCAGCCGATCGTGCGGCTCGCCGACGGCGCGGTCGTCGGCGCCGAGGCGCTGCTGCGCTGGCGGCACCGCACCCGCGGCCTGCTCGAGCCGGGGGCCTTCCTCGCCGGGGCCGAACGCTCCCCGGCGGTGCGGGAGCTGTGGCGCTGGGTGCTGCGCTCGGCGTGCACCCAGGCCGCCGCGTGGCGCGGCCGGGTGCCGGACCTGTCCGTGACCGTCAACCTGTCCGCCGCCCACGTCATGGCGCGCGGCGCGGCCGACGACGTCCGCGAGGCGCTCACGGCGGCCGGCCTGGACCCCACCGCGCTCGTCCTCGACGTGCCCGCGCACCTGCTCGGGCAGGACCCCGACGTGCTCGCGGCGCGGTTGGAGAAGCTGCGCGCGACGGGGGCCCGGATCCTGCTCGACGACTTCGCCACCCTCGAACCGGGACGGGCCGGTGCGCTGGCGGTCCAGTCCCTCGCCCCGCTGCGGCGGCTGCCCGTCGACGGCGTGAAGCTGGACCGCACCCTGGTCGCCGAGATCGACGGTCCCGACGGCGTCGACGCGCTCGCGGCCGTCCGCACGCTCTGCGAGCTCGGTGCCGCCCTCGACCTCGGCGTCGTCGCCGAGGGGGTCGAGCGCGCCGGGCAGGCGGTGCTGCTCACCGAGGCCGGGTGCTCCCTGGCCCAGGGGATCCTGCTGGGGGCACCCCGCCCGGTGGCCGAGCTCGGCCCCGAGCTGACCGCCGGTGGGCTCGGCCCGGCCGAGCCGGCGACCGCCGTCCCCGCGTTCGCCGACCTGGCCGACCTCGCCGACCTCGCCGACCTCCCCGACCCCGTGGGTCCCACGGGCGGGGACACCGCGGGGAGCGCGGCCGGCCCGGTCCCAGCCCCGGTCCCAGCCCCGGTCCCAGCCCCGGTCCCAGCCCCGCTCCCGGCCCCGGTCGAGGAGGCCCCCGCGGTCGCGCCGGTGCCCGTGCCGATCGGCGGGGTCCGCCCGGACGACCTGCGGCGGATGCTGGACCAGTCGCGCTGAGCGATCACTGCTGCTCGGACGGTCACCGTGAGGTCCACGCCACCCCCCGTTGCGCCGCTAGAGTGACGGGGTGCCAGCGATCGTCGAAAAGGTCCTCCGCGCCGGTGAGGGACGCGTCGTCAAGCGCCTGCACCGCATCGCGGAGCAGGTGAACGCCCTCGAACCCGACTTCGAGGGGATGAGCGACACGGAGCTGCGGGGCGAGACCGACCGCTTCAAGGAGCGCCTCGCGGGCGGGGAGACGCTCGACGACCTGCTCCCGGAGGCCTTCTCGGTCGTCCGCGAGGCGGCCCGGCGCACCCTGGGCCAGCGGCACTTCGACGTCCAGCTCATGGGGGGCGCGGCCCTGCACCAGGGCAACATCGCCGAGATGCGCACGGGGGAGGGCAAGACGCTCGTCGCGACGCTGCCCGCCTACCTCAACGCCCTCACCGGCGAGGGCGTCCACGTCATCACGGTCAACGACTTCCTCGCCGAGTACCAGTCCGACCTCATGGGCCGGGTGTTCCGCTTCCTGGGCATGACGAGCTCGTGCATCCTGTCGCGGATGCGCCCCGACGAGCGGCGCGAGGCCTACGCGGCCGACATCACGTACGGCACGAACAACGAGTTCGGCTTCGACTACCTGCGCGACAACATGGCGTGGAACGTCTCCGAGATGGTCCAGCGGGGCCACCACTTCGCCATCATCGACGAGGTCGACTCGATCCTCATCGACGAGGCCCGCACCCCCCTCATCATCTCCGGCCCCTCCGACGCGCCCACGAAGTGGTACACGGAGTTCGCCAAGATCGTCCGGCGCCTGACGATCGACGTCGACTACGAGGTCGACGAGAAGAAGCGCACCATCGGCATCCTCGAGGCCGGGATCGCCAAGGTCGAGGACCTGCTCGGCATCGAGAACCTCTACGAGAGCGTGAACACCCCGCTCATCGGGTTCCTCAACAACGCCGTCAAGGCCAAGGAGCTCTTCAAGCGGGACAAGGACTACGTCGTGTCCCCCAACGGCGAGGTCCTCATCGTCGACGAGCACACCGGGCGCATCCTCGCCGGCCGCCGCTACAACGAGGGCATGCACCAGGCCATCGAGGCCAAGGAGGGCGTGCCGATCCAGAACGAGAACCAGACGCTGGCGACGATCACCCTGCAGAACTTCTTCCGCATGTACGACAAGCTCGCGGGGATGACCGGGACGGCCATGACCGAGGCCGCGGAGTTCCAGGCGACGTACAAGCTCGGTGTCGTGCCGATCCCCACCAACCGGCCGGCCGTCCGCGCGGACCAGCCCGACCTCGTCTACAAGAACGAGCAGGCCAAGTTCGCGGCCGTCGTCGAGGACATCGCCGAGCACCACGCCGCCGGGCAGCCGGTCCTGGTCGGGACGACGAGCGTGGAGAAGAGCGAGTACCTGTCCAACCTGCTGACGAAGGCCGGTGTCGAGCACACCGTCCTCAACGCCAAGCAGCACGAGCGCGAGGCCGCGATCGTGGCCCAGGCCGGCCGCAGGGGCGCCGTCACGGTCGCGACGAACATGGCCGGCCGCGGGACGGACATCATGCTCGGCGGCAACGCCGAGTTCCTGGCCGTGGCGGCCATGAAGGACAAGGGCCTGGACCCCGACGAGGCCCCCGAGGCCTACGAGGCCGCCTGGCCGGAGGTGCTGGAGCAGGCCAACGCCTCGGTCGAGGCCGAGCACGACGAGGTCCGCGACCTCGGTGGCCTCTACGTCCTGGGCACCGAGCGGCACGAGTCGCGCCGCATCGACAACCAGCTGCGCGGGCGTTCGGGCCGGCAGGGCGACCCGGGGGAGTCCCGGTTCTACCTCTCGCTCACCGACGACCTCATGCGCCTGTTCAACGCCGCCCTCGTCGAGAGCTTCCTGACCCGCACGGGCATCCCCGAGGACGTCCCGATCGAGTCCAAGATGGTCTCCCGGGCCATCCAGAGCGCCCAGGGCCAGGTCGAGGGCCGCAACTTCGAGATCCGCAAGAACGTCCTGAAGTACGACGACGTCCTCAACCGCCAGCGCGAGGTCATCTACACCGAGCGGCGCAAGGTGCTCGAGGGCGAGGACCTGCACGTGCAGATCCGGCACTTCGTCGACGACGTCGTGACGGCGTACGTGTCGGAGGCCACGGCCCGCGGTTTCGGCGAGGACTGGGACCTGGAGGAGCTCTTCACCGCGCTGCGCAGCCTGTACCCCGTCTCGATCACCCCCGAGGAGGTCGTCGAGGCCGCGGGGGGCCGGGGGAACCTCACGGTCGAGCGGCTGGTCGAGGAGATGCGCGGCGACGCGCAGGCCTGCTACGACGCCCGCGAGGAGGAGCTGGGTGCGAGCGTCCTGCGCGACCTCGAGCGCCGCGTCGTGCTGTCGGTGCTGGACCGCAAGTGGCGCGAGCACCTCTACGAGATGGACTACCTGCAGGAGGGCATCGGCCTGCGGGCGATGGCCCAGCGCGACCCGCTCGTGGAGTACCAGCGCGAGGGCTACCAGCTCTTCGGCGCGATGACCGACGCCATCAAGGAGGAGTCGGTGGGGTACCTGTTCTCCCTGCAGGTCCAGCCCGCCGCCCAGGCCGGCGCGACGCCCGCCGGCCTCGGCGCCCCGCCGGCCCGCCAGCAGCTGCAGTACTCCGCCCCCACGGCCGAGGGCGACGTCGAGGTGCACGCGGGGGACGCCCAGGCGACCGAGGCCGCCACGGGCAACCGCGCTCAGCGGCGCGCCACCGAACGCGCCCAGCGCGACGCCTGAGGGCCGCGCCGCCGGGGCGGGTCAGCGCATCTCGAGCGCGGTGACCCGCCACCGGTCGCCGGAGCGGTCGGTGCAGCGCTCGACACGCAGCGCCGCCGCCCGGACGCGGTCCCCGTCGCGCAGCACGGCCCCGACCTCGGCGACCCCGTCGCGGGGGAACGAGACGCGCAGCGAGGAGACGTGGGCCGCGCGGACGGCCCCCCGGGCCGCCGGGCGGACCCTGGACCGCATCCGCGCGTGCAGCGCCGTCTTGCGCTGGACCCCGCTGTAGATCTCCGCGCTCGACCAGCGCAGGAGCTGCTGGGCCGGGCGCAGACCCGAGAGCACCTCCAGCAGCGTCACGAGGTACCGCCGCGTCCAGCCGGTGACCTCCGGCAGTTCCGCGGGCGGCAGCAGCCGCAGGTCGCGCAGCTCGAGCTCGAGGACGCCCTGGTCCGGGCTGAGGTGCGTGAGCACCGGTCCCTCGGCGCCGTGGGCGTCCTCGTCGTCGACGTAGCGCGGCAGTCCGCCCACGGTCGTGCCGGTGGTCCTGGTCGTGCTGGTGATGGGCACGTGTCGTCTCCTCGACGGGTTCGTCCGGGATCGGGTCGTTCGGGGCAGGGGCAGGGGTGCTCAGGGCAGGCGGAGGACCTGCCCGGGCAGGAGGCGGTCGGGGTCGTCCCCGACGACGTCCGCGTTGGCGACGTAGAGCCGGTGCTGCTCGGCGAGGACCTCCGCGCGGGTCGCTCCGGGCCCGAGGCGGTGCTCGGCCAGCGACCAGAGGCTGTCCCCCCGCAGCACGACCACCTCACCGGCCCCGGTCGGGACCGGGGTGCTCCTGGTGGGGGTGAGCGGTGCGGGCGCGGTGGTGCCCGTCGTGCCGGTGGGGGTGAGGGCCGTGGCCGCGGGCCAGCCCGGGTCGGGCGCGGCGGTCGCGGTGGTCGCGGCCCAGCCGGCCTCCGGGACGCCCGGTGCGGCGGCCTGCGCCGAGAGGGCGGCCGAGCCCAGCAGCAGCCCCACGACCAGGGCGACGAGCCGGCGGACGACGGCCGGCACGCCCGGGGTCAGCCGGACGCTGCGGCGCGGGGAGCGCCGCAGGCGCACCTCGTCCACGACCGCGACCACGACGCTCAGCGCGAGCCACAGCGCCACCCCGACCCCGACGACGGCGCAGACGGCGACGACGACCTCGGCGGGGTCCTGGGTCCCGAGGGACGATGGGTGCACGGTGGGGCTCCTGGAGACTTCGGGCAGCGGTTGGGTGCCGTTTGATGTCGTTTAGTGCCCCCTGTCTATCGAGCTGCTGTGCGCGGGACCAGCGAACGACCCCGGGTGCGCCCGATCGGAGGGCACCGGCTGACGGAGCGTCAGGCGAGGTCACGGGACGGCGGACGCGCGGGGGCCACCGGCACGTCCGGGGCGTGGGAGCGTGGGTTCGTGCGCTGGGACGACCTCTTCGACGACCTCGCGGGCCAGGCCGAGCACGAGCAGCGTCAGGACCTGGCGGCGGAGGTGGCCGACCGGACGCGGCGCGAGCAGGCGACGGTGGCGCTGGCCGACCGGGTGCGCGCGGCCGGTGGTCCGCTGACGTGGTCGCTGCGCGACGGGTCGACCCTCGTGGGGCGGGTGCTCGGCGCGGGGCCGGGGTGGTTCCTGCTGGCCGCCGACCGGGGTGAGCAGGTGCTGCTGGCGGCCGACGCCGTCGACGGGGTGCGGGGCGTGCCGGGCTGGAGCGCGCCGCCGCTGAGCGCGGTCGCGGCGCGGCGGACGTTCCTCATGGCGCTGCGCGCCCTCGGTGACGCCGGCGAGAGGGTGCGGGTGCGCACGGTGACGGGTACGCACACCGGTCGCCTCGGGCGGGTCGGGGCGGACCACCTCGACCTCGTCCCGGCGCCGGGTGCGGGGCCGGGCGCGGAGGTGCTGTCCGTGCCGTTCGGCGCGGTGCTGGCGGTGCAGGAAGCCCCGTGAGGAGGGCCCCGTGAGGATCCCCCGGGAGGGTCAGGCGGTGTGGTCCTCGCCACCGGCGAGCACGATCTCGCGCGTCTGGGCGTACATGCGCTGGATGTAGTCCTCCAGCTCGCTGTCCTCGACGCGCCACTGGCCGCGCCCACCCACCTTGATGGCGCGCAGCTCACCCGTCCGGACCAGGGCGTAGGCCTGGGCCGAGGAGATCGCGAGCGTCTCGGCGACGTCCGCGAGCGGGAGGAATCGAGCAGGCACGCTGGCTCTCCTGAGCACTCGGGGGCACTGCCGGGCGCGGGGCCCGGCGGTGCCCGCATCCTGCCACGACGTCACCCGGGTGCCGCTGACCCGATCGGGTGGCCTGTGGACAACCGCGGGGTGCTGCCGGCCGGTGACCTCACCATGGCTGTCGACCAGAGCGGGACCGAGGAACGGGTGGACGGGTGCGGACAGCGGTGCGGCCGGTGCGGGGACGGGACGTCGTGCGGGTGACGGGCCCGACGGGAACGACGGAGCGACGGGTGAGCGCCCCGTCGTGGCGCGACCCGCGGCTGCTCGTGGGTCTGCTCCTCGTCACGGGGAGCGTGGTCGCGGGCAGCGTCGTCGTCGGCCAGGCCCGGGACACCACGACGGTGTGGGGCCTCGGTCGCGCGGTCGGGGCGGGACAGCGCCTCACCGCCGCCGACCTCACGGTGGTCGAGGTGCGTCTGGACCCCACCACGGCCGAGCGCTACGTGCCGGCGGAGGTGCCCGCGGACGCCGTCCTGGACGGACGTGCCGTGGCGCTGCGCGGGCTCGGCGCCGGTGAGCTCCTGCCGCGCTCCTCCGTCGGGCGCGCCGAGGAGCTGACGGCCCGCCCCGTCAGCGTCCCGGTGGAGGGGGCCGTCCCGCCCGGGGTCGTGGTCGGTTCCCTCGTGGACGTGTGGGTCGTACCGGCCGCGGCAGGCGCGACGGCGGCCACGGACGGGGCGGTGCCCGGTCCCGAACGGCTGGTCGCAGCGGCGGAGGTCGCGTCCGTCGTCACCGGTGGGGGAGCCCTCGCCACCCGCGCCGGCGCGGACGCCCAGGTCGTCGTGCCGCAGGACGCGCTCCCGGCCGTCCTGGAGGCGGTCGCCTCCGACGACGACCTCGTCCTCGTGCCGGTCCCCGGCAGTGCTCCCGGGGGTGGGCAGTGACGCTGCCCGTCCTCGTCGCCGTGCCCGGGCCCGCGGAGTCCCGGCTGCTCTCGGGGTGGGAACCGCTGCGCCGCGAGGTCGTCGTGGTGCGCCGGTGCGCCGACGTGGCGGACGTCCTCGCCGCCGTGGGTGCGGGGCTGGCCCGGGCCGTGGTGCTGGGAGCCGAGCTGCCGGGGTGCGACACCGAGGTCCTGGCGGACCTGCGCCGTCGCGGCGCCGGCCTCGTCGTGCTGCTGCCCGCCGGTGCGGCGGGGGAGGAGTGGGAGCGTCGCTGGCGGGCTCTGGGCGCCACGCGGTTCGTCGTGGAGGACCAGCCCGCCGCCGACGTGGCGCGCGAGGTCGTCCTGGCGACCGCCGCGCAGGACACCCCGCCGGTACCACCGGAGGACCCGGGCGCGGACGACGGGCGGGCGCTCGGCGTCCCCGGCCGCACGGTGGCGGTCTGGGGACCGCACGGGTCGTGCGGACGCACGACGGTGGCGGTGAACGTGGCCGCGGAGCTGGCCGGTGCCGGTCGCAGCGTGCTGCTGGTGGACGCCGACACCCGCGGGGCGTCCGTCGGCCAGGTGCTGGGGCTGCTCGACGACGCGCCCTCGCTGCTCGCCGGGGTGCGCGCCGCTGCCGGCGGGCGGCTCGACGCCGCGGGGCTCGCCGCGCGCGTCGCCCGGGTCGACGACGTGGACGTGCTGACCGGGGCGCCCGACGGCGGCCGGTGGAGCGAGCTGCGTCCGGCGGCGTTGCGCCGCGTCCTCGAGGTGGGTGCCCTCTCCCACGACTGGACGGTCGTGGACCTGCCCGGGGGCAGTGACGACCTCACCGAGGAGTCCGGTCGGGACGCCGTGCTGGCGACGGTCCTGGGGGTGGCGGACGTGGTGCTCGTCGTGGGAGCGGGCGACCCGGTGTCGCTGCAGCGCTTCGCGCGCGCCTGGTCGCGACTTCCGGACCTGGCCCCGGACGCGGTCGTCGTCCCCGTCGTCAACCGTCTCCGGAGCAGCGCCGTGGGGGCAGCACCGGGACGTCGGGTGACCTCGCTCCTGCGTCGTCTCGCGGGTGTCGAGAGCACCTGGACGATCCCGGACGACGCCGCGGTCGACGCAGCGCTCCTGGCCGGGCGCACCCTGGCCGAGCACGCGGCCCGGTCCCCTGCGCGGGCCGTCCTGCGAGAGCTCGCGGCTCACGTGGACGACGTCGCCGACGCCCCGGACGCGCCGGCGGAGGGGGAGGCGACAGCGGGATTTGACCCGCTGCTGGCCCGCAGTTAACGTAGTTGTCACACCCCAGCGGGGAGGAACGGACGGCACGCCGGCCGGTCCCCGCGGGACGATCGGGACACTCCGAACGACATCGGTGACGACGAACGCTCAAGGGCGCGAAGTCACTGCCGATGAACCAGGAGCGTCCCGACCGGGTCGAAGAACCCGGTAAGCTGGACGAAGTCCGCAGACGAAAAGCCGCGAAAGCGGTCGACAGTCGTGCGTCCGGTTCTTGAGAACTCAACAGTGCGCTAGAAATATGTTGATGCCAATGCATTAACCCCCAATGACCGCCGGGCCTGAGTGTCTGGTGGTTGGGGTTCCTTTGGGATCTACCCCTGGTCTG
>NZ_JBGGTQ010000012.1 GCF_041320705.1 Kineococcus mangrovi
GTTCACCGGCCGCGCGGGGCCCGACGACGACCACCCCCGTCGGTGGTCGGCCGTGGGGTTGCGACGCGGCCCCGCTCGACGCCCCCACGGCCCCGCGCCAGAGTGGTCCTGCACGGTCGGTCACGACGGGCAGGCCGACAGTGACGTCGGTCGAGGTCGGGGTTCAAGGTTGCGGGCCAGACGCCGATGAACAGGGAGTCACCCGCTCCCGGGTGGTGCCCCACGGCGCGGCGCGCCGGCAGCGAGGAAGGTCAGGTGCGACGTGGGCCCACGCATCAAGGTGCTCACGGTGGACGACTCCGTGGTCGTCCGCCGGATCGTCACCGACGTGCTGGCCTCCGACCCGGCCATCGAGGTCGTCGGAACGGCTCCCAACGGCAAGATCGCGCTCGAGAAGATCGTCCAGCTCAAGCCCGACGTGGTGACGCTGGACATCGAGATGCCCGTCATGGACGGGCTGGAGGCGATCAAGGAGATCCGCAGGATCGACCGGAAGCTGCCGGTCATCATGTTCTCCACGCTCACCGAGCGCGGCGCCACCGCGACCCTGGAGGCCCTGTCCTCGGGTGCCTCCGACTACGTGACGAAACCGGCGAACGTCGGGTCGGTCCAGGAGTCCATGGACTCCGTGCGCGAGCAGCTCATCCCCAAGATCAAGGCGCTCGTGCCGGGTCTGGCCGCCGCGGCCGCCCCCGCGGCACCCCTGGTCCCGGCGCGAGCCGCGACCCCCGTCACGACCCGCGCCCGCACCTCGGCCGCCAAGTCCCCCCGCGCCCTCGTCATCGGCTCCTCCACCGGAGGGCCCGAGGCCCTGTCGGCGGTGCTGGCCAAGCTGCCGGCCGGGCTCGGCGTCCCCGTGCTCGTCACCCAGCACATGCCGCCGGTGTTCACCCGGCTCTACGCCCAGCGCCTGGACAAGTCCTCCGCCCTGCGCGTCGTCGAGGCCGCCGACGGTGACGCCGTCGTCGCGGGCACCGTCTACGTCGCGCCGGGCGACTTCCACATGCAGGTCGTCCGCCGCGGGCCGCAGATGGTGATCGCGTTGAACCAGGGACCTGCCGAGAACTTCTGCCGACCCGCCGTCGACGTGATGGTGCGTTCGGCGGTCGCCGCCTACGGCGGTGAACTGCTGGCCGTGATCCTCACGGGCATGGGGTCGGACGGCAAGCTCGGCTGCAAGGCCGTGGCCACCGCCGGTGGGCAGGTCCTGGCCCAGGACGAAGCCACCTCGGTCGTCTGGGGCATGCCTGGCGCCGTGGCCCGTGAGGGGATCGCCGACGAGGTCCTGCCCCTGGGGTCCATCGCCGAGGCGATCCAGCGCCGGCTCGGCCCTGCCCGGTCGGTGTCCGCACCACCGGCGGCGCCGAGAGCCACCACCAGCACCACCAGTACCCGCACCAGTTCCCTCCCGCCGGCTCGACCGCCGGCGTTCCGTCCGGCCGCCCCCGCGGCCCGTCCCTCCCAAGGCAGGTGGTGACATGGCACTCACGACCACAGCCTTCGACTGGGTCTGCACCCTCGTGCGCAAGGAGAGTGCGATCGTCCTCGAGAAGGGCAAGGAGTACCTCGTCGAGTCCAGGCTCGTGCCGCTGGCACGAGCCGCGGGTGCGAGCGACGTCTCGGCCTACGTCGACGGCATCCGCCTGCGCCCGGACCGCCGGGCGCAGACCGCGATCGTCGAGGCGCTGACCACGAACGAGACCTCGTGGTTCCGCGACGGCGCCCCGTTCACCGCGTTCTCGACGTCGGTGGTGCCCGCGCTGAAGCAGGCGCGGGCGACGACCCGTTCGCTGCGCATCTGGTCCGCGGCCAGCTCCACCGGCCAGGAGGCCTACAGCCTGGCGATCTCGCTGCAGGACAGCTTGATCGCCGAAGGGTGGCGGGCTGAGATCATCGGCACCGACCTGTCCAGCGAGGTGCTGGAGAAGGCCAAGGCCGGTCGGTACTCGCAGTTGGAGATGAACCGCGGGCTGCCGGCCCCGATGCTCGTGCGCCACTTCACGCGCGTCGGGACGCAGTGGCAGGTGAACGACGACATCAAGCGGATGGTGCGCTTCCAGCAGCTGAACCTCACGAGCTCGTACGCGGCCCTGGGCCAGTTCGACGTGGTGTTCCTGCGGAACGTGCTCATCTACTTCGACCTGGAGACCAAGCGCGACATCCTGTCCCGCGTGCGCAAGGTCCTCAAGCCCGGGGGGTACATGTTCCTCGGGGGTGCAGAAACGACGCTGGGCGTCGACGAGAACTGGGACCGCGAACTCATCGGACGGGTTTCGGTCCACCGTCCCAAGAACGGAGGTCAGGCATGAAGGCTCTGGTGGTGGATGACTCCCGCGCCATGCGGAAGATCATCGCTGGTGCGCTGCGCAAGCTCGGGTACGAGACGATCGAGGCGGCCGACGGCGCCGAGGCGTTGAAGGCCCTCGAGTCGGGCCCGCTGCCCGACCTCGCGACGGTCGACTGGAACATGCCGGTGATGGACGGTCTGACGTTCGTCACCCAGGTCCGGGCGAACCGCGACTACCGCGCGCTCACGCTCATGATGGTGACGACGGAGGCCGAGCACGGGCAGATCGTCCGGGCGCTGGCCGCCGGTGCGCACGAGTACCTCATCAAGCCGTTCACGGTCGAGTCGCTGGAGGAGAAGCTCTCCCTGCTCGGCCTGCTCCCGGAAGGGGTCCAGGCATGACCGAACTGGTGGAGGAGTTCTACGACGAACCCACCGACTACGTCGAGGACGAGGCCCTGGGCCAGATCGTCGACGCGATGTGGGCGTCGTACTTCGCGCACACCGAGTTCCTGCTGCCGTCGTTCGAGCAGCACGACATCGAGGGCGACATCCTCGCCGCCTCGGTGACGATCTCCGGGGCCCGCCCCGGCATCGTGACCGTCAGCGTCGAGCGCACCCTCGGCCTGCCGCTGGCCGCCGCCCTCCTGCAGGACGACGGCGAGCTGACCGACGAGGACGTCTACGACTCCCTCGGTGAGGTCGCCAACATCGTCGGCGGCAACATCAAGGCCCTCGTCCCCGACGCGGGTCCCCTGGGCCTGCCCGTCGTCTCCACCGCCAAGCCGTTGCACGGCGCCTCCGACCGCCTCGCCGCCCGGCTCGACGCCAACTGGCAGGGTCAGTGGCTGACGTTCGAGGTGTGGCTGGCCGGCGGCAACGGCTCCGAGAACGCGGGGGTGTGAGGACGTGAAGGCCCTGGTGGTCGACGACAGCCGCGTCATGCGGCAGATCGTCATCCGCACGCTTCGTCAGGCCGGGTACGACTGGGTCGAGGTGGTCCAGGCGGAGAACGGCAAGGAGGGGTTCGACGCCGTCCGCAAGGAGAACCCGGACATCGTCCTCTCGGACTGGAACATGCCGGAGGCCAGCGGCATCGAGATGCTGCAGAACCTGCGCGGTTCGGGTCTCGACGTGCCGTTCGGCTTCGTGACGTCGGAGGGTTCGGAGGAGATGCGGGAGAAGGCGGCGGCTGCCGGCGCCCTGTTCCTCATCGCCAAGCCCTTCACCCCCGAGGCGTTCGCGGCGGCCCTGGCCCCGGTCCTCGGTGGTGACGCCGGTTCCGGCGCCGTCGAGACGTCGGTGGCGCAGGGTGAGGTCAAGTTCGAGGTCAACCCGCTGCCGTCGAACCTGGCGATCCGCAACCTGCTCTCGGACCTGCTCAACCGCGACGTCGACCTCTCCGACGGCCGCCCGCTGACCGTCGGCGGGAACCCCGGTTCCCTCGTCGGGCTCTACGTCGACGACCACCTGAAGTCCAAGGCCGTCGTGGTCTTCGACTTCGCGCTGGCCGCGCACGCCGGTGCCGCGATCGGCCTGCTGCCCCCCGGGGCCAGCGAGGCCGCGATCGAGGACAAGGAGCTGCCGGAGAACCTCGCCGTGAACTCGCGCGAGGTGCTCAACATCATGGCGTCCCTGTTCAACGTGGAGGGTGCAGCCCACCTGAAGCTGTACGCGTCCTACGTGCCCGGCGAGGCCCTGCGCCCCGACGTGGCCGACTGGGCGACCCGGACGGGCAGCCGCCTGGACCTCGCGGTCTCGGTGGCCCGCTACGGCAAGGGTGCGCTCAGCATCGTCACGTTCTGACGCGCACGACCCCGGAACCCCTCGCCCCCGCGGGCGGGGGGTTCTCGTCGTGCCCGGGGTCCGCCTCAGCCGGTGACGACGGCCGTCGTCGCCCCCGGACCGCCGCCCCCGAAGGGGTCCGCGCTCGGCCGGCCCAGCAGGTACCCCTGCCCGCAGCCGACGCCGAGCTCCCCGAGCACGCTCAGCTCGTCGGGCCGCTCGACGCCCTCGGCCACGATCGTCGACCCCAGTTCGGAGGCGAAACCGACCAGGGCCCGGGCCACGGCCCGGCGGGCGGGGTCGGTGTCGATGCCGCGGACGAACGCGATGTCGAGCTTGACGATGTCCGGCGACAGGTGCAGGACGTGCTGCAGGCTGGCGAACCCGGCCCCCGCGTCGTCGACGGCGATGCGCACCCCGTGCCGGCGCAGCCGCGCGGTCGCCTCGGTGAGCGCGTCGTAGTCCGCGACGGGGTCGTGCTCGGTGATCTCCACGACGAGCCGGTCCGGTGCCCCCACCAGCAGCAGGTCGTGGGTCGCGGGGTCCAGCAGCGCCTCGGCGGAGGCGTTCACGCTGAGGTACGTCCCGGCCGGCATGACCCCCCGCAGCGGCAGGGCCGAGGCGATGGCGGCCTGCTCCAGCCGGACGCCGATGCCGCAGGTGCGGGCGTCGGTGAAGACCTGCTCGGGGCAGCGCGGTGAACCTCCCGGCCCGGTGAACCGGCTGAGCGCCTCCGCGCCCACCGTCGTCCCGGTGCGCAGGTCGACGATCGGCTGCAGGACGGTGGTGCGGCCCGCACCGGCGACGAGCGCGTCCAGGGAGGCCAGGCGGTCGTCCCGTTCGGCGCGGCGGCGGTCCCGGTGGTGCAGGACCCCGGCCAGCAGCGCCGCCACGACGTGCAGGGCCTCCAGCTGGCGGGAGGCGAGGTCGTCCTCCGCGGCGGGCCCGACCCCCACCAGCCGTCCGCCGGTGACCCCGTCGGGGCGCACGACGTCGACGGCCAGCGGGGTGCGGGCGAGGTCGGTCTCGGCCAGCAGCCGGACGGTGGCGCGCGGGTCCAGGACGCTGCTGGTCTGCTCGACGTGGTGCGCGGTGGTGGGGGTGGGTCTCGTGAGGGCCGCGACGGGTGTCCCGAAGACGTCCCTGGCGAGGTCCAGGAGCTGGGCGACGGCGTCGGCGTCGTCCTGCCCGTCACCTCGCACCGGTGGCCCTCCCGCGGACGTGCCGTCTGTCGTTCGTCGAGTCGTGGGTGACCGCACCACCCGACGGGCGCACCGTGCGGGAACGGGGCGCCCTCCTCGTGACCCGCCGTCCGCTCGACCCTCGCAGAAGGGTGCCGTCCGCACAATCACGACGAGGTCACAGTCACCGTCGGTCACTCCCCGCAGTCGGCGTCGCCGTGCCCCGGTCTGCGCCGCGGCGCTGCGTCAGCGATGCCCGCTCGGGCCGTGCCGGCGCATCCGCAGCACCGCGACCATCGCCTCGCGGATGATCGCCCTCGACATCTTCGACGTCCCGTGCGTGCGCTCGGTGAACAGGATCGGCACCTCGCGCACGGTCGCGCCCCGCTGCAGCGCGGCCAGCGTCGTCTGGATCTGGAACGCGTACCCCGCGGCCGTCAGCTGCGACAGGTCCAGGGAGCGCAGCAGGTCGGCGCGCCACGCCTTGAACCCACCGGTCAGGTCGGCGACGGGCGCCCGCAGCAGGACGCGGGCGTAGACGTTCGCCCCGCGCGAGAGCGCCTTGCGGTACCAGGGCCAGGCGTCGTCGAGCGCGCCGCCCGGCACGTACCGCGCGCCGAGGACGAGGTCGGCGCCCGCGGCGATCTCGGCGGTCATCCGCTCCAGCGCCTCCACCGGGTGCGAGCCGTCGGCGTCCATCTGCACGACGACGTCGTGCTCGCCGGCGGCGAGGGCGTGCGCGAAACCGGCGCGGTAGGCGGCGCCGAGGCCGTCCTTCGTCGTGCGGGTCAGCAACCGCACGCGCCCCTGCGGGTACCGCGCCGCGACCTGCTCCACCAGGGCGCCGGTGCCGTCGGGGGAGGAGTCGTCGACGACCAGGACGTCCGGGGCGAGCGCGGAACCCAGGATGCGCTCGAGCATGCCGGTGATGTTGTCGGCCTCGTCGTACGTGGGCAGGACGACGACGCAGCGCAGGGCTTCGGCCAACGGGAACTCGCTCGGGTGATCGGCGGACGGGTCGCCCGACGCTACCCCACCTCCCACCCCCTCCGTCCCGGCCGGACACCGGGTCCGGCGTGTCCGCCCGCCGGTCCCGGGGTCGTGTCGGACCAGTGCGGCACGATCGGCCCCGTGCGGACGACCGGTGCGCAGGCTGCTGCGGAGGAGGTCGCGTGATCGAGCACCCCGGCTCGGAGCGACGGCCCGCCCCGGTCCCGACCTGTCCACCGGCACCCCGCGCGTCGCGCAGGAGGTGGTGTCGCCGTCGCCTCGACACCGTGCTCGCGCGGGTCGCCGCACCGCAGGAGGCCTGATGGGGCTGGAGGAGCTGCCGCCCGCCGTGCTCGGCGAGTGGTTCACCGAGGAGAAGCGGCTCCTCGCCCAGCGCGTGCTGCGCGCGGAGTACGAGCGGGGCCGCAGCCTCGCCCAGATCGCCCTCGACAGCGGCTACAGCGTCACCCGCGTGCGCAAGCTGCTGCTGCGCGAGGGCGTCGAGCTGCGCTCGCGGGCGGGCAAGCCGGTCCAGGAGCACGGAGCAGCTGGCAGACTGTCCCTGCGCCCGGGCCACCCGCAGGAGGCCGGCGCGGCCGGGAGGGCTGGCCGAGTGGTTGAAGGCGGCGGTCTTGAAAACCGCTAGGGAGGTACCCACTCCTTCCTCATGGGTTCGAATCCCATGCCCTCCGCCACCGCCGGACGCCCGGTCCGGGACGTGAGGACGCAGCGACGGCGAGGAGCAGGACGATGAGCGCGGTCGTGGGGCCCGAGATGACCCCGCAGCGGCGGGCGACGGCGCTGCGCGCCTTCCAGACGCTGCCCCGGGAGGACCGCCAGGACGCGATCGCCCTGGCCCGCTGGGGCCGGCGCCACCCCGACGAGCGCGTCGCCGCCGTCGCCTGGTGGTACGCCGCCGCCGTCCTGCAACCGCGCTGGTACAACCGGGTGCCGCTCCTGGTGCCCGTCCTGGTCGTCCTTGCGCTGCTCGCCGCGGCTCTCCTGGCGAACTCCTGGCCGCTGGCGCTCCTCGGTCTCGTCGTGCTCCTGCTCTCGGCCGCCCTCGTGCGCCAGCGCCTGACGACCGCGCCGCTGCTCGGCCTCATGCGCCCGCCGAGCGCCGCCGACGTGCCCGCGGACCCCCAGGGCTGAGACCGGCAGCGACGGCCTGCGCTCACCGCCGGACGGGTGACTGCGCGCTGTTGCACCCTCGTGGCCGATCCAGTCCCGGTGCCCGCGGGACGATCCACAGCAGGTGCGTACCTGGTCCAACCGAGGGCGGGACGCGCTGAGCGGCACTGGCCGCCTCGGCGCGGACCTCGGCGTCCTCGCGGGCGTCCTCCTCGCGCTGGCCCTGGTTCAGTCCCTCCTGGGGCGCGGGTCGACGCCGGCGCTGCTGCTGCTCGGGTCCGGTGAGGCGGCCGCCGCGTTCCTCGCCGCCGGTCTGCTGACCCGGGCGGTCCGGCGGCGGGCGCCGTCGCCGTGGCAGCGGCGCAGCTGGGCCCTGCTGGCCCTGGCGTGCTGGTCCTGGGGGACCGGCCAGCTCGTCTACGTCGTGGAGGACGTCCTGGGGCTCGCCGGGGGCGCGACGACCTGGGCCGACGGCCCGTTCCTCCTCTTCTCCTTCTCGCTCGTGGCCAGCGGTCTCAGCTGGTTGCGCGGTCAGACCCGCGCCCACCTCGGCGTCGGGGCGCTGCTCGACGGGGTGCTGCTGGGGACCTCGCTGCTGATGGTCGTCTGGGTCGGCTGGCTGGCCGAGGCGGTCCACGCCTCGCCCCTCCGGCTGACCGACCTCGTCGTGCCGTTGACCTACCCCCTCCTGGACCTGGTCTTCCTGACGATGGTGCTCGTCCAGGTCACGCTGTCCGGCCCCACCCGCACCGGGGTGTTCTGCCTCGCCGCCGTGAGCGCCCTCGCCTTCGCCGACGCCGCCTACCTGTGCGGCGTCCTGGCCCCGGGGGGTTTCCGGACGGGCGGTCCACCCGACTTCGCCTGGATCGCCGCCTTCGGGGTCGTGGCCGTCAACGCCCGGCACCACCCGGCCGCCCCGGTGCAGTCCTCACCGGCGACCGAGGGGTCGACGGGCTGGGTGGTGTCGTACCTGGTGATGTTCCCCGCCTGCCTGTGCGGGGTGGTCAGGCTGTGGACGGTGACCGACCACGTCGTCCTGGTCCTCCTCGTGACCATGGCCGCGACCGTCATGACCCGGCAGTTCCTGGCCCTCGACGACCACCGCCGTCTGCTGTCCACGGCCGAGCGGCAACGTCGTCAGCTCGACGTCCTCGCCCACGTCGACCCCCTCACCGGTCTGGAGAACCGGCGCCGGTTCTCCGACCGGACGGCGGAGGCGGTCCGCGACGCCCTCGGCACCGGTGACGCCGTCGTCGTCGCCTTCGTCGACCTCGACCGGTTCAAAGCCGTCAACGACACCCTCGGGCACGCGGCCGGCGACGACCTGCTCCGGGGGGTCGCGGCCCGGTTGCGCTCGAGCGTGCGCGAGGAGGACTGCGCCGCCCGGTGGGGCGGGGACGAGTTCGCCGTCCTGGTCACCGACCCGCAGGCGCGCGCGGACGACGTCGTCGAACGCCTGCGCGCCGCGCTGACGGAACCGTTCCGCATCCAGGGGACCGTCGTCCAGGCCTCCGCCAGCATCGGCGCGGTCCGGGAGGACGTGCGGGCCCTGGCCGCGGGCAGGGCGGACGACGGGGACCTCGTGCCCGGGGTCGTCGAGGCGCTGCTGGCCGCGGCCGACGCCCGCATGTACGTCGTGAAGCGGGCCCACCGCGATCCCGTGGCGCTCGAGCGGTGACCCGGGGGTAGGTTCGGGCGGTGCCGGCCGAGCGCCTCCTCGTGCCCGTCGACCCCGCCGGGGCGGACGGGCCCGTCCAGGTGGCCGCCGACGTGACCGGCACCGGCCCCACCCTGCTGCTCCTGCAGGGGCAGAGCCTGGGCCCGGAGACCGCCGCCGGCCTGGCCGAGGACCTGTCCGGCGCGTTCCGCGTCGTCGTCGTCCACACCCGGGGGACCGGTGCGAGCACGGGCGGTCCCGGACCGGGCGGCTGGAGCACCGCGACGTTCGCCGCCGACGCCGTCGCCGTCCTCGACGCCCTCGGCGTGGACCAGGCCCACGTCCACGGCTTCTCGATGGGCGGCCGCGTCGCCCAGGTGCTCGCGGTCCGTCACCCCGGGCGCACCGGCCGTCTCGTCCTCGGGGCGACCGGTCCCGGCGGGGTGCGGGAGGTCCCGTGCGACGACGCCGTCACCCGCACGCTGCGGCACGCCGCCTCCACCGCCGGGCGGCAGGAGCTGGCCGACCTGTTCTTCACCCCGGGATTCTCGACGGCCCACCCCGAGGTCGCGGCGCGGTTCGCCCCGACCGGGACCCCCCGCGCGCAGCGCGCCCACCACGGGGCGAGCAGGGGCCACGACGGGTGGGGACTGCTGCCGCGCATCCGGGCCCGCACCCTCGTCGTGCACGGCGACGGCGACCGGCTCACCCCGCCGGCGAACGCGCGGCTGCTCGCCGACCGGGTCCCCGACGCGCGGCTGGTCCTGCTCGACGGCGCCCGCCACGGCTACCCCGAGGAGTTCCGCGCGCAGGTCGCCGAGACCCTCGGGGGTTTCCTCACCTGACGCCGCGGGCGACGCCTCCCGGCGGGCGTCAGGACTCCGCGGGGACCTGGATCGTGACGGCGCCGGGGAGGACGCGCACGTGGAGGCCCGTCGCCTCGCCGAGGGTGTCGCCGTCGAGTTCCACCTGCCGGGCTGCCGGCAGGGCCAGGCTCATGGCGGCTGCTGTGACGTAGTTGAGGGCGGTGATCTCCCGCCGGCCGATGACGTGCCTCAGCGGGGTGCGCCGGACGATCCCGTTCTCGATGAACACCTTGCCGAGCACCTGCAACCAGTGCCCGAGGCCCTCGGGGCTCATCAGGAGCACGTCGAACCGGCCGTCGTCCAGGGCCGCGTCGGGGAGCAGGAGGATGTTGCCGGTCAGCGTTCCGCAATTGCCGACGATGACGGTGTGGGTGCGCAGCCGTTGCAGCGGCCCGTCGTCCAGTCGGTACTGCAGGCGGAAGGTGTTGGTCTGGCGCAGGGCTGCCACGATCGCCTTGACGTACGCCAGCCAGCCGACCTTGGCCTTGAGGTCCTCGTCGGTGGCGGCCAGCATCGTCGCGTCGATGCCCAGGCCGGCCATGACGAGGAAGGCGTGCTGGTCGACGCTGCCGTCGGGGCGGCGGATCTCGACGTGGCCGAGGTCGATGGGGCGGCCCCGCCCGGTGAACGCGGTGCGCACGGAGTGCTCGACGTCGTCGAGGGTGAGGTCCATGTTGCGGGCCAGCAGGTTGCCCGTGCCCGAGGGCAGCAGGGCCAGCGGGAGGCCGTGTTCGGCGAGGGCTTCGGCGACCAGTCGCACGGTACCGTCCCCGCCGGCGGCGATGACCAGGTCGACACCGGCGGCGACCGCTTCCAGGGTGGGGCCGCGGCCGGGGTCCTCCTTCGACGTCTCGAACCACAGCGTCGGGTCCCAGCCGGCGCGGGCCTGCTCGCGGTCGACGACCGCGCGGACGGCGTCGAGGTCGATCTTGACGGGGTTGTAGACGACAGCGGCGCGCATGGGGCGGCTCCAAGGACGGTGCGTGCGGGGAACGGTCCGGTGCGCAGGTGGGCCGGGGGTGCCTCCCGCAGGGGTCGCGGCGCCGAGATCGACACGTCCTGCGGGAGGCTCGACCTCAGGCGCGGAACTCCGCGGGCCGTTCGGCCGGGGCGTCCGCGAGGGCCCGGGTGATTCCCTCGACGCCGGCCTCGGCACCGTAGACGGGGGTGCCCGGCTGCTGGCGCCACGACTGCGCCAGGGAACCGGCGTCCACGACGTCGAAACCCATCTCGCGCACCAGGCCCGCCACCACGTCCTTCGCCGCGGGGTCGTCGCCGGCGATCGGCAGGGCGCGTCGTTCCAGGTCGCCCTCCGGCCGGCCCGCGGTGATGAGGTGGTCGGCCGTGATGCCGTTGAAGGCCTTGACCCAGTGCAGCCGTCCGCGCGGGTCGAGGTGCCGCGCGGTCCACACCGTCTCCGGGGTCCCGTCCTCGATCTCGTCGAGGCGACCGTCGCGCTGCTGCGGGTAGTAGTTGCCGGTGTCGACGACGACCGCGCCGTCGGGCAGGGGGTCCAGCAGGGTCGCGGGGAGGTCGGGAACCCTGCCCTGCGGGATCGTCACGACGGCCAGGTCCACCCCGCGCGGGGCGTCCTGCGCGGTGACCGCGCTCGCGCCCGTCTCCTGCGCGAGATCGGCCAGCGTCTCGGGCCCGCGGGAGTTCGCGACCTTCACGGTGTGGCCGAGGCGCGTGAACGCGCGGGTGAGGTTTCCGCCGATGTTGCCGGCGCCGATGATGCCGATGTCCATGGCCGCGACGCTACGTCCGCGGGCCGGCGTGCGCCCTCCGGGGCGACCCGGCACCCGTGCGGGGAAGCGAGTCGTCGACGCACCCGGCTCGCCGGGGGAGCCGGGTGCGTCGACGGGCCCGGACCCACCGGGGGCCGGGGAGGTGTCAGGTCAGAGGGTCGCGGTGTCGATGACGAACCGGTACCGCACGTCGGAGGCCAGCACGCGCTCGTACGCCTCGTTCACCTGGTCGGCGGCGATGACCTCGACCTCGGACCCGATGCCGTGCTCGGCGCAGAAGTCGAGCATCTCCTGGGTCTCGGCGATGCCGCCGATGTTCGAACCGGCGAAGCTCTTGTTGCCCATGACGACGGAGAACATCTGCAGGGACAGCGGCTTCTCGGGCAGACCCACGTTCACCATCGCGCCGTGCACGTCGAGCAGCGAGAGGTAGGCGTCGAAGTCGAGCATCGCGCTGACCGTGTTGATGATGATGTCGAACTGCCCGCGCAGCGCCGTGAAGGTGTCCGGGTCGGACGTGGCGTAGTAGTGGTCGGCGCCCAGGCGCAGGCCGTCCTCCTGCTTCTTCAGCGACTGCGACAGCACGGTCACCTCCGCGCCCATGGCGTGCGCGAGCTTGACGGCCATGTGGCCCAGGCCGCCGAGACCGACGACCGCGACCTTCTTGCCGGGGCCGGCGCCCCACTGCTTCAGCGGGGAGTAGGTGGTGATGCCGGCGCACAGCAGCGGGGCGGCGACGTCGAGGTCGATGCCCTCGGGGATGCTGCAGACGAAACCCTCGGTGACGACGATGGCCTGGGAGTACCCGCCGTGGGTGGGCTGCCCGTCCTTGCCGACGCTGTTGTAGGTGCCGGTCATGCCCTTGAGGCAGAAGTGCTCGTCACCGGCGAGGCAGTTCTTGCACTCGCCGCAGGAGTCGACCATGCAGCCGACGCCCACGCGGTCGCCGACGGAGAACTTCGTGACCTCCGAGCCGACCGCGGTGACGGTCCCGGCGATCTCGTGGCCGACGACGACGGGGTACGTCGCCGGGCCCCACTCGCTGCGGGCGGTGTGGATGTCGGAGTGGCAGATGCCGGCGAACTTGATGTCGATCGCGACGTCCTTCGGTCCGACGTCGCGGCGCTCGACCTCGAACGGCGTCAGCGGTTCGGTGGCGGACGTGGCGGCGTAGGCCTTGACGGTGGTGGGCACGACTTCTCCCTGGATCGGACGGGTGGGGACACGCGCTCCGTTGCGGCTCCTCCACGTTAACGCGGGGCGACCGCCCCCGCCGTCCGGGGTCGTTGCACTCTCTACCAGAAGCGGGGACGGCGTGGAGACCGCACGATGCTCGTGTGTGCGAAGCGACCCCGGACGCCGTCCTGGACCTGCCCGCGGACCTCGGCGCGGCACGCCTGGCCCGCGCGTTCGTCCGCGAGCGGGCGTGCCCGGACCACTGCGGCGACGTCCTGGACCGCGCGCTCCTGGCCGTCTCGGAGCTGACCGTGAACGCCGTCGAGCACGGCGCTCCGCCGGTGCGCGCGCACCTGGACTGCCGCGACGGCGTCCTGCACCTGGAGGTCAGCGACGGCGGTTCCTCGCTGCCGCGGCACACCTCGCCGGGCACGTCGGCCGAGTCCGGCCGCGGGGTGGGGCTGGTGGCGGCGGTCTGCGCCGACTGGGGGGTGCGCCGGGAGGGTCCCGGCAAGACGGTCTGGTGCGACCTGGCCGGGTGAGGGGTCCCGGCGGGCCGGGTCAGCCCACCCGCACCGCGACGATCGCGACGTCGTCGTCGCTGCCGTCGGGCAGCATCCGTTCCAGCAGGGCGTCGCAGACGGCGTCGACCTCGAGGTCGGCGAGGTCGCGGACGACGGAGCGCAGCTCGGCCAGGCGATCCTCCATGGGCTGGTCGCGGCGTTCCACCAGGCCGTCGGTGTAGAGCAGCAGGAGGGTGCCGGGTGCGAGGGTGCCCTCCTGCTGGTCGCGCTGCTGACCCGAGCCCAGGCCCAGCACGATGCCCTCGCCCTCGAGCAGCCGGACCTCGCCGTCGGGCGCGGCGACCACGGGCGGCAGGTGACCCGCGGTGCACCAGCGGACGCGACGCGCCCCCGGACCGGCCTCGAGCTGCATCACGACACCCGTCGCGAGCGTCGTCACGCCCAGGCCCTCGAGCAGTTCGTCGAGGCGGCGGACGACCTCGCCGGGTTGGGCGGAGCGGTCGTAGGCCAGGGCCCGCACGAGGGTGCGCAGCTGACCCATGGCGGCGGCGGCGAGGACGTCGTGGCCCATGACGTCGCCGATCACGACGACGGTGGACCCGTCCGGCTGGGTGAACGCGTCGTACCAGTCCCCGCCGACCTGCGCGGCCTCCGCCGCCGGGTGGTAGCGCGTGGCGATCGACAGCCCGGGGGAGGGGGTCGGCGGTGTCAGCAGACTGCGCTGCAGCGTCTCCGAGGACGTGCGCTGCTGCGCGTAGAGACGGGCGTTCTCCAGGGCGACCCCGGCGCGGGCGCCGAGGTCGGTGGCGGTCGCCAGGTCGTCGGTGGTGAACGGGGGGCGGTCCGGGCCCGACAGCAGCGTCAGGGAGCCCGTCACGGCCCCCCGGGCGCGCAGCGGCACGACGACGGCGCTGCCGAGGCCGAGGCGGCGCAGCACGTCGGCGGTCTCGCGCGTGGTGGTCACGGCGTCGGCGTGGTCGTCGTCGATCGAGACGAGGGTCGGGCCGAGGTCGCCGTGCAGGACGCGCATCGAGATGGAGTTGTCGCCCAGGTCGGCGTGCAGCTCCTGGAACCGCGCGGCCACCTCGGTCAGGTCGGGGTCGGCGTGCGAGGCGCGGATGTGGCGGGTGCGCCCGGAGGTGTCCAGCAGCGTCGCGAACGCCCACTCGGCGAACTCGGGCACCACGAGGGAGGGCAGGAGGTCCTGGGCCGCGTCGGGGTCCAGCACCTCGGACAGCTGGTCGGTGACCTGGGACAGGAACTCCAGCCGGCGGCGGGCGTCGCGCGCGGCGGCGAGCGCCTCGTCGCGCTCGCGCTCGGCCTGCACCCGCAGCGTCACGTCCGACTGGACGCCGACGAAGTGGGTGACCCGGCCCGCGGAGTCGCGGACGGGGGAGATGACGACCTCGTTCCAGAAGGCGGTGCCGTCCTTGCGGTAGTTCAGGAGCAGCTCGGTGACCGTGTCGCCGGTCTCCAGCGCCGTGCGGATGCGCCGGACCGCCTCCCGGTCGGTCTCCGGACCCTGCAGGAAGCGGCAGTTGCGCCCCAGCACGTCGCGGCCGTACCCGGTGACCTTCTCGAAGGCGGGGTTGACCCACACGAGCGGGTTGTCGGGCTGGGTGGGGTCGGAGATCGTGAACGACAGGTCGCTGGCCAGGACCGCGCGGGAGTGCAGCCGTTCGGCGGACTGCTGGGCGTCGCGCACCATGCCGGCCTCGCGCAGCGGCAGCAGGGCCACGAGGGCCAGGCTCGTGAGGGTGTCGACGGGGGCGTCGGTGAGCGGCAGCCCGATGACCCACAGCGCCTCGCGCTCGTCGGACATGTCCGAGGACCTCGCCGCGGTGACCCGTTCGCCGTGCACCGGTTCGCCGTGGACGATGCGCGACAGGGGGGAGGCGTCGTTGGTCGGGTCGTCGATGTCGTCGCCGTCCGAGCTCTGCAGACCGGCGCGG
The DNA here is from genome assembly GCF_041320705.1 of Kineococcus mangrovi. Classification (NCBI taxonomy): domain Bacteria; kingdom Bacillati; phylum Actinomycetota; class Actinomycetes; order Kineosporiales; family Kineosporiaceae; genus Kineococcus; species Kineococcus mangrovi. The sequence goes on from NZ_JBGGTQ010000012.1 coordinate 15,298, forward strand.
CGCGACCACTCGTCGACCGGGCAGGGGAGCCGGACCCCGGGGGCGAGCTGCTCGGCCAGGGGGTTGGCGAACAGGACGGTGCCGTCCTCGACCCGCACGAGGAGTACCGCCCCGGGTTGGCCGTGCAGGACCCGGGGCAGGTCGCTGCTCAGTGCGCCACCGGCCACGGCCGCGCTCGTCCCGTCCATCTCCTCGACCATAGCCGCGCGCGGGACCCCCCGCGAGTGCCGTCGGGCACGGGCGCTCCACCGACCCCGACACCGTCCGCGTGACGTCACAGGTACGCCCGGTGACCGTTCCGGGAGGGAGTCCGACGGGTGTCGTCCGCGTGAACGGAGGCGGTGCACACTGTTCGCGTGATCGCCTCGCACGACGAGTGGCTCGAGGGTCTCGACGACACCCTCCGTGCCGAAGCCCTGCACTGCCTGCTGGCCGGCACCTACTCGCGGCGGCTCCTGGAGTCCCTGCGCCGCGACGGCCCGGCGATCTCGCGCCGGGAGCGCGGCCTGGACGACCCGGAGAAGGCGCAGCCGGGTGACCCGCTCGGCGCGAACCTGCAGACGTTCCTGCGCGAACGGCTCGTCACGCAGACCCCCGAGGCCGTCAGGCTCTGACGCCCACCGGCCCGGCGGTGCCCACGACGGTCGCGTCCCGGGTCCCCTTCCCCGCGTACAGCGCCCGGTCGGCGGCCGCGACGACCGTGAGCGCGTCCAGGCCAGGTGCCCACTCGCACACGCCGACGGTGCACGTCTGCCCGTCCGGGACCGCGGCGCGGATGCGGTCGACGACGGCCACGGCGTCCGCGGCCGTGCAGTCCGGCAGCAGCAGGGCGAACTCCTCCCCGCCCCAGCGGGCCAGCGTGTCCGCCTCCCGCAGCTGGGCCGTGGCGGCCGCCGTGAAGGCGCGCAGCAGCTCGTCCCCGGCCAGGTGGCCGCGGGTGTCGTTGTAGCGCTTGAAGTGGTCCAGGTCGAGCAGGGCGAAGGTCAGCGGCGTGCCGGAGCGGGTGGCCCGGGCGATCTCCTGGCGGGCCAGCACGTCCCAGCGGCGGCGGTTCACCGCGCCCGTCAGCGGGTCGTGCTCGGCGGCCTGCGCGAGCCGGGCGAGGAGGTCGGCGCGGCTGAACGCGTGCGCCGCCTCCGCCGCCAGACCGGCCAGGACCGCCGCGGTCGTCGGGTCCGGGCCGGCCACGCGCTCGCGCCAGGCGACGCACAGGACGCCGAGCACCAGGCCGTCGCCGTCCACGACGGGTTGCCACGCCCCCGAGACCAGGTGGCCCTCGGCCACGAGGCGGGTGTCGGCCTGCGGGTGCAGCGCCACGTCGGCGACGAACAGCGTCTCGCGGGACAGGTAGCTCGACAGGGTCAGGCTCGTGTCCCGCCGCACGTCCAGGTCGAGCCGGAACCCCTCCGGCATCCCGGTGGAGGCGGTCACCACGAGCCGGCCGTCGTCGGGCTGGGCCAGGAACGCGGCGTGGGCGTCGGCGATCTCCACGGCGGCCTCGCAGACGGCCCGACGGGGGTCCTCGGCGGTCAGGACGGCGCGGGAGGCGACGGCGAGCCGTTCGACCCGGGCGGCGTGCAGCCCGAGCTGCGCGTTGGCGCGGGCGAGCTGGGCCTCGCGCGAGCGGACCTCGGTCGTGTCGTGCATGGCGACGACCGCGCCGAGCACGGTGCCCGTCCCGTCGGTGACGGTGCGACCGGTGCACACGACCGGCACCGACCCCACCCCGGGCCGGTCGATGACCATCTCGGCGCCGCTGACGGCGCCCTCGGCGAGGGTGCGCAGCAACGGGATCTGCGCCGCCGTCAGCGGGGTCGTGCCGTCGGGACCGTAGAGGTGGTAGTTGTCGGCGTGCTGGGTCGGGTCGAGGCTGTCGTCGGCGTCCAGGCCGTGCCAGGCGCGCGCGGTGTCGTTGAACAGCAGGAGGCGCCCGTCGGGGTCGGCGACGACGATGCCGGCGCCGACGCTGGTGAGGACGGCGTCGGAGAACCGGGCGCTGCGCTCGGCGTCGGCGCGCGCCCGCTGGGCCTGGGTGGTGGCGGCCGAGAGCCGGGCCAGGAGTCCGGCGCGTTCGTCCCGGCCCACCGCGAGGGCCATCCCGAGGGCGGCGACGAAACCGACGTGGACCTGCACGACGAGGGCGCGGGCGGCGTCGTCGTGGATGCCGGCGAAGGGGCCGGCCCCCTGGAACGTCCCGACCACCGTGATCGTGGCGACGGCCACGCTCGTGACGACGACGAGCGTGGTGTCGAACCGCAGGGCCAGCCAGATCGTCGCCGCCAGGGGCAGGAACGCCAGCGGGATCCCCGGGGGGCCCCAGAACACCCCGGCGTAGGTGACGCAGGAGACGGTCACGGCCGCGACGAGTTCCAGCCGCCCGGGGCGGGTCCGGGGCCAGGCCACGGCGACACCGGTCTCCAGGCGCAGGACGACGGGGGTGAGCAGGGCGATGCCCGTGAGGTTCCGGGTGAACCACACGGCCACGCCGAGCCAGCTCGCTCCCCCGCCCGCGGCCGCGACGGTGAGGGTCCCCCCCAGGGCGCCGGCGGCGCAGGCGATCGCGGTGGCGCCGAGCAGGACCGCCAGGTGCCGGGTGCTGTGCGCCACCGTCGAGGAGGACCACCGGCGCCGCAACCTCGCGTAGAGCAGGGCCTGACCGAGGTTCGTCACGACGAAACCGGCCAGCAGCACCGGACCGGCGCCCGTGAGGGCGTTGAGGGTGACCGTCACGACGGCGAGCAGGGCGGCGTCGAGCCAGCGGTGGCGCGTCCGGCAGAACCAGGCGGCCGCGACGCCGGCGGCGGGCCACACGAGGCTCAGGCTGGTGCCGTCGAGGACCGTCAGCCGGCCCAGGTACACCGTCACGGCGAACAGGGCCGTGAACACCAGGCTCCGGACCGGCAGGACCGCCAGGGCCCTGGCGACGGCGGGAGGAGGGTTCACGAGGTGTGTGTCGGCAGTTCCGGACCTCGGGAACAGCCCGGGAGCGCGGGTGTTCACGCGGTGTCGACGGTGAGGGCGTCCGGCACGGGGTGGACGCGGGACAGCTGCTCGCCCAGGAGTTCTCGCGGCACGGCCCGGGAGTACAGCCAGCCCTGGCCCAGGGGGGCGGAGATGAACCGGCAGATCGCGGCCTGCTGCTCGGTCTCGACGCCCTCGACGACGACCGTCAGCCCGAGGCGGGTGGCGAGGTCCACGACGCACGTGACGACCGACTGGCCGTTGACGTCGTCGGTGAGGGACCGCGTCAGCGACCGGTCGATCTTCAGGACGTGCACCGGCAGCCGGCCCAGGTACCCGAAGGCAGAGTACCCCGTCCCGAAGTCGTCGATGGCGATGCTGCACCCCAGGGCGGCGAGGTCGGTGACGACGCGCTCGGCGGGGGAGTCGGAGTCCAGGAATACCGACTCGGTGAGTTCCAGCGTCAGCAGCCGCGGCGGGACGCGGTACCGGTCGAGGAGTTCGACGACGACGTCGGTGAACCCCGGTGACTGCAGCTGGACCACCGAGACGTTGACGGCCAGGCCGACGCCGGCGGAGAACACCCCGGCCTCGTGGGCCGTGCGGACGGCGGTGCGCAGGACGTGCTCGCCGAGGGCCACGACGAGGTTGCACTCCTCGGCGACGGCGATGAACTCCACGGGGGAGACCGGGCCCAGGACGGGGTCGTCCCAGCGGGCGAGGGCCTCGAACTTGTCGACGCGGCCCGTCGTGAACGAGACGACCGGCTGGTAGTGCACGTCGACGACCCCGTCGCGGACGGCCTGCGTGAGCCGGTCGCGCAGCAGGCTGCGGCGGGCGTGCTCGGCGGCCACCGACCCCGAGTACACCGAGACCGCGCCCGGCCCGTGGCGCTTGGCCTCGCGCAGGGCGATGTCGGCCTGCACGAAGGGTTTCATGACGTCGGTGCCGTCGTAGTCGTCGCCGAACGGGCAGTTCGCGACCCCGGCGGCGGCCGACAGCGGGAACCGGGCGGCGCCGGGAACCCTCGCGGGGGCCGTCGTGACGGCGGCCAGGACCCGTTCGGCGTGCCGCAGGACCTGAGCGGGTCCCCCCGGCAGGACGACCGCGATCTCGTCGCCGGCCGTGCGGAAGGCGTCCCCGCCGAGCTCACCGGCGACGGACCCGACCTCCTGCGCCGCGGCGGCGATGACGGCGTCGCCGGCGCTGACGCCGAGCACGTCGTTGACGTCGTCGAGCCCGACGAGTTCGACGAGGACCAGGCAGGAGGCGTGGTCGGGTTCGGTGAGGGCGCGTTCGAGCAGCCCGCGGTTCCCCAGCCCGGTGAGGTTGTCGTGCAGCGCCTGGAACGTCAGGTGCGTGGTGGTCCGGTCGATCGATCGCGCCGTCGCCGCGTGCCGGATCGTGAACGTCACGAGGACGGCGACGTAGAAGCCGTACAGGACGGAGTCGGCGCGCGGGTCGACGACGAGCAGCACGAGGTCGACCAGCAGGACGGGGCCGGGCACGAGGGAGGCGACCTGGAGCCTGCGGGCCGCGCGTCCGGCGGTCTGCCCCCCGTGGCGGACGACGCCGTCGCGGGGCAGGCACAGCAGGCCGACGGCCCCGCCGACCGCCGCGACCGCGCACCCGACGGACGCCACGACCGCGTCGTGGTGGTGGCAGACCGCCGCGAGCGCCGTCCCGATCCCGTTGACGGTGAGCCCGGCGGCCGCCAGGCGCAGGCGGGGTTGCTCGATGGCCAGCGCGATCGACGAGCAGGCCACGACGGAGCTCACGACGAGGACGGCGGCGACCGCGGCCGTCCACCCCGGCGGTCCGTGGTGGCCGGTGCGGGCGAAGGCGTCCCAGGCGGCGGTGGCCAGGGCGCTGGCGAGCATGAGCGCGTCGACGACGAGCGGGGGGTCGTCGCTGCCGGCGCGGGCCCGCACGAGCAGCTGGAGCAGGACGACGAGCAGGCCCAGGGACCCCACGGCGAAGGCGAGCGGGGGCAGCGGGGACGTCTCGGCGCCGGTGCCGGGGAGGAGGCCGGCGGTGAGGGCGCCGATCCCCCACAGCGTCGCGGCCCCGAGGTACTTGCGGGAGTTGCGGCCCCGGTGCAGCACGATCAGCGCGAGGGCCGCCGCGGCGATCGCGGCGATGCCGGTGACGGCCAGCGGCGTCCGCACGGTCCCCGTCGCCCGCACCACCAGCACCGTCAGCCCGCCGGCGAGCGCCAGCAGCCCGATCCCACCGCCGACGCGACCCGGGGTCGGGCGCGTCGGGGTGAGCGGGGAGGACACGGTGGAGGTGTCGGACGCCGCCGCCGTGGACTTGACCACTCCCGCGGTGCGCGAGGATGGAACCCGCACGGTCTCGATCAGCTGGAAGTGGTGGGTGCAGTGGCCAAGGGCAAGGTCCGTTCGTACGACGAGGACCGCGGGTTCGGTTTCATCCGGACCCCCGAGGCGTCCGACGACGTCTTCTTCCACTTCAAGGACGTCGTGGGCGGTGCCGACGACGGCCCCCTCGACGGCGCGGTGGTCGAGTTCACCCTCGGCGAGGGTGAGCGCGGCCCGAAGGCGTCCGACGTGCGCGTGGAGTCCCGCCGCAGCGGCCCGCCGCCGGAGCAGCGCCGCCCCGCGTCCTCGTCCCAGCGCCCCGTGTCGCTGCGCGAGTTCCGCCGCGAGGTCACCGAGATCCTGCTGAGCGTCGACGGGATCGGGTCCACCCAGGTCCGCGCCGTGCGCGACTACCTGTCCGACTACGGGCTGGACCGCGGGTTCGTGGTGGAGGACACCCGCCGCTGAGGGCTGGACCGGTACGTTCCGACCCGCTCGCAGCGCTGCGACGGGTCGGGACGTACCGGAAGATCCCTCCTCCACAGGGACGGAGCGTGATCGTGGCCCCGTGGGGGACCCTGCCGCGGTGCGCAGCGAGGTCCCGGACGTCCTGGTCGGTGCGGCCCTGCGCCGAGGTGAGCTCCTCCGCCGTGGCGTGACGGACAGTCGGCTCCGGTCCCAGGCCGTGCGACGGCCCTTCCGCGGGGTCCACGCCGACGCCGCTGCCCCGCCGGGCGTCCTGCGGCGCATCCGGGACGTCGTCCCCCTCCTGCCGCCCGGTGGTGTCGTCGGCGGCTGGGCCGCGGCCTGGTTGCACGGGGCCCGCTGCCTCGACGGTCGCGCCGGTGGCACCGAGTTGCCCGTGCTGGTCTGCGTGCCGGGGACGAGGCGGATGCGGCCCCGCCCCGGTGTGCGGGTGCTGCGCTCGGAGCTGCGGGAGGACGACGTCGCGGAGGTCTCGGGCGTGCCGGTGACGAGCGCGGTGCGCACGGGTTTGGACCTGGCGCGCCTCTCGGAGACCCCACGCCGTGGGGTCGTCGCCGTCGACGCGCTGTGGGCCGCCGGCGTCACGACCGGTCCCGCCGTGCTCGCCCACCTCGAGGAACGGCCGAGGTTGCACGGCTCACCTGTGGCCCGTGGGGCGGCGACACTGGCCGTGGCGGGCGTCCGCTCGCCCCAGGAGACTGCGCTCCGGATGCTGTGGCTGCTCGACGCGGGCCTGCCGGTTCCGCTCGTCAACCACCGCGTCGTGGACCTCGACGGTCACCACCTCGGCCGGCCCGATCTCCTCGACGAGGAGGCGGGCGTCGTCGGCGAGTTCGACGGGCGGGGCCACCTGGCGCTGGACGTGAGCACCGTGGACCACGTGCGCCAGGAGGGCCTGGAGCGTCACGGGCTGGTCGTGGCCCGCTTCACCTCGCTCGACGTCCGGCCGGAGCACGCGCGCCGCACGGTGTGGAGGCGCACGACGCTCGGCGACGGGGCCTGGAGCGGCCGGGTCCGCGGACGTGGCGGGTCGTCCGCTGACCGGTACGTTGCGACCCGTTCGTCGGGAACGGGCGGGTCGGGACGTACCGGTCCCGCCACCTCCCGCACGTCACTGGCGTTCCGGCGACGTCCGGTGACCGGCCCGGTGCGCCTCAGCGCACGGGTTCGGGGGAGACGGGGTACTCCCGCTCCAGCTCCGCGACGATCCGGTCGGCGGTGACGGCCGCCGAGTACAGCCAGCCCTGCCCCAGGCCCGCGCGCATGGACCGGCAGATCGCGGCCTCCTCGTCGGTCTCGACACCCTCGACGACGACCGTGAGGCCGAGGCGGTTGGCCAGGTCGACGACGGCCGTGACGACGGAGCGCCCGTTGCCCTCCCCGGTCAGCGACTGCGTGAGGGAGCGGTCGATCTTCAGGACGTGCACGGGCAGCCGGTCCAGGTAGCCGAACGCGGAGTAGCCGGTGCCGAAGTCGTCGATGGCGATCTGGCAGCCCAGGCGGGCCAGGTCGGTGACGACGCGCTCGGCGGGGGAGTCGGAGTCCAGGAAGACCGACTCGGTGAGCTCCAGGGTCAGCAGGTGCGCCGGGATGCGGTGGTCGGTGAGGATCCCGCGGACGACGTCGGCGAAGCCGGGCGACTGCAGCTGCACGACGGAGACGTTGACCGCGAGCCGCACGCCCGCGTCGAAGACCCCGGCCGCGTGCGCGGTGCCGACCGCCCGCCGCAGCACGTGCTCGCCGAGCGCGACGACGAGGTTGGACTCCTCGGCGACGGCGACGAACTCGACGGGGGAGACGCGGCCCAGCTCGCGGTCGTCCCAGCGGGCGAGGGCCTCGAACTTCACGACCCGGCCGGTGGCGAAGTCGATGATCGGCTGGAAGTGCACGTCGATGCAGCCCTCGGCGACGGCTGAGGCCAGGCGCTCGCGGACGAGGAGGCGGCGGGCGTGCTGGGCGGCGACGGCGCCGGAGTAGACCGACCAGCCGAGCATCCCGGGGTGGGCGCGGGCGTCGCGCAGCGCGAGGTCGGCGTGCACGAGCGGCAGGGCCGCGTCCCCGCCCGCGCGGGCTCCGCGGTCGACGCGGGCGATCCCGGCGACGGCCTCGACGGCGAAGCGGCCGGCCCCCGGGACCTGCAGCGGCGCGGCGCTGACGGCGCCCAGGAGGTGCGGCAGGTGCCGGACGGCCTCTTCCGGGCTGCCGGGCAGCAGGAGGGCGAACTCGTCGTGGCGGACGCGGTAGGTGGAGCCGCCGAGGGGGGTGACGTGCTCGCGCAGGTTCGCGGCGGCGGCGCGCAGGACGTCCTCGCCGACGGGGACGCCGAGGACGTCGCTGACGTCGTCGAGGCCGCTGACCTCGAGGATGACGAGGGACTGGGTGCGGTCGGGTTCGATGAGCGCTTCGGTGAGGGCCGTCCGGTTCTTCAGGCCGGTGAGCTGGTCGTGCTGGGCCTGGAAGAACAGGGTGCGGCGGGTGCGGTCGATGGCGCGGGCCGTGGCGGCCTGGCGCACGGCGGCCGCGAGGACCGCGGCGCCGTAGTAGGCCGACAGCAGGGCGTCGGCGCGGGGTTCGGCGACGTTGACGGCCATGGCGATGAGCACTGCCGCCCCGGGGAGGGAGACGGCCAGGCGGAGCCGGCGGGCGGCCTGCGCCACCGCCGCGCCGCCGTGCCGGACGAACCCGCCGCGCGGCTGGAAGACCAGCAGGGTGGTCCCGCCCACGACGGCGACGACGATGGCGACGTCGGCGACGCGGGGGGACGTGGTCGCCGTGATGGCCGTGACCTGCGTGGCGATGGCACCGAGCCCGAGCCCCAGGCAGGCCAGGCGCAGGGCGGCGTGCTCGACGGCCAGGACGGCGGCGCAGGCCGCGACGAAGGACGTGAGGAGGACGACCAGGGAGGCGCTGGCCTGCCACCAGCCGTCCCCGGTGTACCCGGCGCGGCCGAACCCGTCCCACGCGAGGGTGGCCAGGACGGTGCCGAACACGGCGGCCTCGACGAGCAGGGGCTGGTCGTCGCCGGCCACGCGCGCGTGCCGGAGCTGCTGGAAGGCGATGTGGGCCAGGCCGGTCAGCGAGACGGCGTGGGCGAGGTGCGGGAACGACAGCGGCCCGATCATCGCTGCCGGGTAGGCGCCGGCCAGGACCGTCCCGACACCCCAGAGCGTGCCCGCCGCGGTGAAGCGGACGAGGCCGGGGCGGGAGCCCCGCCGCGAGAGGAAGGGCATGAGGACGGACACGGCCAGCCAGCCCAGGCCGACGGTCAGCAGCACTGGCCGGCCTTCCTGCCAACGGGCCGCCGCGGCGAGCGCCACCGGCGTGGACACGGCGAGCACGGCGGTGGACAGCGCCGCGCGCCAGGCGTGCCGGGGGAACGTCATGGCCACAGCTTCGGACCGGCGCCGTCTGCGCTGGATGGGCCGACCGCGTGACGTGGCTCCCGGTGGGGTGGGAGGCGGAGGGAGCCGTCCCGTGATCGTTCCCGTCACAGTCGGCGACGACCGCCCGGAGGAGCTAAGCGCACCCTGGTCCGATGGGGGTCACCCACATGAGTCACACGGGGTCATGGCCCGTGCGAAGACGGTGACCCCATCCGGTGTGACTACTCCGTCTGGGTGACCTGGGGCCGTCGAGGCGGGTGAGGCTGCCCGTTACCAAACTGTGACAATCCTCTGTGGGAGGCAAAACCGCAGGTCACGGTGCGTCTGTCCCTCCCGACACGCCGGGACGGCGCGAGATCTTCTGTTACTCCCCGTGTTGCTGGTGTGACTCTCGTGTACGTTCATGTCTGTCACCGAGTCACTCCGCTGAGTAGCGGAGCGGATGGTGTCGCAGGCCCGAGACCGGGCCGGCCCCCACGGGGGGGAACATCACTTTCACATGCCTTGGAGGCAATCGTGACCGCAGCAACCTCCCGGTTGCGCCGGCGTGGTATCGGGGCCGGCGTCGCGGCTCTTGTTGGTCTGTCCGGCCTCGGCTTCGCCGCCATGCCGGCCCAGGCTGCAGCTGGCTTCGATCCTTCTTCCGCTTCTGCTCGCCTCGCGGGCGTCGACCGCTACGACACGGCCGCCAAGGCCGCGCTGGCCGGCTGGACCACCTCGTCCACCGTCATCGTCGCCAACGGTGAGGTCACGGGCATCGACGCCCTCGCCGCCTCGTACCTCGCGGGCGTCAAGGACGCTCCGATCCTGCTGACGCAGCGCGACTCGGTGCCGTCCCAGACGGCCGCCGCCATCGCGTCGCTGAACCCCACGACCGTCATCGTCCTCGGTGACACGAACGCGGTCTCGGCCAGCACCTACGCCTCCCTGGTCGGCACCAAGACCGGCCAGCGCATCGACGGCCCGAACCGCTTCCAGACCGCGGTCGACGTCATGACCGAGGCCGGCGTGACCCCGCCCAAGACGGTCTTCCTCGCCCGCGGTGACCAGTACGGCGCCGGCCAGGTCGCCGCCGACGCGCTGGCCGCCGGCCCGGCCGCCTTCAAGAACCGGATCCCGGTCCTGCTCACCAACCAGAACTCGCTGCCCGCCGAGACGCTGGCTGCGCTGAACACCGCCGGTGTCACCAAGGTGTACGTCCTGGGCAACGCGAACGCCGTCTCGGACTCGGTCTACACCCAGGTCGACAACCTGGCCAGCGTCACCGACATCGAGCGCATCCAGGGCTCGGACCGCACCGCCACCGCGGCTGCGATCGCCAACGAGACCGACTTCGGTTTCAACCGGACCGGTGCCGCCCTCGCCAACGGCTTCCGCATCGACGCCCTGGCCGCCGGCCCGGTCGCCGGTCGCGCCGGGTCCCCGATCCTGCTGACTGAGGGCACCGTGGGTCTGGGTGTCGGTACCGAGGCCTACCTGCGGGCCAACGCGGCTACTCTGACCAAGGCGTGGGTCTTCGGTGACGACAACAGCGTGACGCCGACGATCGCGGCTGCGGCCACGACCGCCGCCAACGGTGGTTCTGCCCCCACGCTGCAGAACATCGCGGTGGCACCGACTGCTGCGGCCGGCTACGTGATCGCCGACGAGACCGACGCGGCCACGCGCGCTTCCGACGACCGTGTCTACACGGTCACCGGCCTCACCGCGGGCACGACCTACCGCATCACGCTCGTCGACGCGAACTCCATCCGCACGGCGGCCGACGGCTCGGTCACCTTCCTGAGCAGCGCGGACACGGCGTCGGCCAGCGGGTTCTCCGCCGACCCGGGTGCCGACAACGCCGACATCACCTCCGTCAACAACGCCAGCCCGACCTTCACCGGTACGGCTGCGGAGATCGCTGCCGCTCGCACGACGACGGTGCAGCCGGTCAACGGCAGCATCACCTTCACCGTCGACGGCACCGCGCCCGGTTCGGTCGTCCCCGTCGTCTACATCAACGGTGGTGCCGGCCAGGCGGCCAACAACGGTGGCCCCAGCACCCGTCTCGAGACGAGCGCGACCGTCGCCGGTGCCTACGCGGCGGCGACCGAGAACTACGGGCTCGGTGGTGTGGCCAGCTACACCGCCACGCGAGCAGCAAACGGTTCGTTCGGTGGTGACAGCAGCGACGCCACCGTGGGCGCGGAAATCACGTCCGTGGACAAGGCTGGCAACACGTTCACCGCGGAGGTGGACCTCAACCCGGCCGCCGCCATCGGCCTGCAGGCGCGTTCGTTCGCCTTTGACGCGAACGACCGGTTCACGGTGGGTACTGCGTCGGTGGGCCTGGACGCCTTCAAGGCGGCGCTCAGCTCCGGCGACACCATCACCGGTTCCTACGCGACCGACCCGGGTGGCATCAGCACCTTCAACCTCAACGACAGCAACCCCGCCGCCCCGACCACGGTGACGTCCGCTCGCGGCACCACGAACGCCACGAGCAACGACATCACGGTCACCGTCACCCCGGCGGCCGGTGACTACGACTCGGTGGTCATCCAGCGCGCGCTGGTGACCGGTGGCACCGACGGTGCTGCGGACGGCACCGTGGGCACCTACACCACCGTCGGTTCGCCGACCACCGACGCGGACCTGGCCACGGCTGGCTTCCAGTACGTCGACAACGACGTGCCGGCCGGCACCTACCGTTACCGCGCGGCCGTGGTCAACGACGGTGACCAGGGCGACTACACGGCAGTGACGAACAACGTCGCCTCGATCGCCCCGAGCACCGACACCACCGGTCCGCTGGCCGTCGACACCCGCGTGGGCACGAACGGTGCCGGGAGCGCCCTCACCCTCAACCAGGGTGCGACGTTCACGGTGGCCTACAACGAGGCGGTCAACGCCCCCGCCAACGGCACCACGATCCGCCTCAGCGACGCCGACGGCACGCAGATCGACTTCATCGTCGGGACCACCGGCACGTCGGTGGCGCGGAACACCGCGGCGACCACCATCGGTGGCGTCTCCTACCCGGTGAACACCGTCCTGACCTTCACCCTGGGTACCGGGGTGCAGGTCAACGCCGGGACGGGTGCCGGCCTGAGCCTGCCGACGACGATCATCGCGCAGTCGGGTGTGCAGGACGTCAACGGCAACGCCTGGAACATCTCCGGCAGCACCGACGCCACGATCGACAACGAGTGATCTGGCAGCGCGAGTGATCTGATCTCCCGCCAGGAAGGGGTCCAGTCGAGTCCGCTCGGCTGGACCCCTTTCGTTTCCCCTTCGCGGCGCTCGTCGCGACCAGGTTTCGGCTCGAACAGATGAGGAAGTGCGATGGACAAGCGACAGAAGACCCGGCGCCGCGCAGCCGGTATCGGGGCCGGGGTTGCTCTGCTGGTCGGCCTCGGTGGAATCACCGGAGTTCCCGCACAGGCGGCCGTGGGTTTCAACCCCAGCGCGGCCGACGCCCGCCTCGGCGGCGCCGACCGCTACCAGACGGCTGCCCTGATCGCGCAGAAGTACTGGACGGCCTCGTCGACGGTCATCGTTGCCAACGGTGAGACGAACGGCATCGACGCATTGAGCGCGTCCTACCTGGCGGGTGTCAAGCAGGCTCCGATCCTCCTCACCTCTGCGAACTCCGTCCCCGCTGCCACGGCCGCCGCGATCGAGGCGCTCAACCCTTCCGAGGTGATCGTCATCGGCGGGGAGCCCTCCGTGTCCACTGCGACGTTCGCTGAACTCACTGCGGGCCGTACCACCGGGAAGCGCATCTCCGGGATCGACCGGTTCGACACCGCAGCCAAGATCATCGCCGAGGCGCGTGCTGCGCTGCCTGCGAACGCCCCGGCGCCCGCGGCAATCCTGGCTCGCGGGGACGTCTACGGCACCACCATCGCCGCTGATGCCCTTTCTGCTTCACCGTTGGGCTACCGCGGAATTCCCATCGTCCTGACGGCCCAGGGATCCCTGCCAGGCGTCTCGGCGTCGGCACTGGCATCCCTCAAGCCGACCTCGCTCACCGCGCTGGGAAGCACCCAATCCATCAGCGCGGCGACCGCGTCTGCCGCGGCGAGCGCGGCGGGCGTCCCCACCGCGTCCCGGCTGGAAGGTACCGACCGCAGTGCCACTGCCGTCGCCATCGCGACGTCGGACCTCGCGACGTCCGTCGGACTCGGCAAGACGGCGGTCGGGCTGGCGAACGGCTTCCGCGTCGATGCCCTGGCCGCCGGACCGGCAGCCGGCAAGGCGGGGTACCCCCTGCTCCTCACAGAGTCGGCGCAAAGCCTCGGCAGCGCCACGGAGGCGTACCTGCGGGCCAATTCCGGGAACCTCATCAGTGGCCAGATCTTCGGTGACGCCTCCGCCGTCTCGACCAGCGTCACCGACGCCGCCGTCACCTCGGGAGGTGGGGTACCCAGCTCGGGTCAGGTCGCACCCGTCTCCAACCCCGTTGCCGGCCTCCCGGCCAACCTCGACAACCAGGGCGATCAGCCCGACGTCCGCGTGAGCTTCGGCCTGAGCGCAGCACCCGTCACGAGTTTCACCGTCCAGCGCGTGTCGAGCAGCAACGCCGCCGTGTCCTCCCCGGTGAACCTCACCGGTCAGGACGTGACATCCGGATCGTTCATCGACTACGACGTCCCCCTGGGGTCGTGGGTCTACCGGATCACCGTGACATCGGGTGGTGCGACGTCGACCGTCGTGACCCAGACGCCTGTCAGCATCGCCGGCGCTCCAGTGGTGAACGGCCAGCCGACGGGTCTGACCCCGGGTTCCAACTCCGTCACCCTGACCTTCGACCAGCCGGTCTCCGGGCTCTCGCTTGGAGAGGTGACCTCCAGCAACGGCTCTCTCAGCTTCACGCCCACCGCAGTCGCTCCCAGCGGCGGCAGGTCGGCCACGTGGACGCTTGCCGTGGCCGGGGGGACTTTGCAGGCAGGAAACACCGTCACGTTGGCCGCCGGGTCGGTCGTGAACGCTCAGGGTGTCAACGGCCCTGCCACCGGGTTCACGTCGGCTCCGGTCGTCGCAGCGCCGACAGTCTCGGTGGCCGGCCTCCAGCCAGGGTCTTCGTCGTTGACCTACACGTTCGACCAGCCGGTCAGCGGCTTCACCGCAGCAGACCTCACGAGCAACAACGGAGTATTGACCTTCACCCCCTCCGCGACCCTCGACGCCAACGGCCGTGCTTCGGTGTGGACGGTGGCGATTGGAGGCGGGACCTTGGCCGCCTCCAACACCGTCACCCTGAGCGCCAACGCCGTTGTGAACGGGCAGGGGGGGACGGGACCGTCCAGCCCGAACGTCCAGACCGTCCTCGCCGCCCCGGTTGCGTCTTTCAGCAACTTCTTCGTCGGCGCGTCGTACATCCACGTCGACTTCAACGTCGGCGTGACGGGCCTCGAGGCCAGCGATTTCACCCTCCCTGGCGGGCAGAGCATCCTGGGAGTCAGCTCCCACAGTCCGCAGCAGTGGCACGTCGACCTGGCATCGCCAGTGGCTGCTGGTGAGACGTACACGTTGGCCGCGAACAGCGTGGTGAACAGCCAGGGCACCACCGGGCCGGTCACTGCCTTCACCGCGTCGATCGCCGCAGCGCCGAGCGTGTCGGCAGTGAGTGGTTGGTCGCCGAACACCACGAGCTTCACGATCACCTTCGACCAGGCGGTCTCGGGGTTCACCGACAGTGAGGTGACCTCCTCCGGGGCAGGGAACCCGGTCTTCTCGGTGGCGCCGCAGACCGCGGGGGCAACTTCCGACACGACGTGGGTCGTGACCGTCAGCAGCGGGACCGTGAGCAGCAACGACACGTTCACCGTCTCGGCGAACGCGGTGCAGAACGCCGACGGCACCAGCGGTCCGACGACTGCCTACACCTCAAGCGCCGCCTGAGCACTGGGGGCCGACAGGTCAGCACCCCGACCGGATGTCGGGGTGCTGACCTGGTGAGAGGGAACTGTTCCCCGTTCTGCGGTGAGTCTCTTCCAGCGCCGTGACGGGCGGGCTTCGTCCTTCACCGGTGCACAGGCGGCGAGTCCGTTCGGTCGCGTCGACTCCGTGGCGGTCGAGCAGTCTCTTCACAACGCGCCCCCGAGTCCTGTCCTGGGCAGGGGAACGCGCCGTCGCCCGCTTCGAGGATGGGCGGGCTGTGTCAGCGGCTGACGGGTCGTACGAGACTGAGGCGGTCGAACCGCTCGACGGTCCCACCGCACTGCCGCAGCCACTGATCGAGGTCGGCGCCCGGGATGCGGTTCGCGATGGTGGGGTCCACGACGAGGGCCGCGGAGCACTCCACCGCCCCTGGACCGATCACCGTCACCTGCGGCGCAGCGCGTTGCAGGGTGCCGGTGTCGGCCCAGGACACCACGGTCGTCCCGGGGGGAAGGGCCCGCAGTTGCGGGGCCAGCAGGGCGTAGTCGGCGGTGCGGGTGGTGGCGACCGTGGCGAGCTGCCCGACCCCGGCGACGAGCAGCGGGACGGCGAGGACCGCGGCCACGGGCCAGGCCCGGGACGCGGCCAATCGCGTCAACCCCACGGTGGCCAGCACCACGAGCGGGGGAGCGAGGACGTCGTGGTACTGCGGCAGTTTCAACGGTGAGGCGACGACCGCGACGGTGAACCCGACGACGGCGGTCGCGACGACCGCGGTGGACACCCGCCGCACCAGCGCGGCCCCGAGCAGCGCCCCGAGCCACAGCGCCGCCAATGCCGCCCACCCGAGGTAGCGGGACTGGAACCACCACGCCGACCACCACGGTGGGAAGGCGTAGTTCTGCCCGGCGACGTGCTGCACGGCACCGCGGCCGGCGTGGTCGAGCTGCCACTGCACCACGGTCCGCACCGCCTCCGGCGCCTCGGTGTCGAACGGCAGGTACGTGGCGAGGAACACCGCGACGGCGCTCACCCCGGCGAGCAGGACCCTGCCGACCCTCCGAGGGTGCGCGGCCCAGGTCGCGAGCACCACGACCGCGACGCTCGCCCCCGTGAGCTTCGTCGCGGTCGCCGCACCGACGGCCGCGCCGAACACCGCCCACCGCCACCACACCGGGCGGGCGGCGACGACCTGCGCGGCCCAGACCGCGCAGGACGTGAAGAACAGCAGCGGCATCTCCAACGTCGCCTGCCGGCCCACGTGGGCCTCGACCACACCGGGGTGCAGGGGCAGGACGTACCAGAGGAGCATCGCGACCAGCCCAGCCCGGGGGCCCGCGATGCGCCGGGCGATGCAGAACAGCACCCCGCCGGTGGCCAGGCCCATCAGCGCGGACGGCAACCGGTCCGCGGTGAGGGACCCGCCGAACGCGAGGTGCCCGAGGCCGATGAGGAACTTCGCCAGCGGCGGGTGCTCCAGGTTCGCCTGGAAGTTGCCGTGGACGTAGGCGGTGCCCGCGTCGCGGTAGACGAGTTCGTCGCCGGTGGACGACTCCACGCCCAGGCGCCAGAGGAAGACGAAGGCTCCGACGAGCACGACGAGGAGGGTCAGCAGTCGTCGGGTCCGTGTCATGGCCCGGTCACGCTACCGGGGACCGATGGCCGACCCCGCCCCTCGCGCAGGGGTGTCGCGGCCGGCTCGCCGAGCCCGTGCCACCTCGACTCCCGGTGCCTCCTGTCGTTGGTCACCGGAGCAGCAGTCGACGGAGGGACCCCGGGTCCACCACTCCCAGGCGCCTCGGTGCCGGCCTGGCCGCCCTCGTCGGCCTGTCCCTCCTCGCCACCGGAGCGGCGCAGACCTCGCCCGTCGACGACGGCGGCGGCCGACTCGGCGGGGCCACCCGCTACGGCACGGCGGCCCTCGTCCGTGGCGGCCTGTACGGGTCCGCGGTCGCCGCCGACGCCCTCACCGCCTCCCCGGTCGCCTTCCGCGCGAAGGTCCCCGTCCTGCCCGTCGAACCCGGCACGCTCCCCGCCCCCACCGCGCAGGTCCTGTCGATGGTCGGCGCCCCCTCGTCCACGAGCTGGGTTCGGCCGGCTCGGTCGGCGCGACCGTCGCCGGTTCCGGCCTCGCCGCGCCCGCCGGGTTCTCCACGATCTCCATCGGCCCGGCCAACGGCTGCTCCACCGATGCCCTCGCCGCCGGGACCGAGGAGTTCCTGCGCCGCCACGGCGCCGGGCTCACCGACACCGACGTCATCGGGGAGCCGGTCTCGGTGTCCTCGGCGGCGACGGCCTTCGGGGCAGCAGGTGCCGTGGCGGGGGAGGCTGGTGGTTCCGTCGATCCACCACTGCACGTCCCCCGGTCGAACACGTCCACCTTCGACTGCGGGTGCAGGCTGACACCGTCGACGATCGACGCCAGGACGTGCACCGGCTCAGCGGTGGTTCACGACCTGCCGTCGTACAACTCGGCCAGGTCGATCAGGTGGACGTCCGCGCGGTGCGCTGACGCCTGCACCAGGTTGACCTCGAAACCGGACCTGCTGAACAGGGCCAGCTGCGTCCGCTCGACGTTCCGACCCGACCGGGCCAGCAGACCACGCAGGGCGTCCAGACGGTCCAGGTCGGCGCTCGTGCGGGGCCGCCGGGTCGCCTTCGCCTCTCCCAGGGCGATGACGGGCGCGTTCGGGTCCTGGCGCCGGTGTCCGCGGGCGAGGGCGAGGACGTCGATCTCGTGCCGGGTCCGCCCGGCGGGGTCGTTCAGGACCGCGGGGCCGACCTCCCCAACCGGTGTGCCCCAACGGTCTGCGGAGTACCGGGCCGTCCACGTCCGGGCCAGGTGTTCGAAGTGGGGCCCGAGCACCTGTGCGGAGTACCCGGGGGCGGCGGCGGCCCAGGCTGTCGTGGTGTCGCCCTCTTCCAGGAGGGCGCGGTGGGGTTCGACGACGACCTGGGTGAAACGCACGACGGGGTCGGCGAGGGAGAAGGTCGGGCGTCGGGCCGTGAGGACGTCGTCGGTGCGGACGAGGAACCCCGCGTTCTCCAGGACGGTCAACGGGTGCCGCAGCGTGTTGAGGTCCCGGCCCACCGCAGCACCGATCGCGGTGGGCGATCGGCGTCCGTCGGCCACCGCCTGCACGAGTGAGGTGTAGGGCGTGCGGTCGAGGTTGCGCGGATCCTCGCGCAGGAGGAACGCCTTCTCGTTGAACAGGGCCGACGCCGGGTTCAGCACCGTGCGGCCCAGCCAGGCCGCCCAGCCGTCGAGGTGGGGTGGCGGTGGTTCGGTCACCAGCGCGCGGTACCCGGGCGTGCCACCGAGGACGGCGTCGAGTTCGAAGGCGACCTGCGGGTCCTCGATCTCCCAGTAGGCGCGGGAGTCCCGGAAGTCGAACGGGGGAGTCGTCAGCTCCAGCTGTGCGCGCCCGCGCAGTGGCTGCGAGCCGGTGAGCAGGGTGTTCATGACCGACAGCGCAGACCCGCAGACGATGACGGTGGGGGTCGGGGCCTGGGGGTCGTCGGCGACCTCGTCGTGCAGGAGCTGCAGCACGGAGGGGATCTCGGGGGAGTGGGCCAGGAGGTAAGGCAGTTCGTCGATGATGAGGACGTCGGCGCCCGGGCGTCGACGTCCCCGTGCGTCGGGGCGCGACAGGCCCAGGGCCACCCGCAGGGCTGTCTCCCAGGAGTCGAACCGCACGGCTGCGGGGTCGTAGCCGAGGTGGTCGGCCACGTCCCGGGCGAAGACGTCCAGCGCAGGAGCTTTGTCCAGTTCCCGAGCCTGGTGGTAAAGCCCGCCGGCGGCGGCGACCAGGCGGCGCAGGAGGTAGCTCTTTCCGTGCCGACGACGGCCGGAGACGATGCCGAGGCGCAGCCCGGTCCGGTGTCGCGGCGGGCCGACGAGGGTGGAGAGCGCCTCCCACTGCGGCACCCGGTCGAACAGGTCGTCGGGGCGGGGCAGCGACACCGGTCCTCCTGGGTATAAACGGATTTACAGTAAATCGCGTTGCACTCGGAGCGTAACGGCTGGTCTGCCCCTGGGGCAACGCGCTGACCACTCGCTCCACGGGAGTCGTCCGATGGCTCGCACGGGCCGCCCATCCGGTCTGACGAGGCGCCCTGGTGATCCGCGGACTGCGTGCGGACGAACCGGTCCCGACCAGGTGAGACCGCTGATCACCGGCGATGAAGGTGGCCCGGAGACGACAGGTGTGGCTGCTGTGACTCTCGTGGACGTTCTGCTCTGTCATCAAGTCGTTGCGCAGTGTCGGAGGAGGCAGTGCCCGTCGTCGGCCACGTGCCGGGACGAACGGGGCGGCCCCCGATGCTCCCGCGGTCGAGGAGAGGTCAACGCGCCCCGTCGACGACCTGCCGCGCCGCGTTCGGGTTCACCTGGGTGTTCCGCTGGTTCATCGGCGCGCTCGGCCAGGGGCTGTCGGTGTTCTCCCGCGTGCAGGAGGTCAGCCAGTTCCGCCTCGACGGGGGTGACGTGTCGCACGCGTTCGGTGCGGGCGTGGCCGCGAACTGGACGTACTGGACCGAGCACTCCGTCACGGCCGTCCCCGTCGTGGTCGCCTCGGCCGCGCTGCTCGTCGTCCTCCTCGGTCTCACCGTGGTCCGGCACGGGGCGAGCGGTCTCGCGGCGTTCGCGGCGTTCGCGGCGATCGGCCTGCCCGCGCTCGTCGTGCCGGCCTGGTACTGCGTGCTGAGCAACCACTCCCAGATCCACGCCTTCTTCGTGTACCGCAGCCTGCCCGCGGCGGTCGGGGTGCTGCTGCTGGCGGGGGTCGTCGTGAGCGGCCGGAGGTCACCGGTGCGGGCGTCCGAGGACCCGCGGACGGCAGGAGACCTCCTGCGGCACGGGTGAACCCCGGGGCGGTGCGAGCCGCCCGGGCCGTGGGACCCCTCGTTCCTCACGCGCGGCGCACAGGTCCGTGCCAGGCTGCAACCCGCCGCCGACCCGAGGAGACCACGTGCACCACCGCCGCCTGCTCACCGCCCTCGCCGCGGCCACCGTCCTGGCCCTGGCCGCCGCCCCGGCCGCCCAGGCCGCCGACGGGCGCCTCGCCGGCGCCGACCGCTACGAGACGGCCGTGGCCGTCTCCCGCGCCTTCGAGGGCTCGCGGTACGCGCCCGTCTTCCTGGCCACGGGGGAGAACTTCCCCGACGCGCTCGCCGCCGCGGCGGCCGCGGGCGCCGACCAGAGCCGGGTCCTGCTCACCGGCCGGTACGCGCTGCCGCAGTCCACCCTCGACGAGCTCGCGGCCCGCCAGCCGTTCGGCGTCTACATCGTCGGCGGTACCCCCTCGGTCAGCACCGAGGTCGAGACGGCCCTGGAGCGGCTGGGGTACTCAGTCCTGCGCCTGGACGGGGAGGACCGCTACGACACCTCGGCCGTCGTCGCGCAGATCCTCTTCGACGACCCCGACACCGTCTTCCTCGCCACCGGCGAGAACTTCCCCGATGCCCTGTCCGGGGCGGCGGCCGCCGGGAGCGTCGGCGCGCCCGTGCTGCTCGTGCGCCCCGACGGCCTGCCCGACCCGATCCGCTCCGCCCTCACCGACGACTTCCTGCCCCTGGAGCCGAGCCGCTTCATCGTCCTCGGCGACGAGAGGGCCGTCTCGAACGTCGTCCTCGACCAGATCAGGGCGCTCGGGTTCCAGGGGGCGACGTTCGAGCGGCTCGCCGGCGCGGACCGCTACGCGACGTCGGTGGCGGTGGGGCGCCGGTTCTTCCCCACCAGCACGCACGTCGTGCTCGCCGTCGGCGACGACTTCCCCGACGCCCTCGCCGCGGGCCCCTTCGCCGCCGCGACCGGGGCGCCGCTGCTGCTGACGCAGCGGACGACGACGCCCGCGGCGACGCAGGTCGAGCTGGACCGGCGGCAGCCGTCCGACCGCTTCTTCGTGGGGGCGGCGCAGCCGAACTGACTCCTCGCCAGGGTCGGCGCGCCAGGCAGCACGAGTGGAAGTGCGGTCCCCGCCCCGCCCCGCCTCGGCGTCCAGCGGGTTTCGAGGCCGCTCAGGCGACCGGCGGCCCCGGTACGGCCCGCCGGACCACCCGCGCCACGAGACGTTCCAGCGGTCCCCGCCCCAGCACCCGCGCCCAGACGGTGCACAGCACCAGCGCGACCGCGGCGAACACGTACCACTCCGTCCACGACACCCCGGTCGACACCCCGGTCCCGCTGCCGGGCCACCCGGAGGGGGCGAACTCCTCCCCGGCGCCGACGACCCCGAGGACGGCGAGCGCGACGAGGTGCCCGCAGTACGCGGTGAGCGGCATCGACCCCACGGCCGTCAGCGGGCGCACGATCCAGTGCAGTCGACCGAGCGACCGGACCAGGCCCAGGCAGGCGGCGACCACCGTCAGGGCCACGCCCCCGGAACCCACGACCTCGAACGTCGTGCTGGTGTGCGGGGAACTGGTGGTGAACGTCCACAGGTCCAGGTCGCCGCGCACCGCTGCCCAGTCGGCGGCCCACAGGTCCCCGGACGTCAGGCCAGCGGGGGTCAGGTCCTCGGGCGCCACGACGGAGGGGTCCTCACCCGGTGCGAGACCGGGAAGCGATCCGTAGCAGGACCAGCCGATCGACGGAGCGCCCGAGCACGCCACGCCGTCCGGATCGACCCGGTCCCCGGGGAGTTCCGTGGACCCGTCCCCGGAACCGAGGTACAGGCTCGACTCGTAGGGTCCCGACCCGGACCCGCCGGTGCCGGGTGTCCCCGCCGCCGGGGCGAGGAGCCAGGACCCACCGTACCCGGCCACCGCCAGCAGGACCCCGCTCAGCGCCAGTCCCGTCCTGACGCGGGCACGGGTCAGGTCCAGCCGGCCCACGCCGAGACCGGCGACGACGAACGCCGACCACACCAGCGCCGGGTAGGTCCCGGACACGGTGAGCTGACCGAGCACCCCGCCGCTGCCCAGCAACCCCTCCGACTGCAGGGCCACCAGCACCGCGCGGGCCGGCGGCGTGAGCACGGCCAGGCCGGCGGCCAGCAGGAACAGCCGCCGCGCCCGCCAGTGCAGCACCACCACCGAGGCGGCCAGGAGGAGGCCGTAGAACTCCAGGATCACCGCGACGTCCGTCACGAGGAACTGCACGAGCCCGCCCAGGACGAGCAGGCAGGCGGCGCGGACCAGGACACGCCGGCGGGCCGTCGCCAGCGCCGCACCCCGCGGCGGGGTGGTGCGCCCGCTCACCAGGGCGAGGGAGACCCCGGCCAGGGTGGCGAACAGGATCGCCGAACGCCCGTTGACGACACCGGCCCAGGTGGTGGGGTCGCCGAGGGTGAGGTCCGGGGGCATCGCCGTGTGGGCGGCGAACATGCCCAGCACCGCGAGGCCCCGGGCGAGGTCGACGCCGTGCAGGCGTGGGGCCCGGGGGTGGAGGGCGGTGCGGGACGCGGGGTCGGCGTCGGGGGCCGGCGCAGCGTCGGTTCTCTCGAGCACCCCACGACGTTACGGACCTCCGGGCCCCGTCCGCGTCCGCCGCCCGGGGGGTGTGCGACCGGTCCGGCCCCGTCGCACGGCGGGGGCGACCCGTCACGCGGACGGGCGAGCACCACCCTGGCCCGCAGACGTCAGGGCTGCACGAGCACCCGCACCGGGTTCCCGTCCCGTTCGTGCAGCTGGCGGATCCCCTCCTGCACGTCCTCCAGCGGCACGACGGCGCTGACGGACCGGGACAGGTCGAGCCGGCCGGCCGCGAGCAGCCGCGCGAGGGTCCCGATGTCGGAGTTCTCGTACCCGAGGTGGCCCAGGGCCTGCTTGCGGGACAGGTTGAACGCCAGCGACGTGCCGAGCGAGATCTCCTGCCCGGACAGCCCGACGCCGACGACGCGACCGCGCGGGGCGAGCATCGCCAGCCCCTGCTCGAACGTGGCCTTCAGCCCGACGGCGTCGAACGCGACGTCGAGGAGGTGCCCCTCGGTGGCCGCGGTGATCTTCTCGCGCAGCTCGGGGTCGGCCGGGTCGAGGGCGAGGTCGGCGCCGACGGCGAGGGCGCGCTCGCGCACCGCGGGGTCGAGGTCGACGGCGATGACCGGCACCGCGCCGACGAGCCGGGCCAGCTGCACGAGGTGCGTCCCGACCCCGCCGACGCCCCAGACGCCCACGGCCTCACCGGGGCGGACGGCCGCGGTGTGGACGACGGCGCCGAAGGGGGTGGAGACGGCGTCGGCGAGCAGGGCGGCCTGGTCCAGCGGGACCCCGTCGGGCACGCGGGTCAGCCCGCCGGCCTGGGCGATCGTGTACTCCGCCCACGCGCCGTCGTAGGCGAAGGCCATGAGCATCACGTCGTCGCAGTGCACGAGGTCACCGCGGCGGCAGCGTTCGCACCGCAGGCAGGGGCGCCCGGCGGCCGGGACGACGCGGTCCCCGACGGCCCAGCCGGTGACGCCCGCACCGAGCGCGGCGATCGTCCCGGACGCCTCGTGCCCCTGGGTGATGGTCTCCGGGCCGCGGGGGTCGGTGAAGCTGCCGTCGAGCAGGCCGAGGTCGGAGTGGCAGATCCCGCAGTAGGCGACGTCGATGAGGACCTCACCCGGGCCCGGCCGGGGGACGGGGACCTCCTCGACCGTCATCGTCCTCGTCGGGACGTGCAGGCGCTGGGCGCGCATCGTCGTGGGCACAGTGGTCACGGGTTTCCTCCAACGGTGGTCCAGAACTCCTGGAGCAGCTCCGCGAACTCGGCGGGCCGCTCGATCTGCGGCATGTGGCCGGTGGCGGGGAACAGGTGGGTCCGCGCGTGCGGGAGTTCCCGGCGGGCGGCGTCGAGGTGGGTGGCGGGCAGGATCCGGTCCTGCGCACCCCACACGACGAGGGTGGGGACGGGGGTGGCGCGGGCTGCGCGCAGCAGGTCGCGCCGCCAGCGCCGCCGCACCCCGAGCGGGGTCCCGAGCGAGCGGGCGGTCTGGCGCATGACGCGGGCACCGTGCGGGCGCCGGCTCAGCGCCTCGGCCCGCGCGACCCGTTCGGCGGTGACGAGGCCGGCGTCGTGGAACACGGCCCGCAGCGTGCGCCGGGAGGCCTCCGTGCCGGGTTCCAGCAGGCGCCGGGACAGCAGCGGCACGGTGATCGCGCGCAGCGCCACGGTCACGTCGCGGCCGAAACCCGCCGGGTCGGCGAGGGTGAGGCTGCGCACGCGCCCGGGGTGGTCGACCGCGAACCGCAGGGCGACGGCCCCGCCGAGGGAGTTCCCGACGACGTGCGCGGGTTCGGTGATCCCCACCGCGTCGGCGAAGGCCGCGACGAAGGCGCCCAGCCGCGCGACGGTGGCCGGGACCGGCATCGGGTCGCTGCCGCCGAACCCGGCGAGGTCGACGGCCCAGCAGCGGTACCGCCCGGACAGCAGTTCCACCTGCTCGTCGAAGTCCTCCAGGCTGCAGCCGATCCCGTGCAGGAGCAGGACCGGGTCGCCCTCGCCACGGGTGCGGTACCGGACGCGCATCCCGTTGCCCAGCAGGGTGGTCCGCGGTGCGGTGAGGGTCACGAGAACTCCAGGGCGCGGTCGTCGACGCGGCGGTGCTTCAGCGTCCACCGGTCGGCCGGGTAGTTCTGCCGCAACCGCCACGGGCTCGCGGCGCCCTGCTGCGGGAGGCGCCCCGCGGCCCGTCGGACGTACCCGGAGTCGAGGTCGATGAGCGGGCGGCGGGCGGGGTCGGTGGGGGTGCCCGGTCGCACGACGCGGTGGCCGCGGCGGTCCATGAGGTCCAGCAACCGGCACACGTGCTCGGTCACGAGGTCGACCTTCAGCGTCCACGACGCGTTCGTGTACCCGAGGGCGAAGGCGAAGTTCGGCACCCGGGACAGCATCATCCCCCGGTACACCACCGACTGCGCGGGGTCGATCCGCTCCCCGTCGACCGCGAGGTCCATCCCGCCGAGGAACAGCAGGTCCAGACCGGTGGCGGTGACGACGACGTCGGCGTCCAGTTCCGCGCCGGACGTCAGCCGGATCCCGCGGGGGGTGAACGTGTCGATCCCGTCGGTGACCACCGAGGCCGTCCCCGAGCGCAGCGCGCGGAACAGGTCGCCGTCGGGGACGAAGCAGACGCGCTGGTCCCACGGGTCGTAGCGCGGGGTGAAGTGGCGGTCGACGTCGAAGTCCGCCGGCAGCTTCTCGGCCACCTTCCCGCGCAACCAGGCGCGGGCGGCCCGCGGGCGGCGCCGGCTGAACTGGTAGCTGGCGGTGGCCAGGGCGACGTGCTTGGCCCGCACGAGCGGGTAGGCGATCCTCTCGGGGACCTTCCCGCGCAACCGGTCCGCGAGGTGGTCGCGGGAGGACAGGCCCAGCACCCAGGTGGGGGAGCGCTGCAGCATCGTCACGTGGGCGGCGTCGCGGGCGAGGTTCGGGACGAGGGTGACGGCGGTGGCGCCGCTGCCGATGACGACGACCCGCTGCCCGCTCGTGTCGAGGTCGGCGGGCCAGTGCTGCGGGTGGACGACGCGGCCCCCGGCGGCGGTGAACTCCCCGACCCCGGCGAACTCGGGGGTGAAACCGCGGTCGTAGCGGTAGTACCCGGTGCAGCTCAGGAGGAACCCGCAGGTGAGGGTGGCCCGTTCGGTGCCGCCGCCCGCGGCGGGGCGCTCGACGACGACCGTCCAGCGGGCCGTCGCGGTCGAGAACCGCGCGGAGACGACGCGGTGGTGGAACCGGGTGCGCTCGTCCACGCCGAACTCGCGCGCGGTGTCCCGCACGTACCGCCGGATCGAGGCGCCGTCGGCGATGGCCTCGCCGCCGCGCCAGGGCCGGAACGAGTAGCCCAGGGTGAACATGTCCGAGTCCGAGCGGACGCCGGGGTAGCGGAACAGGTCCCACGTGCCGCCGGTGGCGCCGCGGGCCTCCAGGACGGCGAACGTCGTCCCGGGCCGGCGCCGCACGAGCTGGCACGCGGCGCCGACGCCGGACAGGCCGGCTCCCACCACGAGGACGTCGAGGTGCTCGGTCGTCGTGTCGCTGTCCACGACGACCACTGTTCAACGCGGTGTCGACTCTGTCAACAGGGTGTCGAGAGACGCGTCCCCGCACTACAGTCGACCCGGTGAGCGAGTCGACCGCCGCCGCCCGGGGGCGCCGCGCGTCCCGTCCCCGCGGGGACGACCGCGAGCGCGCGATCCTCGACACCGCCGAGCGCCTGCTGGGCGAGCGGTCCTACGCCGACACCTCCGTCGACGACCTCGCCCGCGGCGCCGGCCTGTCCCGCCCCGCGTTCTACTTCTACTTCCCGTCCAAGGAGGCGGTCCTGCTCGCCCTGCTGGACCGCGTCGTCGCCGAGGCCCGCACCCGGCGCGACGAGGCCGTGCACGCCTCCCCGGCCGGTGCCGAGGACCGCTGGCGCCAGGTCATCGGCGCCATCGCGCAACCCTTCCGCTCGCACCTGGCCGTGACGCTCGCCGCCGCCGAGGCCGGTGCGACCAGCGCCGCCGTGCGCGAGGTGTGGAACGGGGTCATGGAGCGGTTCGTCTCCGAGACCGCCGCCGAGATCGAGGCCGAGCGCGCCCGCGGCAGCGCCCCCGACGGACCACCGGCCCGGGACCTGGCCGTGGCGCTGAACTGGATGAACGAGCGCGTCCTGCACTCGGCCTTCGCCGGGCAGCGGCCCGGGATCGCGGCCGACGACGCGGTCGAGGTGCTGCTGACGGTGTGGTTGCGGACGATCTACGGCGGGTCCGCCCCCTGACGCCCCACCGCGGTGGTGCACCGGGCGGCGTGCTGGACTAGCGTTGGCCCATGGACGCCGAACGCCGCTTGTCCTGCGAGCCCCCGGCTCCGGAGGGCACCGTCCCGTCGACCGCCCCGCACGTGGGGGTGGGCCGGTGAGCGGACCCACGACCGAGGACGCCACCGCGGCCGACATCGCCGCCGAGTACGCCGAGGCCCGCGAGCGCGTCGCCGAGTTCCGGCGCGACGCCCAGGAGGACCCGGCCTCGGCCATCTACCCCCACGCCGACGAGACCGACGTCGACCTGACCGCCGTCGTCGACGGTGTCCTGCGCAAACCCCTCGTGGTGACGCGGGGAGGTGAGGAGGCCGCGGTGATCGTCTCGGTGGACTTCTTCAACCGCGCCCACGCGGCGGTGGAACTCCTCGAGGACGACGCGACGGAGTAGCGGCCCCGGCCGCCCGGCGGAGGTGCGGTCCTCCGCCGCGCCTGATTGAGTGTGAAATCAGCAGGTCGGCGCCCGTCCGGCCGCGGGGGGGAGCAGGGGTGTCCAGCACGGGAGGCAGCGGAGGCGGCAAGGGGTACGTCAACCCGACGGGGGACTTCCGCCGGGACCAGCGCTACCTGGAGACCCGCATCACCGCCGACGGCCGGGACGGCTACCCCGTCGAGGCGGGCCGGTACCGCCTGGTCGTGAGCCGCGCCTGCCCCTGGGCGAACCGGGCGATCGTCGTGCGCCGCCTGCTCGGCCTCGAGGACGCGCTGTCGATGGGGATCTGCGGTCCGACCCACGACGAGCGGTCCTGGACGTTCGACCTCGACCCCGACGGCCGGGACCCGGTGCTCGGCATCGAGCGGTTGCAGGAGGCCTTCTTCGCTCGCGTCCCCGACTACGACCGCGGCATCACCGTCCCCGCGATCGTCGACGTCCCGACGGGTCGGGTCGTCACCAACGACTTCGCGCAGATGACGATCGACCTGTCGCTGGAGTGGACGGCGTTCCACCGCGAGGGGGCTCCGCAGCTGTACCCCGAGCACCTGCGCGAGGAGATCGACGCGGTGAACCGCGACGTGTTCCGGGACGTCAACAACGGCGTCTACCGCGCGGGTTTCGCCGGGACGCAGGACGCGTACGAGAAGGCGTTCGACCGGTTGTTCGGCCGCCTCGACGCGCTGTCGGAGCGGTTGTCCACCCAGCGCTACCTGGTGGGGGACACCATCACCGAGGCCGACGTCCGGTTGTTCACCACCCTGGCGCGGTTCGACCCCGTCTACCACGGGCACTTCAAGTGCAACCGCCAGGAGCTGGCGGAGATGCCGGTGCTGTCGGCCTACTTCCGCGACCTGTACCAAACCCCGGGGTTCGGGGACACGATCGACGTCGAGCACATCAAGGCGCACTACTACGTCGTGCACCGCGACATCAACCCCACCGGCATCGTGCCCGCCGGCCCGGACCTGTCCGGCTGGCTGGAACCGCACGGGCGCGAGGAGCTCGGCGGCCGGCCGTTCGGCGACGGGACCCCGCCGCCCCCGCCGGTCCCCGCCGAGGTGGTGCCCGCCGACCACGCGCCGCGGGCGGCCTGACCCGGGGGCGGGGCGCCGCGCCCCTCAGGCGCGTTATGCGGGTTCAGCTCACGTGGTGAGCTGAACCCGCAGCAGCGTGTGCGCTGCGATCGTGGCCGCAGTCCGGGCCAACAGCCCCCAGAAGGTGTGCGCCCCGTGACGGGCCAAGTCCATCACCTGCGTGATCTCCCCGAAGGTCGTCTCCACCCGGTTACGCCACTGCGCGATGACCTTCAACAGACCCGACGGCATCGACCGGCGGGCAGTCTTGCCCGGCGGGACGATCACCACGGTGCCCACCGAAGCCAGATCAGCAGCGAACGCTCGACCCGCAAACCCCTTATCGCACAGCAGATACCGCCGAGCCGGCCCGTCAGCGAGCAGGTCGAGGGCGACCTGACGTTCGTTGACGGCCGCCGGCACGATGCTCCAAGCCCGCACCAGGCGTGAGCCCAGATCGGTCAGCACCGCTAACCGGAAACCGTAGAACCACTCCCCGTGGGCCCCATCACGCCCGAACCGGGCGCACAAGCCCGCTGGCCCGACCCAGCTGTCGGGGCCGCGGACCCGGGAGGGGTGCTTGACCGGCAAGGCGCTGGTGTCGACCTGGTCTCGATGGCAGGCGGCGTCATCGGTGGGCAAGGTCGCGGCCAGCAGGGCGCGCAGCTGCTCGAAAGCCCCCCACAGCCAGCGGGTGCGCCGGTTCAGCTGCGACTGCCCCGGCAGGTGGGGGAACAGGCCGGGGTGGTCGTGGATCAGCTCGGCGCGGAAGGCGGCCTCGCTGCGCCGGTGCAGCAGGTGCCGGACCACGGAGATGGTGAGGATCTCAGCATCGCTGCAGGTCGGGGGCGGTCCGGGGCGGGCCGGGATGTGCACGGCGCCGGTGATGAGGGCGTCGTCGATGAGGACGTAGGTGTGGACGAGGAGGTCTTCGGTGGGCAGCATCGTGGGTGCCTCTGCGGTGGGAGGAGGGGCTTCGAGAACCACTTGCCTGCCGCAGAGGCCCCACGGGCGTCAAGACCTGGGCACCTCAACCCGCATAACGCCCCTCAGGTCCCCAGGACCACCGGGTCGCCGGGGGTCAGGGCCCGCACCAGGGCGGCGACCGGCTGCGGGCGCTGGTACCAGTACCCCTGGGCCAGCGGGCACCCCAGCGCGACGAGTTCGCGTTCCTGCTCACCGGTCTCGACGCCCTCGGCGATGACGACGAGGCCGAGGTCGCCGGACATCCGCAGCAGGCCCGCCAGCAGCGCGCGCCGACGGTCGCTGACGGTGAGCTGCGCGGTGAAGTGGGCGTCGAGCTTGAGGAAGTCGGCCGGCATCGTGTCGAGCTGGCTGAGCGCGGAGTAGCCCGTCCCGAAGTCGTCGATCGCGACCCGCACGCCGACGGCCCGCAGCTCCTCCAGGGTGTCGCGCGTCGCGTCCGAGGCCGATTCCACGGTGCTCTCGGTGACCTCCACGACGAGCGCGGACAACGGCCAGCCCGTGGCGGTGGCGGTGCCCAGCAGGTCCTGCACGAAGTCGGGGTCGACGAGGTGGCGCCCGGAGGCGTTGGTGGTGAGGAAGAAGTCCTGCCCGGTCGCCTCCCGCAGCACGACCGCGTCCGCGCACGCCCGGCGGGTGACGGCCCGGTCCAGGTCGGTGATGAGGTCGTTGGCCTCGGCCAGCGGGACGAACACGGCGGGGGAGACCGGACCGTGGACGGGGTGCGTCCAGCGGGCCAGGGCCTCCACGCCCACCAGGCGCGTCGCGTCCGGGCCCGCGCCGGGGACCACGACCGGTTGCAGGACGACGTCGAGGCCGTCCTCGGCCAGCGCCGTGCGCAGGTCGTCCAGCAGGCCCTCGTCCGCCCCGCCGGCGACGGCGACCCGCCCCCGGCCGGCGGCCTTCGCCTCGTACAGCGCGGTGTCGGAGCGCCGCAGCAACGTCCCGGGGTCCTCCTCGGCCCGCAGCTGCGCGACGCCGACCGACAGCCCGGTAGGGGCGGCCTCGGCGCGCAGCGCCTGCGCGACCTCCTCCGCCCCGGCGAGGTCGGTGCCCGGCAGCACCACGGCGAACTCGTCACCGCCGTGCCGGGCGAACCCGGCGGTCGGGGCCAGGGCGTGCAGGCGCCGGGACAGCCGCTCGGCGAGGGCGACCAGCAGCTCGTCACCGGCCGCGTGGCCGCCGAGGTCGTTGACCTGCTTGAAGTGGTCGACGTCGACGAGGACGACCGACAGCGGCGCCCCCGTCCGGCGCGCGGTGCCGACGCTCTCCTCGAGCCGTTCGTCGAAACCGCGGCGGTTCAGCAGGTCGGTGAGGCCGTCGCGCGAGCCGTGGGCGGCGCGCTGGACGAGCCGGCCGATGACGACGACGACCGCGACCTGGACCGTCATGACGGCCCCCACCACGCCGGGGTCGACCTGCCGCCACAGCAGGCTGCCCGCGACCGCGGCGAGCAGCAGCCCGGTGTGCACCAGGGCGGCCCGGCGCGCGAAGAAGTAGAGGTTGTCCACGGCGCAGAAGACGAAGACGCAGGCCACGCCCAGAGCGGTCACGTCGTCGCGGCTCAGGAGGGTGGCGGCCGCCACGAAGCACGTCCCCTGGCCGACGACCAGGTGGAACGCCTCGCGCGGCAGGGCCCTGCCCCACCGCAGCAGGGCGGCGCCGAGCACCACGGCGAGACCGGCCACGGCGAGCAGGCCCACCGTGCGCGGGTCCGGGTCCGCCCAGGCACCCGTCGTCGTGAGGATCCCCGCCGTCCCGCCGGCGACGTAGAACGCCCCCGTGGTGTACGCCATGAGCCGTGGTGTCGCCACCTCGGGAACCCCGCGGGAGAGCACGTCCACGCCAGACCATCGGCGTGCGCGCCCCGGTGCTTGACCGTCTGCAGCCATCGGTCAGGGGCGCGGGGCCGCACGGTCCAGCGTGAACCACACGACCTTCCCCGTCCCCTCCGGCCCCTCGCCCGGGCGGCACCCCCAGGCGGAGGCGGCGAGGTCGACGAGCTGCAGGCCCCGGCCCGAGAGGGCGTCGGGGTCGGCCGGCAGCACCTCGGGCACCCGGTCGTTGTCGTCGGAGACCTCCACGAGGAGCCGGTCGGCCGAGCTCGCGACCTGCAGCCCGACGTCGCTGCGCCCGTGCAGGACCGCGTTGGTGACCAGTTCGCTGACGAGCAGCGCGGCGACCTCCACGGTGTCCTCGTCCCAGCCGTCGTCCAGGGCGAGACGGCGCACGGCGCGGCGGGCGGCCCCCGAGGACTCCGGGGCGCAGGGGAGCAGGACGACGCGCGAGCTGGCCACCGCCTCGGCCCGGGCGGGGAGGGGCGGGTGGGCGGCCCCGGCCGCGGTGGTGCGGTGACCGACGCCGACCAGCAGGATCGTGCGGTCGTCGTCGAGGACGTCCCCGCGGCCGGGCTCCGCACGCACCTCGGCCAGCCGGTCGCAGAGGTCCTGCACGCCGGTGCGGTGGGGGTCCTCGAGCGCGCGCCCGAAGGTGACCAGCGCCTGCTCCAGGTCCCTCTCGCGGTCCTCGACCACCCCGTCGGTCACGAGGGCGAGCAGGCTGCCGGGCGGCAGCACGCGGCGGTGCTCGGTGCGTGCCTGGGAGGCGTCCACCCCGAGCAGGAGGTCGTCCCCGGCGCCGTCGCGCAGCACCTCGAGGCGGCCCCCGGGGTGGCGCACGAGCGGGGGCGGGTGACCGGCGTTGGCCCACCGCACCTCCAGCGCCCCGTCCGCCTCGACGCGCGCGGTCGCGAGCACGGCGGTGGCCAGGGTGCCGGGCTCCAGCGCCGTGGCCACGGCGTCCAGCCGGTCCAGCAGCCGTGCCGGGCCGTCGTCGCTGTCCCACGCCAGCCCGCGCAGCATGGTGCGCAACCGGGTCATGGCGGCCGCGGCCCGCGCGTCGTGGCCCGCGACGTCACCGATGGCGAGCAGCAGGTCCCCGCGCGCCCGGGTCAGGACGTCGTACCAGTCGCCGCCGATGGAGGCGCCGGCCCGCACGGGCCGGTAGCTGACCCCGAGGTCGAGACCGGCCACGGCGGGCAGGCGGGACACCACCCCGCGCTGCAGCTCCCGGGCGAGGCCCACGACCAGCGCGGTCGCCCGGTCCTGGCGGTCCTGGGACAGCACCCGGTGCAGCGAGGGCGCGCAGTGCGCCGCGAACACCCCGAGCAGGGTCTCCTCGTCCGGCCCGAACGGGGCGGGCGCCTCCCACGACACGGCCAGCGAGCCGTAGGTCTCCTCCCCCGCGGTCAGGGGCAGCAGGGCCCACCGGGCGCGGCCGGTGACGTCGACGACGTCGGCCATCCGCGGGTGGACGGCGCGGGCCGCGGGCCGGTCCGGGACGAGGAAGGTGCGTCCCTCGCGCGCGGCTCGGCAGGCCGGCAGGGGGCTGTCGTGGGCTTCGTAGGCGAACCGGGAGCGCAACTCGTCCCCGAAGGAGGTGGCCAGCACCAGTTCCCAGCCGCCGTCCTCGGCGCGGGTCACCAGACCGCACCCGGCGGAGCCGAGGATCCGCAGCCCGTGGTCGGTGAGGGCGCGCAGGACGTCCTCGACGGTGGCGGCGCCGCTCAACCGGACGGCGAAGTCCGCCAGGTCCTCCCAGACCGACCGCGCACCGTCCATCCCGATCTCCCGGTCCTGATCGCGTTCCTGCTGGCAGTGCGTCGCGAGCACACCACACCGAGTGCTCGGTGCCCGCGGGGCACGGTCGGTCGAATCGTCTCACGGGAGCCCCCGGAACGTCGCCCGGGACCTGCCCCGTGAGCAGTCCGGCTGCTCACGGGGCGGCGCCGTCGCGCGGTGGTGCGCTTCAGACGCGGACGACCATCTTGCCGGTGTTCGCGCCGCGCATCATCGACAGGAACGCCTCCACGGAGTTCTCGATCCCGTCGACGACGGTCTCGTCGAAGACGATCTCGCCCTCGGCGAACCAGCCGGTCACGCGCTCGCGGAACTCACCCGCCAGGTGGGCGTGGTCGCCGACGATGAACCCGCGCAGCGTCAGCTTCTTGGCGACGAGCTGGAACAGGTTCTCCGGGCCGGCGGCGCGCTCGGTGCTGTTGTAGGCCGAGATCGCCCCGCACAGCGCGGCGCGGCCGTGCGGGTTGAAGGTGTCGATCGCCGCGGCCAGGTGGTCGCCGCCGACGTTGTCGAAGAACACGTCGACACCGCCCGGGACGACGGTCGGGAGCTGCTCGCGGATCGGGGCGTCCTTGTAGTTCACGGCCGCGTCGTAACCGTACTTCGACGTGAGCAGCTCGACCTTCTCGGCCGAACCCGCCGAGCCGACGACGCGGCCCGCACCGAGGAGGCGGGCGATCTGCCCGACCGCGGTGCCGACGGCACCGGCTGCGCCGGA
Source organism: Kineococcus mangrovi (assembly GCF_041320705.1). Lineage (NCBI taxonomy): Bacteria > Bacillati > Actinomycetota > Actinomycetes > Kineosporiales > Kineosporiaceae > Kineococcus > Kineococcus mangrovi. The sequence continues at coordinate 48,886 of NZ_JBGGTQ010000012.1, forward strand.
GACGAAGACGGTGTCACCCTCCTGCAGGTGGGCGACGTCGACGAGACCGGCGTAGGCGGTCAGGCCCGTCATGCCGAGGATGCCCAGGTGCACCGAGTTCGGGGCGCCGGGGACCTCGGGGACGGCGCGGAACTCCGCAGCCGGGCCCTGGGCGACGTCGCGCCAGCCGAGGTTGTGCACGACGAGGGTCCCCTCGGGCAGGTCGGCGGTGCCGGAGGCGACGACGCGGCCGACGGCGCCGCCGGTCATGGTCTCGCCCAGCGCGTACGGCGGGACGTAGCTCTTGGCGTCGTTCATGCGGCCACGCATGTACGGGTCCACGGAGACGAACTCGTTCTGCACGCGCACCTCGCCGTCGGCGAGGTCGGGCAGGTCGACCTGCGCGGTGCGGAAGTTCTCCGGGGTCGGCCAGCCCGTCGGGCGGGAGGCGAGCTGGACCTGGGTGCTGGTGGGCACGGGGGATTCCTCTCGGTTCTGCGGGGTGTCGTCGGAGTGCTTCGCCACGGGCCGGGACGATCGCCGGTCGCGGGGCGCTGAGCGCGGACGCCCGGCCCCTGCGGCCGGGGTCCCCCGCCGGACGGCCCGTTGTGTGATGACCGTTCCACTATACTCTCGTCCATGGGCCGGTCGCAGACCTTCGACACCGCCACCGTCGTCCGGGCGGCGCGCACCCTCTTCTGGCAGCGCGGGTACGAGGACGTCTCCGTGCCCGACCTCGAGGAGGTCACCGGGATCAAGCGGTCGAGCCTCTACCACGCCTTCGGCAGCAAGCGGGGGGTGTTCGACGCGGCCGTCGACAGCTACCTCGAGGACGTCGTCCGCCCGCGGCTGCGTCCCCTCCAGGGGCCCGACGTCGCCCCCGAGGCCCTCGTGACGACGTACCTCGGCGGGCTGCGCGCCGCCCTCGCCGACGGCCGGCCCGCCGCGCTGCAGACCGGTTGCCTCCTGGTGAACTCCGCCACCGCCCCCGTCGGCCGGGACGAGGCGGTGGCCCAGGTCGTGCACGACTACCGCGCCGAGCTGCACGCCGCCTTCCGGCGGGGGGCGCTCGCGGCGGGGGTCGCGGCGCCGGAGCAGGTGGCGACGCTGTGCACGTCGGCCGTCGTCAGCGCGTTCGTGCTCGCGCGGATCGACCCGGCCGAGGCGGTCGCGACGCTGGACGCGGTGCTCGACGTCGTGACGCGGGAGGGCGGGGTCCTCAGACGGTGACCCGCCCGCGCTTGACCCGGTACATCGCGTGGTCGGCGTTCCGCAGCAGGTCCTCGAACGTCGTGCCGTGCCGGCCGGACACCGCGACACCGGTGCTGATGCCCAGGGACAGCTGGACCCCGTGCAGGTCCACGGGATCGGCGACGCGGGCGGCCACGCCGGCCACCGCGCGGGCGGCGACGTCCTCGGCGTCGTCGGGGGCCAGGCCGGTGAGCGCGACGATGAACTCGTCGCCACCCAGGCGCGCCAGGACCGCCCCGGCCGGGGTGGCCTCGCGCAGCCGCCGCGCCACCTCCACCAGCAGGTCGTCCCCGGCCGCGTGGCCGAGTTCGTCGTTGACGACCTTGAAGTCGTCGAGGTCGCAGAACAGCAGCGCGGTGCGCGCGTCGGTGCGGCGCAGCGCCTCCTCGACGAGGGGTTCGACGCGCCGCCGGTTCGCCAGCCCGGTCAGCGGGTCGGTGTAGGCGAACTCCTCGATGCGCCGCAGGTGCTCGCGGGACCGCTCGCGTTCGACCTCCAGCTCCTGCTGGGCCCGGACGCGGGCGGTCACGTCGTTCTGGACGCCGATGTACTGCACGACGCGGCCGGTCGCGTCGGCCACGGGTGCGAGGTAGACCTCGTTCCACCACGGTTCGCGCTGCGGGCCGCGGTGGTTCAGCAGCACCCCGCGCCACTCCTGGCCGGACTGCAGGGCCGACCGGATCTCGTTCAGCGTGCCCCGGTCGGTGTCCGGCCCCTGCAGCAGACGGCAGTTGCGGCCCAGGACGTCCTCGGACCGGAACCCGGACAGTTCCTCGAACGCGGAGTTCACGTAGACCAGCGGGTGGTCCGGGCGCAGCATGTCGGCGATCGAGATGCCGCTGCTCGTCGCGCCGAGGGCGCGCTGCAGCAACGCCTCCGCGGTGCCCGCGGCGACGGCCCCGGTGGGGCGCGCGGCGGTGCGCGGGGGGACCGCGTCGCGCGGGGCCGCGGCGGGGACCTCCGTCGCGGCGGCGGTGCGCGGGGCGACCCGGGACAGCAGCGACTGCGCGGCCGCCGCCACGGTGGCGCGCTCGTAGGTCAGCGCGTACTCGAACGTCCGCTCCCGCTCGGGAGCGTCGTCGCCGAGGTCGCGGGCCAGCAGGGCCGCGGCGAAGTGCGGGGCCAGCACGACGACGTCCCACTCCCCGCGCACCGGGTCCTGCGGGCTCAGGGAGGCCCCGCGGACACCGGGCAGGGGCGTCTCCGGCAGGTCCTCACCGAGAGCGCAGACGAAACCCACGCGGTCGGCGAGGTCGCGGTACCGGCTGCGGGTGGCCGGGGTGAAGTGCCGGGCGTACTGGAACGTCGAGGCGACGACGCACGTCTCGCCCAGGCGCATCGCCTCGCGCTCGAGCTGCTTGCTGAGCTCGATGAGCAGCGCCTTGGGGGCGCGGCGCAGCGGGGTCCCGGCGGGCAGCAGCGCGAACGGCGAGGACGGTTCGGTGCCCGCGACCGCCACCGGCGCCGGCAGGACGAGCTCGGCGACGGCGGGCGCCGGCGACGGCGGAGCCGCGGGCCGGCCGAACAACCAGCCCTGACCCAGCTGGGCGCCCAGCGCCCGGGCGGTCAGCAGGTGCCGCTCGTCCTCGATGCCCTCGGCCAGGACCAGCGCCCCGGACTCCTGCGCGTACGCGTTGACGGCGTTCATGATCTGCGCGACGGCCGGGCCGGGCCGGTCCTGCACCAGGCGCAGGTCGAGCTTGACGACGTCCGGGCGCAGCAGCGGCATGAACGCCAGGGACATCGCGTCCGCGCCGACGTCGTCCAGGGCGATGGCCCAGCCGAGCTCGCGCACGCGGGTCACGGTCCGCAGCAGCTCGGCGGGCCGGGCCGCGAGGGCGCGCTCGGTGATCTCCACGACGACGCGCAGCCCGGTCGGGGCGCCGTCGGCCAGGGCCATGAGCTCGGTCAGCGGCGCCGCGTCGAGGATCTCCGGTTCGACGTTGACGAAGAGCGTCAGCGGTGCGACCACGCCGTGCTCCAGCGCGCCGCGCAGGGCGGCGGCGCGGCAGGCGTGGTCGAGCTCGGACAGCACGTCCTCGGCGCGGGCCGCGGCGAACAGCTGGTCGGGGCGCTGCAGCGGGCCGACCGGGCCGCGCGCGAGCGCCTCGTAGGCGACGACGGCACCGGTGTCGAGGTCCACGATCGGCTGGAAGACGCTGTGGACGGCCCGCTCGCGCAGGACCTCGTGGATCGTCGCACCGTTCGTCACCTCGTGTCCTTCGGCAACCGGCGCCGGGTCCTGGGGAGGTCGTCACCCGGACGGCGCAGCGTGGACCGGGGCGCGTGGGAGGGTCGCCCCATGAGCGTCGTGCTGGCCGTGGACGTCGGCGGAACCGGGTTGAAGGGGGCCGTCGTCGACGACCGCGGACGCACCCTCGCCCGCCGCGACCGGCCCACCCGCCTCGACGGACGCGGCCCGGCCGACAACCTGCTGGCCCTCGTCGCCGACCTGACGGCGCTGGCCGGTGCCGAGGAGCCCGTGGCCGTCGGCGTCGGCACCCCCGGAATCGTCGACGAGGCGACCGGCACCGTCGTCTACGCCTCGAACCTCGGCTGGCGCGACGTCGGCCTGCGGGCGCTGCTGGAGGACGCGACGGGCCTGCCCGTCGGGGTGGGCCACGACGCGCGGGCGGCGGGCCGGGCCGAGCAGCTGGCCTCGGGCACGCACGGCAGCTTCGTCTTCGTGCCCATCGGGACGGGGATCGCGGCCGCCCTCGTCGTGGAGGGGACCGCCGTCAGCGGCGTCTCGGGGGCGGCGGGGGAGTTCGGGCACGTCGTCGTCCACCCCGGCGGGGAGGTCTGCCCGTGCGGGCAGCACGGGTGCGTCGAGGCGTACGCGGCCGGCGGGGCGGTCGTGCGGCGCTTCCGCGCGCGCGGTGGTGAGGCGGCCTCGACCGCGGAGGTGGTGGCCCTCCTCGGCTGGGACCCGCGCGCCGACGAGGTCTGGGCGGACGCGGTGCGCGCCCTGGCGCTGGGTCTGCAGGGGCTGACGATGCTGCTGGACCCGGCCGAGATCGTCCTCGGCGGCGGGGTGTCCGGCGCGGGCGCGGTCCTGCTGGACCCCCTGGGCGCCGAGCTGGCCTCCCTGCTGACCTGGCGGTCGCCGCCCCCGCTGCGGACGGCCCGCTGGGGGGCCCAGGCCGGGCGCGTCGGGGCCGCCCTGCTGGGGTTCGAGCGGGCCGGGGTGACGCCGGACTTCCAGCTCGGCTGAGGCCAGCCCGGGAGCGGCGGCCGGGTCACGCCACCCGGCACCGCAGCGGTCGGCCCTGCAGGGCTCGAGCCACCTCGTCGGCCGCCAGACGCTGCAGCGCGGCGAGGGAGCCCAGCGAGTAGAAGGCCGCGTGAGGTGTCAGGAGGATCTCCGGACGGTCGCGCAGGACGCTGTCCGGGGGCAGGGGTTCGGTGTCGAAGACGTCGAGCGCGGCCGCGGCGATCGTGCCGGACGCGATGGCGTCCACCAGTGCCCCCGTGTCCACCAGCGCGCCGCGCGAGGTGTTCACCAGCACCGTCCCCGGGCGCATCACGGCGAAGGCGTCCGGCCCGATCAGCCTCTCGGTGGCCGGCGTCGAGGGGCAGTGCAGCGAGATGGCGTCGGCGCGTGCGAGCAGCTCGGGCAGCGCCACCAGCTGCGGGCCGTCCCCATCCGGGTCCCCGGCGTAGGGGTCGTGGGCGAGGACCTGCAGGCCGAGCGCGCTCAACCGGGCGGCCACGACCCGGCCCACGCCGCCGATGCCGATCAGGCCGACGGTCGTGTCGGCGAACCGCTGGAGGGGCCCGATCTCGGTGGCGCGACACCAGCCCCGGTCGCGGACGGTGCGGTCGAACGCCGGCAGGCGCCGCAGCAGGCACAGCAGGGAGGCGACGGCGTGGTCGGCGACGGTGTCGCCGCCGTAGTCCGGCACGTTGGCGACGGCCACCCCCAGGTGCCGGGCGGCCTCGACGTCGACGTTGTCGTAGCCGATCCCGTACCGCACGACCGTGGCTCCCGGGGCCATGACGGCCAGGACCCGGCCCGTGACGGGGGCGAGGTTCACCAGCGCCACGTCGGCACCTCGCACGGCCGCCAGGGTCTGCTGCTCGTCCCTGCAGTCGTGCTCGGCGAAATCGGCCCCGAGCCCGGTGACCGTCGCACGTTCCCGGTCCACCCCGCCGAAGGCCTGGTCGGTGACCACCACGCGCTTCACGCCGACTCTCCCCCCCTCGGACCGGACCACGACCTCCGGTGCAGGCGGGACTGCCCGGGGACCGGGGGGTTGTTCCTCAGGACGATCATGATCGGCTCCGCTTCGCAGCAGTGGTGGGTTCCGGGAGAGCTCGATGGGCTCGGAGGTCCTCAGCGGGGTGGTGCGAACTCGTTGAAGGCCTCGTGCCCCGCTCGCAGGGAACCGTCGGCCTCGATGAAGTGCAGCCACTCGGGCCGGCCGACAGGGCCGTACTCGTCGCGGTGGAGGTCGGCCACGAGGCTGTGGTGCAGCGCGTGCACGGTGAACCCGATGTCGCGCGCGACCAGCTGACCGAGGGTGTACCGCATGACGTCCACGTGCTTCGCGTCGTCCCGCGCCCCCCACACCGTCTCGTTGCCCACCAGGTCCTTGCCGGCGTCCCTGGCGATCGCCACGCACTCGTCCAGGAACGCCTCGAACCCCTCTTCGGTCTTCGTGTGCGGCTGGTTCCCGCTGCCGTTCCACATGAAGTAGGGGTGGAAGCTGATGATGTCGCTCATCGGTTCCGTGAGCCGGATCGCGGTGGTGTTGGGGTAGTTCCCGATCGTCAACGGCTGCTGGGCACCGATGTCCTTGCACACCTCGTAGCACCACGTCAGCCAGCGCAGTTCGGCCGACCGGATGTTGCTGGAGGGGTCCTCCACGTAGGGACCCATCAGCGGCTCGTTGCACAGGTCCCAGGAGTGGATCCGCTCGTCGCGGGTGTGGTCGCCGACCACGGCGTCGAGGTAGCGCCGGAAGAGGACCTGGACCTCGGCCGCCCCGTCGCCCGCGCGGGCGTCCCGGAAGAGGTCCTCGCCCAGGCTCCAGGAGCTCAGGTCGGGGACGATGTGGTCGAGGGGCACACCGCCGAAGTCGCAGACCGCGTCCCGCCAACGGTTGAACAGCACCGGGACGACGAGGATGTCGTGCTCGGCGAACAGGCCGAGACCGGCGTCGAAGTTCGCCAGGAACCTCTCCGGGTCCCGCTGGAAGGCCTCGTGCGACAGCCACCACCGCGCGACGTTCCACCCCGGGAAGTACTCCTTCCCGCGGGCGACCTCGACCGCCATCCGTCCGTGGTCGTGGTGCTGCCACAGGTCCAGGCCGCTGGTTCCCCAGGAGCCGTCGTAGTTGAACCCTCGGACGTCCCTGCCCTGCATGTCCCACCATCCGTTCGTCGACGTCGTCGAACTCCGCGCGGGGACGTTCCCCGCGCGGACGTGCGTCTCGTGCTCCGGGCTCGTACCACGATCCCGTCGCACGTCAGCCCTGGTCGGGCTCCTGCGGTGCGACCACGACCTTGCCGAGGCCCGGAGCGCGCGCACGCAGCAGCTGCAGGGCCTCCGGTGCGCGCCCGAGGGGGAACCTGTGGGTGATGAGCGCCGAGGGTCTGACCCGTCCCCGTCCGAGCAGTCCCAGGGCCTGCGGCCAGACCCCTGGGCTGCCCAGGGAGCCGAGGAGCACCTGGTCGTCCACGACGAGCCGGTCGACGTCCACGGGGGTCGGTTCACCTCCGCTGAGCCCGATGACCACGCAGCGTCCCCTCGGGGCCAGCCTCGCGAGCCCCGAGGTGAGGCCGGCGGGGTTGCCGCTGGCCTCGACGACCACGTCGAAGCGTTCCCCGTCGGAACTCCCGCGCACCCCCAGACGACGGAGCCGGTCCATCCGGTCGGCGTCGGGTTCCAACGCGGCGACGTCGGCGTGCACGAGATCCATGAGGATGGCCGAGACCAGCCAGCCCACCGTGCCACCGCCGACGACGAGGGCGCTGCCCCCGGGGCGGCACGACGACCGCAGGACCGCCCTGAGCGCGACGGCGGTCGGCTCGGCGAAGACGGCGTCCTCGACGGAGGTGCCGGCCGGCACCGCGTGGGCGCTGCGGGCGGGGAACACCATGGTCTCCGCGAGGGCGCCGTCGAGGCCCACGACACCGGTCTCCCGCCTCCGGGCGCACTGGTGGTAGGCGCCCGACGCGCAGGCCGCGCACCGCGCGCACCCGATGCTGCACTCGCCGACCACGACGTCCCCCGGAGAGGGACCCCGGGTGTCCGCGGGGGCGTCCAAGACCCGGGCCACCCACTCGTGGCCGGGAACCAGGGGCAACCGGCTCTTCCCGGTGCGCAGGTACACCATCGTCCCTTCGAGCAGCTCGACGTCCGTCGCGCACAGCCCGACGGCCAGGGGTGCCAGCAGCAGTTCCCCGGGCCCGGCGCGTGACCGCGGGCGGACGGCGATCTCGCAGTGACCGGGGCCGTCGAGCACGAGGGCGCGTTCTCCCCGCTCCGGCCCGTCGCCGGCAGGTCCGCTGTCCCCGGTCAGGGCGTTGCTGGTCACGGTGTGCCCCCTCGCGTCGTGGTCGGACGGCCTGCGGTGGCGGTCATCGACCCGCGAGGGAGCCACCGATGCCCCCGATGCTGAAGTAGCGGTTCAGGAGGGCGAAGATGAGCACGGGCGGCAGGATCATGATGACCGAGACCGCCATGACCGGCCCCCAGTCGGTGGCGTTCTGCTGGAAGAACGTCTGCAGCCCCACGGGCAAGGTGTACGTGTCGCTCGAGCGCAGGAAAACGATGGCCACGAGGTAGTCGTTCCAGGCGACGAGGAAGCTGAAGATGGCCGTCGACAGGATCCCCGGCAGTGAGTTCCGCAGCACGATGCGGCGAAAGCTGCCGAACAGCGAACAGCCGTCCACCCACGCTGCTTCTTCCAGCTGGACCGGGATGGAGTCGAAGTAGGCAGCCATCATCCACACCGCCACGGCCAGGGCGCCCCCGACGTAGATGATGACCAGCCCGTTGAGGGAGTCGACGAGCCCCAGGCCGGCGAAGAGGATGAACAGCGGGATGACCGCCACGATGACGGGCAGGCTCTGCACGACGAAGAGCAGCAGCGAGTACGTCGACACCAGCTTGCTCCGGCCCCGGGAGACGACGTACCCCGCCGGGGCCGCGACGACGACCGCGGCCACCACGGTCACCGTCGTGACCCAGAGGCTGTTCCCCAGCCACTGGAGCGCGTCGGTGCGGGTGAGGACGAAGCGGAACGACTCCAGGCCCGTCCCGGCGCCCACGGCGGACGACGGTGGTTGCAGCGCGAGGACGAAGACGGCGAAGACGGGCACCAGGACGACGCCGAGGACGACGACCAGGACCGAGAAGCGCAGCCAGTCCCCACGGTCGACGGTGGACGTCCGGCGCACCGGTGCCGCGGGGTCGCGGGAGCGTGTCGCGGTGGTTCCTGGGGTTTCTCCACGGGTGGACATGGGTGTCCTCTCTCGGGGCGAGCAGTCACCCGGTCAGACGGTTGCTCGGCGGATGGAGCGGTAGAGCCAGACCGACGCGACGACCAGCACCGCTGTCATGAGGAAGGCGATCGCGACCCCGTACCCGGTCTGGAAGTCCTGGAACACGACGCGGTAGGCGAGAACCACGAGCGAGGTCGTCTCCCCGACGGGTCCACCTCCCGTGAGCAGGTAGATCGTCGGGAAATCGTTGACGCAGAAGATCGTCATCAGGATCCAGCTGATGTAGGTCGACGGGGCGATCAACGGGAGGGTGATGCGCGTGAACTGCTGGATCGAGGAGGCCCCGTCGACACGGGCGGCTTCGTACACCGTCGAGTCCACGCCCGTGAGGGCGGCACTCGACATGAGCATCATGAACGGGAAGCTGATCCACACCTTGAACACGCAGACGGTGATGGCGGCCATGGTGGGGTCGGCGAGGAAGAGCACGTTCTCGAAACCCAGGGCGGACGCCAGGACCGGGACGGGGCTGGACGAGGTCGCCACCAGCCAGTTCCACGAGGTGGACGAGACCACGACCGGGACGACCCAGGGGAGCAGCAACAGCACTTTGAAGACCCTCGCGCCCGGGACGCTGCCGCGCAGGAGGAGCGCGATGCCCAGGCCGATGGCCCAGCTGCCGAAGACGCCGACCGCTGTGAACAGCAGGGTGAACCGGGCGGCCCGCCAGAAAACCGGATCCTGGAACGCTCGCGCGAAGTTGTCCAGACCGACGTAGGGACCGGCCTGCAGGAGGTTGCCGTCCCGCAGGGACTGCACGGCGGCGTACACCAGGGGAAAGCCGTTCAGCAGCAGCAGCAGGACCACGGACGGGGCCACGAGTGCCACCATCGTGGACCGTCCCCGCGAGCGTGGTCGGCGGTTCAGGCTACCGGTGTCGCGTTCCCGTCGGGCTGCGCTGCGCACGGCCGGCGCGGGTTCGGGTGACGGTCGAGTCGTCATGGCGTTGGCCTTCCTGGGGTGCGGGCGCCTGCGCGGACGGACGTCACACGACCGATTCGATGGCCGCCTGCATGGCCTCGAGGTTGGCCCGGGGATCTGTCTGTCCCTGGATCGCCCTCTGGGCGAACGTGATGAGGTCCTGCCCGCCGTCCACGGCGTTCAACTCGGCGAAGACCTCCTCCCCACGGGCGGCGAGGGTCTTGCCCACCGGTTGCCACTCGTTCGCGGCCCTGACCTTGTTGGCGTCGCTCTGGTACTCGGGTGTGTCGACGATGCTCTGCCGGACCGGGATCGACTCGATCACCCCTTCCGTCCAGTACGTCGACATGTTGTCCAGGTACCACCGCAGGAACGCCTCCGACGCTTCTTCGGACGGCGTGTTCTGGTACATCATCAGGTTGTTGATGTAGTAGAGGGTTCCCTTGTCGCCGTTCGGGCTGGCCAGAGGGCTGATGACCTGCAGGTCGTCGCCGGACTCACCCAGACCGGACGCCAGGCTGGGGACGGTGATGCCCATGCCGACCCGCCGGTTCTGCCAGTCGTCGTCCAGGTTCCCGGTGGTGTAGGCGACCGCTCTGGGGTTGATGATGCCCTCGGCCGCCATCTGGTTGAAGAACTCCAGGCTCTCGATGTTCCGGTCGGTGACGCAATCGGGTTCCCCCTGCTCGTTGAAGAAGCCCCCACCGTTGTTGATCATGAAGCTGACGACGCCCTGACTGCCGATGTTGGCCCCGGCCCCGGTGGCGGTCCCGTAACCGGCCACCCCGATCCGCTGCAGTGCCCGGCCGGCTTCGAGGAAGCTCGCCCAGTCGGTGGGGACCTCCGTCCCGGCCTCTTCCAGGAGCGAGCGGCGGACGGTGAGCACCCGGATGTCGATCTGCCAGGGGACGGCGGCGTACCCGGAGCCGGTCTGCATCGCGTCCATCGTGCCCGGGAGGAAGTCGTCGTACGTCCCGTTCTCCCGCAGGGTGCCGATCAGGTCGTCGGCGTAGTGGATGGCTCCCTGCTGGGCGAACTGGAACGCCTGGAAACCTCCCCCCGAACTCACGGCGGGCCCGGTGTCGGACGCGATGGCCGACGAGAACGTCTGGTAGTAGTTCGCCCACTGGAGGCCCTGGTACTGCGCGCCGGCGAGGCCGGACGGCGCGGGGTAGCTGTTCACCAGGTCCTCGGCGGTCCGGGTGTACTGCGTGCCGCCCCACGGCATGTCCCAGAACGTGAGGTCCTCCGTCGAGCCGGCCTCCGAGCTGCTGGAGCTGCAGGCGGACAGGACGGGTACGGAGGCTGCGGCGGCGAGTCCGAAGACGTCACGACGACGGAGGCCGGGGCGGTGGTCGGTACGTGGGTTCACGGTGTTCTCCTCGATGTCGGGACCGGCGCGATCCGCTGGTGGCCGCCGCAGCGCGTGCTGGGCGCTCGCCCATCGAGAGCGGGCGACTCGAACGGCGGTGTTCGGAGTTCGGTGTTCTGGTGTCGGAGTTCAGGGTTCGTGTCGTGGGACCGTCACGGAGCCGGGGGACGAGGCGCGAATCCTCCGCGAAGCCGGCCAGGTCGGTCGACCTCCCACCGGTCCGGACGAGGTCGTGCAGGTGCCTCCACGCCGCGCGGTGGGACGTCTCGTAGCGGGTGGGCAGTCGCGTGGCCCCTGCTGGACCGGAGACGACCACCTCACCCGGTGCGGCGGTGGTGGGCCAGGGGAGTGCGAGGACGACGGCCGTGGTGCGTCCGAGGATCCTCAACCGGGTCCCGGGGCGGATCGAGCGCGTGGTGATGGCCGTCAGGGCCGCGTGCGCTCCGCTGACCAGGCGAGCAGTTCCATCGTATCCGTGGTCGTTCCACCTGACGACCCCCAGTTCGACCGCGGGGCCCACGGCTGCGCGCACCAGGGCCAGTTGTCCCAGCAGGACCTGGGCGAGGTCGACACCGACCGGCACGTCGACTCGTGCCTCCAGCAGGCTGTCCGCGTCGTCGTGGGTGGCGAACGCAGGTGCGGCGAGGGCGACCGCGGGGTTGTAGGTCCAGGTCGAGTCGAGCACGACGGGGACGCCGGTCGCGTCCGCCCGCCGGCGCAGGGACGAGACGTCGGCCGGTGCGGGGTCGACCACGAGGAGTCCACGTGCGCCGGACCCGACGGCCCGTTCGGCGTGCTCGGTCCAGCCCGGTCTCCCGGCGACAGCCACGAGGTCCCCCGCGTCCGGGACCCGGTGCAGCGACAGGGGCAGGGAGGCGACGACGTGGGCGATCTCTCCGGCGGTGTCGTCCGCGGGGGACCAGGACACGGTCAGCGGGCCGGTCACGCCGGTGCTCCGGCGCGCGATCCGGTCGATCCGTCGACGAGCGCCGCGGCGCGGTCCGCGATGTCGAGGGCGAAGGCGAGGTCGTCGATCAGACCCCTCACGTCCAGCGGGTCGGCAGTGCCGCGGACCAGGTCGGCCACGAAGCGCCACTCCGCTTCGTACCCGTTGGCGGGGTGGGGGCCCAGGACCTCGGAGCGGTCGGCGGACCGCAGGACGGCGGTGGCCGAACCGGCCGGGACGTATGAGGGGGTGAAGTCCACGCGCAAGGAGAGGTCGTCCCCGATGGCTTCGAAGGTCCACCCCGGTTCCCAGCTGTCGGTGTGGGAGCCGTGGAGCTGGATGTCGCGACCCCCGACCCGCAGGTCGATCAGGTACCCGTGCGGGGCCGGGACGTGGCAGGACAGGACCTCGACGTCCGCCTGGTCGGGGCAGAAGGCCCGGACCAGGGGCAGGTCGTGGACGGCCAGGCCCATGACCTCCCCGCGCACGATCTCCGCGGCGACCTCGGGGTCGTGGCGGTCGCGGGCGACCCGGGCCGGTCGGGAGGCCACCTCGGTGGAGAAGTCCTCGAAACGGGGGTTGGGCGGGAGCACGATGCTGCTGCGGATGGTGTGGGCCGTCTCGACGAGGTCCCCCCACCGGGCGGTGGCCGCCAGCCACCCCGGGTCGAAGGTGTGCATGGCGCCGACGACGATCGGGACCCCGGTCTCGGCCGATGCCGCCGTGATGTCCCCGGCCTGGCCCAGGTCCACGGCGAGGGGTTTCTCGCACAGCACGGCGCGCTTGCCCGCTCGGCAGGCGGCGACCACCTGCTCGGCGTGGAACCGGTGGGGACTGCAGACCAGGACCACCTCGGCGCGTTCGTCCGCCAGCACGGCCTCGACGCTGGTGGTCCACGCCGCGCCGACGCGGCGGGCGACGGACTCGGCGAGCCGGGCGTCGACGTCCATCACGTGGACGACCTCGAAGGTGTCGCCCAGCGCGGCCAGGGTCGGCAGGTGGATGGCCTGGGTCACGGGTCCGGCCCCCAGGATCCCCACGCCGTGGGTCGGTGGGCTCACGGGTTCCTCCCGGGGGGGCCGGTCGTCGCGCGGGGCCGGAGCGCCGGGTCCGCGAGGTCGGGTCGGTGTCGGGCCGTTGAGGTCTGCGGGGTGCTGAGCACTGGTGAACCTCCCGTTCCACTCGTGTTGCTTAACGGTGACACGTGTTGAAGAAACCGGCAACCCCCTTCCCCGACCGATCGGCCGGCGGCCGGGGTGAGACCACCGCTGTCGGGTCGACGCCCTCGCCCGAGAGCTCGGCCGGCCCTGTCCAGGCCACCGTCGGCGCGCAGTGGCATCATCGATCCGGCCCGGCCGTGGAACGCGGTGCGGCGCACGACGGACCAGCCCAGGGGGAGCGGAGCGGTGTGAGCGGTCACTCCTCTGTCGCACCGCTGGTCGTGGTCGGGGCCGTCCACCGGGAGTACGTGCTGACGGTGCCCACCGCACCCGCACCGGGGGAGACGGTCCTGGCGAACGGGATGCGTCAGCACCCCGGCGGTGGCGGGGTGCGCCAGGCGGTGGCGGCCTCCCGCGTGCTCGGGGGAGGCGTCGTCCTCCTTGGGTGCGTCGGGGACGACGCCTCCGGTGAGCTGCTGCTGCAGGAACTGCGCGCCGAAGGCGTCGACACCTCCGAGATCGAGATCGTTGGCTGGATGGCGACCGGGGTCGTCGTCGTGCAGGCCGTCGCCGGTGGTGGGAACGCGACCACCGTCGTCCCCGGAGCCAACTCCGAGGTGCCCGCCGCGCGGGTGGGGTCCGCCCTGGGGCGTCGTTGCGACGCCGCGTCCGTCGTCGTCGTGCAGGCCGACCTGCGTGCCGAGGTCGTGAGCGAGGCCCTGAGGGCCGCCGTGGCGGTGGGGGCGCGGTGCGTCCTGGACCTGGGGTCCCGGCTGCAGCTCGACCCGGACGAGCTGGCGTGCGGTGACCCACTGGTGGTGGACGAGGGAGGAGCCGCCTCGGTCCTCGGGCGCCCGGTCTCCGGGGTGGTCCAGGCGATGGACGCGGCCCGTGAGCTGCAGCGGTTCGCCCGGTCGTCGGTGGTGAGCGTCCAGGGGTACGGCGCCTGCTGGGCCGGCGGGGACGGCGAGGGGCGCGTGCCCGTCACCGGGGAACCGTCCACCCGGACCGGTGCGGGCACCGGCGCCTTGGCCGGAGTCCTGGCAGCGCGTCTGGCGGGCGGGGCCTCACTAGGATCAGCGGTCCAGGACGGGGTTCGAGCCGACGTCCTGCCGTCAGGGAGCACGGAGGAGCAGTCCCCCGTCCCGTGGCGGTCGAGGCGGGGGATGACGCGCCCGGAGGGGTGATCCTCCCCGGGTCCAGGTCTGATCGGAGTTCGAGGTGGCAGTCACCCGTGCTGACGTGGCACGACGGGCGGGGGTCTCACCGGCCGTCGTCAGCTACGTCGTCAACGGTGGACCGCGATCGGTGTCGGCCACGACCCGTTCCCGTGTCGAGGAAGCGATCGCGACCCTCGACTACCGGCCGAACGCGGTGGCCTCCGCCCTGCGGGGAGGCACGACGAAGTCGGTGGGCCTGCTCCTGCCCGGTCTGGTGAATCCGTACTTCACGGAACTGGCGCACGAGGTGGAGCGGGAGCTGTTCGTCCGCGGGAACACCTTGTCGATCGGGATGACCGACGACGACCCCGTCCGGGAGCGCGCCTACATCCGCTCGTTCGTCAGCCGGCGTTTCGACGGCCTGCTGGTGGTGTCCCCGCGGGGGGTCGGCGCGGTGACCGAGAGCCAGCTCGGGTCGACTCCGGTGGTCCTGCTGGACCCCAGCGCGGAGCAACCGGGGTGTTCGTCCGTGCACGTGAACCACACGGAGGGCACGGCGCGCGCCACCGAGCACCTGCAGGGTCACGGCCACACCTCGATCGGCGTCGTGGCCGGGCCGCCGGCGACGCAGGTGACGGACCAGCGCATCGCCGGCTGGCGCCGGCAGCAGCAGAGCGCGGGTCTGGAGCACGGCTTCGACCTCCTCGCCCACGCGGACTTCTCGTCCTGGGGAGGGCTGACGGCGGCCCGGAACCTGCTGGGACACCACGGACGGCGAGATTCCCGCGATCGTCGCCCACCGACCGCCCTGGTCGTCTCGTCGGACGTGCAGGCCATGGGTGTCCTGGAAGCGTGCCGGACGCTGGGGTTGGCGGTGCCCGGCGACGTCGCCCTCGTGTCGTTCGACGGGACCGACGCGGGCCGCTACGCCCAACCGTCGCTGACGTCGCTGCGCCAACCGATCCGGGACATCGCGAGCACCGCGGTCACGCACCTCCTGCAGCGCGTCGCCTCGGCGGACACCCCCGTCCGCCACACCACGTTGACGGGCCACCTGCGCATCGGTGGGAGTTGTGGCTGCGCCCCGGGGCCGGGCTGACGAGACCGTGCTGACCGCCGGCCGGGGAGTGGGTCGGGTGAGGGGTCTGGCAGGCTCGGCGGGTGCGCCTGCTCGTGATCACCGACGGTGTCCCGCCCGAGCACCGCGGCGGGGTCGCCAGCTCCGTGCTCGTCGAGGTCGACGAGCTGGCCCGGCGCGGGCACGAGGTGACCGTCCTCGTGCGCCGGCACGACCCCGGCGCCCCGCTCGTGGAGGACCGCGGCCACTACCGGCTGCTGCGCCACCCGGCCCCGGCCCGCGGCAGCCGCGGCTACTACGCCCACCCCGCGGCGACCCTCACCCGGGTGCCCGGCTGGCTGCGCTCGCTCGTCGCGCGCGAGGGCACCGACGCGCTCTACGTCCACTCCACCTTCCACGCCGCCGCCGCCGTGCGGGCCGGGCTCGGGGACCGCACGGTGTTCCGCTTCCACGCCCCCGCCTCCTTGGAGGTCGGCCTGGACTCCGCCGGCGGGAAGTACCCGCTGGCCCGGACGGCGGGCGGTCTGGCCGGTCGCGTCGTCGCCGACCTCACCCGGCGCGCCGAGCTGGCGGCCCTCGACGGAACGGCCCGCACCCTGACGACGAGCTGGTACGTCCGGCGGCTGCTGCGGCAGGTCCACCCCACGGCCTCCGCGCGCGTCGACGTCGTCCCGCTCGCCGTCGACCTGGACCGGTTCTCCCCGGGGCCGCCGGAGCGGGAACGCCTGGGGCTCACCGGGGACCCGCTGCTGGTGACCGTGCGCCGGCTCGTGCGGCGGATGGGGCTGGAGAACCTCCTCGACGCGTTCGGCGCCGTCGTCGAGCAGCACCCGGGGGCGCGGCTCGTCGTCGGCGGCACCGGCTACCTCGCCGGTGACCTGCGCGCCCGGGCCGACCGGCTCGGCCTGCCGGTGGACTTCGCCGGGTTCGTCGCCGAGGAGGACCTGCCCGCGCTGTACCGCTCGGCCGACCTGTTCGTCCTGCCGACCCTGGAGATGGAGGGTTTCGGGATCGTCGCCGTCGAGGCGTTCGCCAGCGGCCTGCCCGTCGTCGCGACACCGGTGGGGGCGAACCCCGAGGTCGCCGGAGCGCTCGACGCCCGCACGATCGCCGCGTCCACCGAGCCCGCCGACCTCGCCGCGGCCGTGCTGCGGGGGCTGGAGCTGCGCGGCGAACTGGCCGCCCGGGCCCGTGAGCACGTCGAGCAGCGGTCCTCCCCGGCCGCCGTCGTGGACCGCGTCGAGGCCGTGCTCGCGGAGGTGGCGGCCCGTCAGCAGCCCGGGGCGCCGGCCGCCAGGTCCTGAACCGTGCGCAGGTGCTCGGCGTCGGCCGGGGTGGTCCCCGCGGTCGCCGGGTCCGGCACCGCGACACCGGTCCGGACGAGTTCCTCGTTGACGTCGAGGCCGTCGTCGGTGCGGAACCAGCCCGCCCCGGCCACGTCGACGCGCTGCCCGGTCGGCAGGTAGGAGAACAGGTCCCGCAGGTAGGCGTCGCGGCACCCCTCGGCGGCGACGACCCCCGCGAGCGGGGTGGGGGTCGTGGCGCCGTCCGGGCCCGCGACGACGGGGGCGGGTCCCGCGGCCCACGCCACGACCGTCGCGGAGGCCGCCACCCGGGTCGTCGTGGCGGTCGGGGTCCGAGCCGGGGGCGGGCCGCTCGGGGCGGCGGTGCCGCGCACCCCCTCCTGCAGCGCCCGCTGCACGACCACCGGGTTCGGGGCGGTCCGCTGCTGCTCCCAGGTGGCCAGCACCCCCGCCACGACGAGGACGACGAGCCCGGCCACGGCGAGGCGTCGCCGCGACCCGCGCTGCTCGACGTGGGCGGCCCCGGGGGCGAGCAGTTCGTGGTGGCCGGTCTCCTCGACGTCCCGCTCCGGGGCCCACGGCGTCTCCCAGCGGGCGAGCTCCCCGCCCCCGGACAGCTCGACGCGCACGGCGGCGCCGCGCGCGGAGTAGCGCAGGTCCAGGGCCACCACCCGCCAGGGCGGGGACTGCTCGCGGTGGACGGCGACGACCACGGCCCGGCCGCCGGTGTGCAGGGGGTTGGCGTTCCCGCGGACCTTGACGAAGTCGCCGGGGCGCAGCGTCTCGAGGTCCGGTACCCGCACGAGCCCCCATCGGCCGCCGGCGGGGGTTCATGAGGCCCTGGGCCTGCCGCCTGCGGGTGTCACGGTGGCCGTGCGCGGCCCGGACCTCGGTTCGCCCTGATCGGGTGCAGTGCTGGTGCGCACCCCTGCGTCAAGCCCCCCACCGCCGACCGGGTGGTGCTGCTCCGCGGGGCTCCAGCGGCCGGTCCCGCGGGCCGATGCCCGGGTGACGGTCGCCGAGGTGGCGACCGTGCCGATCCCCCGGGAGTTGCCCGATGTCCCACCCCACCGACACCGCTGCGGACGCGGCCGCGCGCCCGAGCGGCGCGCAGACCGTGGCGCCGGTCCAGGCCTCCGCCCTCCTGCACGCCGCCTCGATCCTCGGTGAGGCCAGCTACACCCCCGAGCAGGAGCTCAAGGGGACGCTGACGGGCGCGCGCACCGAGGCGCAGCCCACCCGGCTCGAACCCGTCGTGGTGCCCGAACCCGTCGTGGTGCCCGAACCCGTCGTGGTGCCCGAACCCGTCGTGGTGCCCGAACCCGTCGCAGCACCCCGGCCCGTCGCAGCGCCCGAGCCCGTCGCGCCGCCCGCCGCACCGGCTCCCGAGCGCAAGGGGTTCTTCGCCCGCCTGCTCGACAAGCTCCTCGGCCGGGGCTGAGCTCAGGCGAGCGCGAAGTCGGCCAGCGCGCTGCGCGGCACCTCCTCGGCGGGCAGCAGCACGGCGCGCTCGCGACCGGAGCGGGGGGAGAACCGCCCCTGCAGGACGAGGCGGTCGCGCGCCGTCGGCCGCGCCGTGCGGTGCAGCCCCCGCGGATCGGTGAAGACCACCGTCCCGGCCCGACCCGTCGCGGTCGTCGTGCCGCCGGGCCCGAAGACGCGCTCGACGTCGCGGTCACCGACGTGCGCCCGGTCCAGCCGGCGCCGGTGGCGGTGCGACGTCCGCACGTAGCTCAGCGGGCCGACGCCGTCGTCCACGTCCGTCAGGAGCAGCTGCACCTGCAGCCCCGGGCCGTCGTCCGTGCGCGTCCAGCCCCCGTCGGCGACGGGGGCACCCGCGAGCGTCAGCACGCCGTTCATGTCCCAGATCCGCACGTCGCGGCGGCAGTGGGCGGCGGCGACGCCGCGGACGAGCGGGTGGCGCAGGAACCGCGCGTAGGGGTCCTCGGGGTCGACCGGGGGGCGGCTGCCGAGCAGGTCGACGTCGCGCGGGGTGGTGCTGCGCTGCTCGGGGTCGCCGACGAGCAGGCGGCGCCGGCGGACGATGTCCGCGCTCTGGTCGGCGATGAGGTCGTCCGTGCGGGACAGGACCTCGGCGAGCAGCTCGTCCGCCGCGGCGCCGAGCAGGGCCGCGAGGTCGACCGCGGCGATGCCGTCGCGCCGCAGGTCGGCCAGGAGCCGGTGGGCCTGCGGCGTCAGCCGGGCGCGTCGTCGCGGTCCGAGGGGCAGCCGCACGGACGGACTCCTCTCGTCGGTGTCCGTGCACCGTAGTCGCGCCGTTCCGTAGACCGCTAGTGACTCGCGGTGAGACCGGTGGGTTTCCAGGGCCCCGGCACGCGCCCTCCCGGCGGGGGCGCACCGGAGGACCCGGCCGAGGGGTCAGTCGCCCAGGACGCGGCCGGCGAGGTCGTCGAGCCCGCGGGCCGTCAGGGTCGGCGGTGCCGCGTGCCGCGGGTAGGCGCCGGTGCCGGCGCGGTCCAGGAACGCGGTCGCCATCCCGGTGCCGGCGGCCCCGTCGAGGTCCCAGGGGTGGACGGCGACGAACAGGACCTCCCCGGCGGGGACCGAGCACACGTCGAGGGCGTGGCCGTAGGCGGCGGCGTGGGGTTTCCAGGGCCCGACGGTCTCGACGGACAGGACGTGCACGACGTCCTCGCGGACCCCGCCGCGCTCCAGCAGGCCCTCGCACGCGGCGAGGCCGCCGTTGGTCAGGGCCACGGTGACGACGCCCTGCTCGCGCAACCGGCGCAGCCCCGGGGCCACGTCGGGGTGCAGGACGACCTCGTCGAAGGCGCCGAGCACGTGGGCGACGGCGTCCTCCAGCGGCCGGTCCAGGTCCGCGGCGCCGGCGAGCTCGGTGCGCAGGACGTCGGCGGCGACCTCGGCGAACGGCAGGGGGTCCTGGCGCAGCGTGCGGGCGAAGCCGTCGCGCAGCACGGCCGGCAGGAACCGGGCGGCCGTCCGCGGGCCGGCACCCACGGCGGCCAGCCGGGCGTCGAGCGCGCCGAGGTCGGACAGCGTCTCGTTGACGTCCAGGACGACGGCGCTCGGGCGGGGGAGGCGTTCTGCGGGGGACACGTCCGACCGTAGGAGCGCGCTCCGCCCGCGGCGACCCGGAGCGTCCGCCAGGGGCGGGAGGTCGTGGCACCGAGCCCCCCTGCCGTGGCAATCTGTCAGCGGATCACCACGCATCGTGTCTAACTGGAGGGACGGTGGGACGGGTGGGTCGAGACCCCCTGGCCGGGGCGAGCCCCCGACGCGCGCGGGGCGGCGACCACCCCTGGGTGCCGTCCCGGTGGCGACGCTGGGCCGTGCGCGTGCCCGCCCGCTGGCTCACCGGCGGCCCGGCCGTCGTCGCCGGCCGCGCCCTGCTCCTGGTCAGCGGCACGCTGGTCGCCCTGACGGCGTGGCTGCTCTCGCCCGGCCCGACCGACCAGCTCGTGCTGGCGGCCGCGGGGGTCGGCGCCCTCGCCCTGCTCGGCGTGAGCAGCGCGCTGCCGTGGGACCGCTGGTCACCGCGCGCGCCGCTCGTCTTCCCCCTCGCGGTCATGGGGGCGCTGGCGGCCGTCGGCACCGGCACCCGGGACGTGGCCGGGGCCTACGTGCCGTTCTTCGTCCTGTGCTTCGTGTACGTCGGCGTGTTCCTGCCCTCCCGCACGGCGTACGGCCTGCTGCCCGTCGCGGTGCCGCTGTACCTCCTGTCCTCGGAGGGCCACGACTCCACCGTGGTCGTGCGCACGGTGGTCACCGCGTGCGTGTGGCTGCTCGTGGCCGAGCTGCTCGCGCAGCTGGCGCAGCGGCAGCGGGCCGCGGCCGACGTCCTCGTCCGCGACGCCCGCACCGACCCGCTCACCACCATCGGCAACCGCCGCGACCTGGAGGACCGCATGACGCGCCTGCGGCCCGGGGACACCGTCGTCGTCTGCGACCTCGACCACTTCAAGCAGCTCAACGACTCCCGCGGCCACGCCTTCGGCGACCAGGTGCTGCGCGAGTTCGGGGCGGTGCTCGCCGCCGGTCTGCGCCGGGACGACTACGCCGCCCGGTTCGGCGGTGAGGAGTTCGTCCTCCTGCTGCACGGGAGCGGGACCGCAGCGGCCGTGGACGTCGTCGAACGCCTGCGGCAGACCTGGTGCGAGGCCGGCGGGGCGACGACGTTCTCCGCCGGGTGCGCCACGCTCGACGACGTCACGAGCGCGGAGCGGGCGCTCGTCGCCGCGGACGCCGCGCTCTACGCGGCCAAGCGGGACGGGCGCGACCGCACCCGCAGCGCGGAGGCGGCCGACGGGTGGGGACCTAGGGTGGGGGCCGACAGCGTGCGTGACCTGTCCCACGAGTTCTAGGGAGACCCCGTGCCCACCCCCGCCGTGCACATCGGACCGCAGGACGACCCGCAGCTGACCGAGGCGGTGGAGCGCGGCGGCGGCCGGGTCGTCCCGCTCGCCGACGCCGAGGCCGTGGTGGTGACCGGCGGTCACGGCGACCTGCCGGACCTGCACGACGGGATCCGCTGGGTGCAGCTGCCCTCGGCGGGTGTCGAGTCCTGGGTCGGGTCCGGCCTCCTGGACCGCGACCGGACGTGGACGTCGGCCACGGGGGCCTACTCGACGTCGGTGGCCGAGGGGGCCGTCGCGCTGCTGCTCGCGGGCGTCCGCGCCGTCGGCCGCGCCGCCCGCGCCACCACGTGGGACAACGAGGCCCTCGACGGGGAGCAGACGACGCTGCGCGGGGCGACCGTCGCGATCGTCGGCGCCGGCGGCATCGGCAAGGCCATGATCCCGGCGTTCCTCGGGCTCGGCGCCCGCGTCCTGGCCGTCACCCGCCGCGGGCTGCCCGTCGAGGGGGCGTACGAGACGTGGGCCGCCGACCGCGCCCGCGACGTGTTCGCCGTCGCCGACCACGTCGTCCTCGCCGCGCCCGCCACCGCCGACACGGCAGCGCTCGTGGGGGCCGACGAACTGCGCGCGCTCGGGTCGCGGGGCTGGCTGGTGAACATCGCCCGCGGGTCCCTCGTCGACACGGACGCCCTCGTCGCGGCCCTGCGCGACGGGATGATCGCGGGCGCCGCGCTCGACGTCACCGACCCCGAACCGCTGCCCGACGGGCACCCGCTGTGGAGCGAACCGCGCGCGATCGTCACCCCGCACTCGACGAACCCGTCGTCGTTGCGGGTGCCGCTGCTGGCCGAGCGGGTGGAAGAGAACGTCCGCCGCTTCGGCGCCGGTGACGAACTCCTCGGCCTCGTCGACCTCGACGCGGGGTACTGACCGCCCGCCTCTCCCTCGCCCCTGCCCCGGGCCCCGGTTCGGGGTGCGGCGGGGTGGGGGTCGGGCCACGGTGGGGCCGTGCAGACGTTCCTCCCGTACCCCGACTTCGCGCGGTCGGCGGCCGTCCTCGACGGGCCGCGGCTGGGCAAGCAACGGGTGGAGACGCTGCAGGTCCTGCGCGCCCTGGAGCTGCCCGACTACGGCTGGGTGAACCACCCCGCGGTGCGCATGTGGCGCGGGTGCACGCCCGCGCTCGTCGCGTACGGCC
The DNA here is from genome assembly GCF_041320705.1 of Kineococcus mangrovi. Taxonomy (NCBI): domain Bacteria; kingdom Bacillati; phylum Actinomycetota; class Actinomycetes; order Kineosporiales; family Kineosporiaceae; genus Kineococcus; species Kineococcus mangrovi. Next base: position 71,104 of record NZ_JBGGTQ010000012.1, read on the forward strand.
TGGCGTGCACGGACGCCTGGACGCGCGCGGGACGCGCGGACTCCACCGCCCGGCTCATCGCCGAGTTCGCCCCGCAGGTCGCGGGGCGCTCGCAGGCCGAGCTCGACGGCCTCCTGCCGCCGTGGCTGGGGGAGGAGGCGCTGCACCGCAGCCACCGGTCGGCGTTGCTGCGCAAGGACCCGGGGTTCTACCGGCCGGTGTTCGGGGACGAGGACCCCGACGACCTGCCGTACGTCTGGCCGGACCCGCCGTCCCCGGAACCGCCGGTGCGCTCCCCGGGGCGCCTCGTCTGGGTGGTCCGTCCGGAGTCGCCGCAGGCGCTGGGGGAGTTCCTCACCGACGGAGTCGCCGGGCTCGGGACGGCGTCGGGCATCGACGTCGACGTGCGGGGCGCGGCCGAGGGGGCCACGCTGCGGCAGCTGCTCAAGGAGGTCGCGCCGGGCAGGCGCCCGGGCAAGGACCTGCGCGTCCTGGACAGCTTCGTCCACGAACTCGCCCCCGGCGACGAGGTGGCCGTCCCCGTGGAGCGGGACGGGGCCCTGCTGCTCGGGGAGGTGGTGGGGGAGTACGGGTTCGCGTCCGGCAAGGGCGTGTCCGTGCGGCACCGCCGCGCGGTGCGCTGGGGCGGGCGCGCCGAACGGGCCGACGTCTGCCCACCCGCCCTGCTGCAGGACCCCCGCGACCTGTTCTGCGTCGACCTCGCCGTCTGAGCCCCCACCGTCCGAGCCCCCACCGTCCGACCCCCTGGAGGAGACCCCCGTGCCCGACACCGCCGTCCTCGACGTCGACGGGACCCTCGTCGACACCAACTACCAGCACGCCCTCGCGTGGTTCCGCGCGTTCCGGCGCTTCGACGTGACGCTGCCCGTGTGGCGGCTGCACCGGGCGATCGGGATGGGCGGGGACCAGCTGGTGCCCGCGGTGGCCGGGGACGGGTTCGAGGCCGCCCACGGGGACGCCGTCCGCGCGGCGTGGACGGAGGAGTTCGACCCGCTGCAGCCCGAGGTCCAGCCGTTCGAGGGGGCCCGGGACCTGATCGCCGAGCTGGACCGCCGCGGCTGGACGGTCGTGCTCGCCTCCTCCGGCAAGCAGCAGCACGTCGACGCCTACCTGGACCTCCTGGACGCCCGCGACCTCGTCGACGGGTGGACGACCTCGGACGACGCGGACGCGACGAAACCCGCCCCGGACCTGCTGCAGGTGGCCCTCGAACGGGTCTCGGGGCGTTCCGGGGTGCTGCTGGGGGACTCGGTCTGGGACTGCGAGGCGGCGAAGAACGCCGGGATGGGCAGCCTCGCGGTGCGCACCGGGGGTTTCTCCGCCGAGGAGCTCGCCGACGCCGGTGCGAGCGCCGTCTTCGACTCCCTGCCCGAACTCATCGAGTCCCTGGACCGCACGGGGTTCGCCCGCCCGTCCTGAGCGCCCTCAGGACCGGGTCGGGACCGGCACCGGGCGCAGCGCGCGGCGGGCGCGCGGCACCGCGGCCGGGGCGGGCGACGTCGGTGCGGTCGTCGGTGCGGTCGTCGGCGGGCTCGTGGGTGCGGCCGCGGGGGGTGCTGCGGGGGCAGGGGCCGCGGCGCGGGCGGCCCGGACGGCCGCGGCGACGTCGAGCATCCCGGCGCCGTACCCGTCGGGCCAGGTCTGCTCCGTCGCCGTGCCGGTGAGCCAGCCCGAGACCGTCGCGACGTCGGCCGTCGGGGCGACGGCGCGCAGGAGGGCCGCCGCGGCGGCCACCTGGGGGGCCGAGAACGACGTGCCCGACGCGGCGACCACGGCGTAGGACCCGTCGGACCTGCGGGGGGTGCCCACCGGGATCGCCTCCCCCGGTGCGCTGAGGTCGACGGAGGAGTTGTGCTGGGCCCAGGCGGCGGCCGCGCCGGACGTCGTGGACGCCGACACCGAGACGACGCCCGGGTACGCCGCGGGGTACTGGACGGCGTTGCCCGTGGCACCGGAGTTGCCCGCGGAGGCGACGACGACGACACCCCGCTCGACCGCCCACTGGATCGTGGCGGCGGTCGTGCTGTTGTAGTCCGGTCCCCCCAGGGACAGGTTGACGACGTTCGCGCCCGCCTTCACCGCGGCCGTGATCCCGGCGACGACGGCGTCGCTGGGGCAGCCGTCCTTGCGGCACACCTTGCCCGACAGGACGGTGACCTCCGGGGCGACCCCCGCGGCGCCCACCGCGTTGCCGTAGGCGCCGGCGACGACGGTCGCGACCTCGGTGCCGTGGTCGACGACGATCGCGTCGGACTCGCCGGTGAAGTTGCCGAGCGGTTGCACGCGCCCGACCAGGTCCGGCTGCGTGGGGTCGACGCCGGAGTCGAGGACGGCGACCTTGACCCCGGCGCCCTTCGTGGTGGGCCACGCGGCGTAGGCGTCGACCGCGGTGAGGTGGTAGGCGTACCGCAGGTAGGGGTCGGTGGCGAGCAGCCGGCGCGCGGGCAGGGCCGCGGACCCCGTGGGTGTCATCCGGTACGTCGTGCGCACCTGGGCGTCGCTGAGGGCGGGGTCGGCGTCGAGCGCGCGCACCAGCCGGGCGGCGGAGGCCGTGCCGGTGGCCGTCCGGGTCTCCAGCCGCGGCTGCCCGTCGACCCAGCGCAGGGCGTCGACGTGGACGGTCGCGCCGGTCGCGGGGGAGGTGGGGGTGGCGGCCTGCGCCGGCGCCGCCGCGAGGGTCGCGGCGAGCAGCGCGGCGCCCACCACGGCGGTCCGGGTGGTGGGGCGGGCGGGTGTGGGCACGGCTGCTCCCTGCGGTCGGACGGGACGACGGTGCATCGGCCCCCCAGGCGGCGTACTTGACGGACCACTTGTGCGGTTCGTCAGGTCAGGCTAGTTTTTCGATGCGCATCGACGATGCGCATCGACGACCGGTCGGCCCGCGCGAAGGGCGGATGCGGTGGTCCGGAGCTCTCAGAGGGGAGGGTCGGGTGTCCCACCCGCACCGGCGGACGTCCGCCGACGTCGCGACCCGCGGCCTCCTCCCCGCCGGCCCGGCCGGACCCGGCCGGGTGACGCCCGTCGGGTCCCGGTACCCCCGGCCGCCGGCGAGCCGAACGCACTGACCCCCCGTGGTGCCCTGCACGGCGCACCACACCCGTCGTCGATACGCATCGACGACCGATCCCCACGATGCCGTGGGAAGAGGAGAGGACACCAGATGGCACGACAGACGGCTCGACGCTCGGTCCGGCAGGCGGGACGGCGGGGCAGCACCCGCGCCGGGCTCGCCGCCCTGCTGGTGCTGCCGCTGGCCCTGGGGGCCTGCGGTGGCGGTGGTGGTGGCACCGCGGGCGGCAGCCCGGACACCCTGCGGGTGCTCGACTACTACAACTCCGACCCCAACAAGACGATCTGGGGCGACGCCATCGAGGCGTGCGGGCAGAGCGTGGGCATGGAGATCTCCCGCGAGTCCGTCCCGGGGGACACCCTCATCCAGAAGGTGCTGCAGCAGAGCTCCTCCAGGACGCTGCCCGACGTCCTCATGCTCGACAACCCCGACGTCCAGCAGATCGCCGCCTCCGGCGCCCTGGCCCCCCTGGGCGACCTCGGCGTCGACTCCTCCGGTGTCGCCGACGGCGTGCTCCAGGCCTCCACGTACGAGGGCGAGCTCTACGCCCTGCAGCCGGTGACGAACACGATCGCGCTGTTCTACAACCGGCAAGTCCTCGACGCCGCCGGGATCGCGCCCCCCACGACGTGGGACGAGCTGAAGACCGCCTCCGCCCAGCTCACGCAGGGCGACCAGTACGGGTTCGCGATGTCGAACATCAACACCTACGAGGGCACCTGGCAGTTCCTGCCGTTCATGTGGTCCAACGGTGGCGACGAGAAGGACATCGCCACCCCGCAGACGGCCGAGGCGCTGCAGCTCGTCAAGGACCTCATGACCTCCGGGTCGCTGTCGCAGTCGTCGGTCAACTGGTCGCAGGCCGACGTCGCCGACCAGTTCTCGGCGGGCAAGGCCGCCATGATGATCAACGGCCCGTGGAACTTCGGCGTCCTCGACGCGGTGGACGGTCTGGACTACGGCATCGTGCCCCTCCCCGTCCCGCAGGCCGGCGAGACGGCCGTCTCGCCCTTCGGCGGCGAGGCGTGGACCGTGCCGCAGACCGGCGACCAGGAGAAGCAGCAGAAGGCCGCCGAGCTCGTGCAGTGCCTCAACAGCGACGAGAACGAGGTGGAGATCTCCCTCGGGACCGGGACGGTGCCGACGAAGCCGGAGCTGTCCGACCAGGTCACCTCGCAGAACCCCAAGCTCGAGGCGTTCGCCGCCCAGGTCCCGGACCTGCGGGCCCGCACCGGTGAGCTCGGGCCGGACTGGCCCCAGGCCGCCACGAAGATCTACACCGCCGTCCAGAACGCCCTCGTCGGTGGGATGACGCCGGAGGACGCGCTGAAGCAGGCGCAGGATGGCTGACCCCGCCGTCGGCGTCCGTTCCCGCACCGCCCCGCCGGCCGGGGCGCCGGCGGGGCGCCGGGGGTCGCAGAAGACGCAGGCCCGGGTCGTCCAGGTCGCGTTCCTCGTCCCCGCCGTCGTCTACCTCGTGCTGTTCTTCGGCTACCCCGTGGTCAAGAACGTCCTCATGGGGTTCCAGGCGTACACGACCCGGACGTTCTACACCGGTGAGGCCCCCTGGGTCGGGCTGGCGAACTACTCCGCCGTCGTCGGCAACGCCATCTTCGACCGGACGCTGTGGAACACGCTGTTCTTCACGGTCGGCTCGATCGTCGGGCAGTTCGCCATCGGCCTGGCCATCGCGGTGTTCTTCCACAAGAAGTTCGCGCTGTCCGGCGTGCTGCGCTCCCTCATCCTGCTGCCCTGGCTCATCCCGATGATCGCCGGGACCGCGGTCTGGCGCTGGATCCTCGACACCGACAACGGGGCGCTGAACCGCCTGCTGTCGGCCGTGCCCGGACTGGACCTGCACCCGAACTGGCTGACGTCCCCGGAACTGGCGCTCCTCGCCGTCATCGGGGTCAACATCTGGCTGGGGATCCCGTTCAACATGACGATCCTCTACGGCGGGCTGCAGGAGATCCCGGAGGACCTCTACGAGGCCGGTGCCCTGGACGGCGCGACCGGGTGGCGCGCGTTCCGCCACATCACCTGGCCGATGCTGCGGCCGGTGGTGACGGTGGTGCTCGTGCTCGGCGTCGTCTACACGCTCAAGGTGATCGACGTGATCCTCGGTCTGACCAACGGTGGACCGGCGAACTCGACCCAGACCATCTCGACGTTCTCCTACGACATGTCGTTCCGGCAGTTCGACTTCGGTCAGGGCGCCGCGCTCGGCAACATCCTCATCCTCATCTCCCTCGTGTTCGCCGTGGTCTACCTGCGGATCAACCGGAAGGCGGTCGACGAATGAGCGCGGTCGTCACCCACCGGACCGAACCCGGCGCCCCGGTCCGGCCCTCGGGCCGGGCCCCCCGCCGGCCCGTCCACACGGTCGTCGGCATCCTCATCCTGGCGGTCATGCTGTTCCCGCTGTACTGGATGGTGAACGTCTCCCTGCAGCCGGCCGGGAACGCCGTCGCCACGCCCTGGTTCCCGGCGGACATCACCCTGCGCGGGTACTCCACGGCCATCAGCGAGCAGGGCGGCAACCTCGTCACCTCGCTGGTCATCAGCCTGGGCGCGGTCGTCTTCAGCCTGGTCATCGCCACCCCCGCGGCCTACGCGATGGCCCACTTCAAGCTCGGCCGGTGGGCGACGATCGTGCTGTTCGGCATCCTCGTCACCCAGATGGTGCCGGGCATCGTCGTGGCCAACGCCCTGTACTCGGCCTACAGCGACCTGGGGCTGCTCAACACGGTGCCGGGGCTGATCCTGGCCGACTCCGCGGCGGGCATCCCGTTCTCCATCATCCTCATGCGGGCGTTCATGGGGTCCATCCCCACCTCGATCGTCGAGGCCGCCTACGTGGACGGGGCCGGGCACGTGCGCGCGTTCTTCTCGATCGTGCTGCCCATGAGCCGCAACGCGCTCATCACGGCGGGGTTGTTCACGTTCCTCTTCGCCTGGGGCGACTTCCTCTTCGCCCTGACCCTGACCACCACCGCGGACCTGCGGCCCATCACCCTAGGCCTGTACACCTACGTCGGCAGCTTCGTCGCGGACTGGTCGCCCATCATGGCGACGGCCGTCCTGTCGTCGCTGCCCGCCATCGCCCTGCTCGTCCTGGCCCAGCGGTACGTCGCCGCCGGTGTCACGGGCGGCGCCGTCAAGTAGTCCCGAGACAGTCCCGAGACCTGGAGCACACTTCATGATCAACGTCACCGTGTGGGGCGAGAACCGCCACGAGCAACTGGAACCGGAGGTCGCGAAGCGCTACCCGAACGGCATGCACGGGGCGATCGCCGAGGGCATCGAGGCCAACCTCGGCGAGGCCGTCACGGTCCGCACCGCCACCCTCGACGACCCCGAGCACGGCTTGAGCGAGGAGGTCCTGCGGGGCACCGACGTCCTCACCTGGTGGGGTCACGCGGCCCACGCCGAGGTCTCCGACGAGGTCGTCGAGCGCGTGCAGCGGCACGTCCTGGCCGGGATGGGGCTCATCGTCCTGCACTCCGGGCACTGGTCGAAGGTGTTCACCCGCCTCATGGGGACCTCCTGCACGCTGCGCTGGCGCTCGGAGCACGACCGCGAACTGCTGTGGACGGTCGACCCGACCCACCCGATCGCCCAGGGCGTCCCGCACCCGATGGTGATCGAGGAGGACGAGATGTACGGGGAGTTCTTCGACATCCCCACCCCCGACGAGCTCGTCTTCCTCTCCAGCTTCTCCGGCGGGGAGGTGTTCCGCTCCGGCTGCACCTTCAAGCGCGGGTTCGGGAAGATCTTCTACTTCCGCCCCGGCGACCAGGACTTCCCGACGTACTTCCACCCCGGCGTCCGCAAGGTCCTCTCCAACGCGGTCGAGTGGGCCGTCACCGTCCGCCCCGAGCGGACCGGCCCCGTCCTGCTGCGCTACGACACCGAGGACTTCTACAACGGTCACGGGTACGAGGGGGCGCTGGACCCCGACAAGCAGCAGGAGGCGCAGCAGTGACCCGCCTCGTGCTCGTGGGGGCCGGCGGGATGGGCCGGGCCTGGCTCGGCGCGCTCCTGCGCGACCCCGGTGCCGAGCTCGCCGGGGTCGTCGACCTCGACCTCGACGTGGCCCGTGCGGCGCTGGCCGAGGTGGAGGGCGGGGCGGGCGCGGACGTGCCCGTCGGGCAGGACGTCGTGGAGGTCGCGCGCCGCGTCGGGGCCGACGCCGTCGTCAACGTGACGGTCCCGCAGGCCCACCACCCGGTGACCACCGCCGCGCTGTTCGCCGGGTTCCCCGTCCTCGGCGAGAAGCCCGTGGCCTCCACCGTCGCGCAGGCGCTGTCCCTGGCGGCCGCCTCCGAGGTCAGCGGGCAGCCGTTCCTCGTCTCCCAGTCGCGCCGGTACAACCCGCACGTGGAGGAGTTCCGGGCCCAGGCCGCCGTCCTGGGCGACCTGGGGTCGCTGTCGACGGAGTTCTTCAAGGCCCCGCACTTCGGGGGGTTCCGCGAGGAGATGGCCCAGCCGCTGCTGGTGGACATGGCCATCCACCAGTTCGACCTGGCGCGCCACCTGCTCGACGCCGAACCGGTGTCGGTCTACTGCGAGTCGTTCAACCCGCCGTGGTCCTGGTACTCCGGGGACGCCTCGGCCACCGCCGTGTTCGAGATGTCGTCCGGCGCCCGGTACACGTTCACCGGCTCGTGGTGCGCGCCGGGCGCGGAGACGTCCTGGAACGGGTCGTGGCGGCTCTCGGGTGCGAACGGGTCGGCCGTCTGGAACGGCGACGACCGTCCCGTGCTGGACGCCGCCGGCACGGCGGGGGAGTTCACCGACCCCGGCCAGGAGATCGCCGGCTCGCTGGCCGCCTTCGTCGCGTTCCTCACCCGCGGCACCCCCTTCTCCGGGGAGGTGCACGACAACGTCCTCAGCCTGGCGATGGTCGAGGCCGCGGTGGAGTCCGCAGGGTCGGGCACGCGGGTGCAGCTCGACGACGTCCTGGACCGCGCCTACGCGCGGGCCCTGGCCGACGAGCAGCGCGAGGACGTGGCCACGGCGCTCAAGGGCTGGTCGTCGGTGCGCTCGGCCCTGGCGGGCGGTCGCTGACCCGTCCGTCCCCGTGCCCGGTCCCGTGCGGACCGGGCGCGGGGAACGGGCGCGGGGCGCGGGCGTTGTCCCCCGACCCCGGCTCGGCTACGGTGCGGTCGATGCGCATCGACGACGAGGTGTCGGGTGCGGGCGGGAGAGGTGCGGTGGCCGGGAACCGGGGTGGGACGGGTCGCACCGTGACGAGCAAGGACGTCGCGCGGGTCGCCGGGGTCTCCCAGAGCACCGTCTCCTACGTCATGAGCGGCAAGCGGCCGATCTCCGCGCGCACCCGCCGCATCGTCGAGGACGCGATCGCCCAGCTCACCTACCACCCGAACGCCGGCGCCCGGGCGCTGGCCAGCCAGCGCACCCAGATCGTCGCGGTGGTCATGCCCTTCGACGTCGGGCTCGGCGCGGCCGGTCTCATGGCGTTCATCGAGGAGATCACCCTCGCGGCCCGCGCCCGCGACCACGACGTGCTCATCGTGACGGCCGAGGAGGGGGTCGACGGGCTGCGGCGCGTCGCCGGACGCGCCCTGTGCGACGCCGTGGTCGTCATGGAGGTCAGCACCGACGACCCGCGCGCCGCGATCGCGCGCGACCTGCGGGTGCCGACGCTGTTCATCGGCTTCCCCGACGACGCGGCCGGGCTGCACTGCATCGACTTCGACTTCGAGGACGGCGCCCGCCTCCTCGTCGGCGAACTCGCGGGCGCCGCCCGCGTCTCGGCCCTCGTCTGGGGGCCCGACACGGTGGACCGGGGCCTGAACTACGTCCCGCGGTTCCGGGCCGCCGCGCAGGAGGCGGCCGCGGCTGCCGGCGTGCAGCTGGACTGGGTCCCGCTCGAGCGCGACCGCGTGGAGGAGCAGGTGCGGACCGTCCTGGACGGCGGCGGCCAGGCCCTGCTCGTGACCTCCTTCCTGTCCCGCGTCGTGCACGCGGTCCAGGAGGCGGGGTTGCGCCCAGGGACCGACCTCGACCTCGTGGCCCTCGCCACCGACGCCGACGCGACCGGGTTCACGGTGCCCCTCACGGCGGTCTCCACGCACCCGCGCGACGTGTCCCGACAGGCCATGTCGTGGTTGTTCGACCTCCTCGAGCAGGGGGCGGGACCGGCCGGGGTGCGCCGGGTGCCGGCCTTCGTGACCCGCCGGTCCTCGGTGCGGGCGAGCCCCACCCCGCGCGTTCCGTGACCCTGGACCGGTCAGTAGCATCCCCAGCAGCACGACCCACAGTTCGACGACGACGTCCCGGGAGGACCAGCTCGCATGTCCGCTGACCAGTTCGCACTGCCGGAACTCGGGGTCGCCGTCGTCGGCCACTCCTTCATGGGCGCGGTGCACTCGCACGCGTGGCGCACCGTCGACCACGTCGGCACCCCGCGGTTCCGCACGAAGCGCCTCGCGCTCGCGGGCCGGGACCTCTCCCGCGCGCAGGCCGCCGCCGCGCAGTTCGGGTGGGACGAGGGCGTCGACGACTGGCGCGCGCTGATCGAGCGCGACGACGTCCAGGTCGTCGACGTCCTCACCCCCGGCGACACGCACGCCGAGATCGCGATCGCCGCGCTCGAGGCCGGCAAGCACGTCATCTGCGAGAAGCCCCTGGCCAAGACGGTCGAGGAGGCGCAGCGCATGGCGCAGGCCGCGCAGGCGGCGTCGGCCCGCGGGGTCCGCAGCATGGTGGCGTTCAACTACCGCAAGGTCCCCGCCATCGGGCTGGCCCGCCGGCTCGTCGAGCAGGGCCGCCTCGGCGACCTGCGCCAGGTGCGCGCCGTGTACCTGCAGGACTGGATCGTCGACCCCGAGTTCCCGCTCACCTGGCGTCTGCAGAAGGACCGCTCGGGCGCGGGTGCCCTGGGGGACATCGGGTCCCACATCATCGACGCCGCGCAGTTCATCACCGGCCAGCGCCTCACCGGCGTCTCCGGGACCGTCGAGACGTTCGTGAAGCAGCGTCCGCTGGAGGCCACCCGCACCGGTGCGAACACCGGCCTGGGGGCGCAGGCGTCGAGCGAGTACGGCGAGGTGACCGTCGACGACGCCGCGGTGTTCTTCGGCCGCGGCGACGGCGGGGCGCTCATGACGTTCGAGGCGACGCGCATGGCGCTGGGCCGCAAGAACGGCATGCGCATCGAGGTCAACGGCTCGAAGGGCTCGCTCGCGTTCGACTTCGAGTCCATGAACGAGCTGCACTTCTTCGACGGGACGCTGCCCGACGCCGAGAACGGCTTCCGCCGGATCCTGGCGACCGAACCCGAGCACCCCGGGGTGGAGAACTGGTGGCCCGCCGGTCACGGCCTCGGCTACGACCACCCCTTCGTCCACGAGCTGCAGGAGTTCCTCGGGGCCATCGCCGACGAGCGCGACCCCTCGCCGAGCTTCGCCGACGGCCTGCAGGTCCAGCAGGTCCTGGAAGCGGTGCAGCGCAGCGCCGAGAACGACTCGACGTACACGAGCGTCTGAGCTACCCGAGCATCTGAGGAGAGAGACCGTGGCTGAACCGCTGAAGACCCCCCGGCCCGTCACCCTGTTCACGGGGCAGTGGGCCGACCTGCCGTTCGAGGAGGTCTGCCGCCTCGCCTCCGAGTGGGGTTTCGACGGCCTCGAGATCGCGACGTGGGGCGACCACCTCGACTCCACGCGCGGGGCGAGGGACGACGACTACATCGCCGAGAAGAAGGCGACGCTGGAGAAGCACGGCCTGCAGGTCTGGACGATCTCGGCCCACCTGTCCGGCCAGGCCGTCTGCGACCTCATCGACGCCCGCCACCAGGACATCGTCTCGGTCGACGTCTGGGGCGACGGCGACCCCGAGGGCGTCCGGCAGCGCGCCGCCGAGTACGTCAAGGACACCGCCCGCACGGCCGCCAGGCTCGGCGTCAAGACCGTCACCGGGTTCACCGGCTCCTCGATCTGGCACACCGTCGCGATGTTCCCCCCCACCCCGGACGCCATGGTCGATGCCGGGTACCAGGACTTCGCCGACCGCTGGAACCCGATCCTGGACGTGTTCGACGAGGTCGGGGTGAAGTTCGCCCACGAGGTCCACCCGTCCGAGATCGCCTACGACTACTGGACGACGAAGCGGGCGCTGGAGGCCATCGGCCACCGCGAGGCGTTCGGCCTGAACTTCGACCCGTCGCACTTCGTCTGGCAGGACCTGGACCCGGTCGGGTTCCTGCGCGACTTCGCCGACCGGATCTACCACGTGCACTGCAAGGACTCGCGCAAGCAGCTCGACGGCCGCGCCGGCCGCCTGGGCTCGCACCTGGCGTGGGCGGACTCCCGCCGCGGCTGGGACTTCACGTCCGTCGGCCACGGCGACGTCCCGTGGGAGCTGATCTTCCGCGAGCTCAACAACATCTCCTACGGGGGCCCCACGAGCGTGGAGTGGGAGGACGCCGGCGTGGACCGCCTGCGCGGGGCGCCCGACGCCCTGGCCTTCGTCCGCCGTCTCGGCGAGCTGTTCCAGCCGCCGGCCGCCGCGTTCGACGCGGCGTTCAGCTCGAAGGGCTGATCCGGGGGCTCGTCCCGGGGACGGCTCAAGCCGGCCACCCTCCGGCCGATGAGGACCGTGGCGCGTCCAGCTCCGACGCGTCACGGTTCTCTGCAGCTGGAGGGGTGCTCCGCGTGTCGTCCGACCAGTCCGCCGGTCGGGGGCGTCTCGTCGAGGCCCCGGGCGAGCCCGCCGCGCTGAGCGGGGGCGTCTGGCGCCGTCGGCTCGTGTTCTGCGCCGTGTTCACCCTCGCCACCCTGCTCGGTCGCGGTGGTCAGGCCGACGGTGCCCACCTGGCGATCCTCTGGCCGGCCTCGGCCGTCGGCCTCCTGTGGCTCGCCGGGTCCCCGGGCCGCGCGGGGCGGGTGGTCGACGCGCTGCTGGTCCTGGTCCTCACCCTCGGCCTGCGCCGGGTGACCGGGATGCCTCTCGGGGAGTCCGCCGTCCTGTCCGTGGCCGCCGTGGTCCAGGCCCTGGCGGGGACGTGGACGTACCGGGTGCTGCAACCCAGCGGGTTCCGGCTCGCCCGGGTGCAGCACCTGCGCTCCCTGGCGCTGTCGTCGTCGTCCGGTGCGGTGCTGTCCAGCCCCGTCGCCGCGGTGGCCTTCGCGCTCGTCGACGACGTGCCGGCGCCGCTGGCGACGGCGCAGTGGGCCCTGCGGACCGCGGTGTCGACCTTCGTGGTCCTGGCCATCGTCCTGCGCTCGGCCGAGCGCGGCGCGCGCTCCCCCGGCAGCAGCACGCGCGCGCTGGAGCGCGCGGCGCAGGCCGTCGTCTTCCTCGCGGCCTACGGGATCGCCTTCGGCCTGCTGCGGGGGACGGCCGTGGCCTTCCTCGTCCTGCCGGTGGCGGTGTGGGTCGCGCTGCGGCGGACCACGACCGCGGCGACCGTGCACGTCGTGCAGGCGTCCGCCGTCGTCGTGGTCGTCACCTGGGCCGGTCGCGGCCCCTGGAGCGGGCTGGACCCGGACCTGCAGGCCGTGTGCGCCGAGGCGTTCATCGGCACGCTGGCCTTCCTCACCCTGGTCCTGGCCCTGTACCGCGACGAGAGCATCGAGAACGCCCGGCGTGCCGCGGAGCAGGCCGGGCTGCTCAACGCCGTCTTCGCCTCGATCTCCGACGCCGTGTGCGTCTTCGACCGCCAGGGGAACTCCCTGCTGCGCAACCCGGCCGCGGACGACCTGCTCGGCGGCCCGCGGGTCGACCGCCGCGAGTGGGGCCGGGCCGTGACCTTCCACCACCCCGACGGTGCGCCCTTCGCCGACGCCGAGCTGCCGGTCGTCCGGGCCCTGGCCGGGGAGGCGGTCGTGGGGGTGGACCTGCGACTGCACCGGTCGGGCGACCCGGAGGGCGTGCTCGTCAACGTCAGCGCGCAGCCGCTGCCGCGCGAGGACGGAGCCGTCTGGGGCGGTGGGGTCGTCGCCGCCTTCCACGACGTCACCGAGGTCCGGGCGGCGACCGCCCGGGTGGCGCAGGCCCACGAGCTGCTGGCCAACGTCCTGCGCGGGGCCACCGAGCACGCGATCGTGGCCGTGGACACCGCGGGCGTCGTCACCGTCTTCAGCGAGGGGGCGCAGCGGATGCTGGGCTGGACCGAGCAGGAGATGCTCGGCGGCGACGGGCTGGCGCTGCACGACCCGGCCGAGGTGCAGGCGGTGGCCGCCGCGCTCGGGCTGACCGACCCGCGGCAGATCTTCGCCGCGGCGGTCTCCGACGAGCCGACGACGGGCCGGTTCACCTACGTGCGCCGCGACGGCAGCACCCTGCCGGTGGTCCTGACCACCTCGCCCATGCGCGACCACGCCGGTGAGCTCGTGGGCTGGATCGGGATGGCCACGGACGTCTCGGAGCTGGAGAACTCCGAAGCCCTCTTCCGCGCCGCGCTGGAGACCGCGCCGGTCGGCATCGCCCTGGTCGCCGCGACGGGGGAGCGGGCCGGTCGCGTCCTGCGGGTCAACCGGTCGTTGTGCCGCTTCACCGGCCGCTGCGAGGAGGAGCTGCTGGGGGCCGAGTTCGCCGGGCTGGCGCTGGACGCGGCGCCGTTCGAGGAGCTGTTCGCCGACGTCCTGGGCCGGCGCCGGGAGCAGCGGGTCGTCCTGCGCTTCCGCGCCCCCGACGGCCGGCGGCTGGACGCGGAGGTGACCGGCACCCTCGTGCGGCCCGTCGGGGGCGAGGTCACGCTGCTGCTGCTGGTCGAGGACGTCACCGAACGCCTCGCCGCGGAGTCGGAGCTGCAGCACCGGGCGCTGCACGACGCGCTGACGGGACTGCCCAACCGGGTGCTGTTCCACGACCGCCTCGAGCACGCGGTGACCGCCGCCCGCCGCGGGACCGGGCACGTGGGGCTCCTGTACGTCGACCTCGACGGGTTCAAGGCGGTCAACGACGGCGCCGGGCACGACGCGGGGGACGACCTGCTCGTGCAGGTGGCGCAGCTGCTGACGTCCTGCGTCCGCCCGGGGGACACCGTGGCCCGTCTCGGCGGGGACGAGTTCGCGATCGTGTGCGCGGGGACGACGGCCGAGGAGGACCTCGTCGCCATCGGGGCCCGCGTGCTGGAGGCGCTGCGGGTGCCGTTCGACGTGCGCGGGCGCGACGGCCGGTCCGTGCGGGCCGTCGTGGGTGCCAGCATCGGGGTGCGCTGGTGCGACGGTGACGGCGACGTCCCGGCCGAGGAGCTGCTGCGGGACGCCGACGACGCGATGTACGCCGCGAAGCGGGCGGGGAAGGGGCGCGTCGTCGTGCACCGGGGGCGCGGGGGAACCGAGTGCGTCCCCGGCGCGTCCCACCTCTCCGTCGGGTGAGCACGTTCAGTGGTCGATCGACTACCCAACGTGTGGTTCATCTCACAGCGGCGACCGCGGCGCCCCACGGGACTGGTTGAGTGCGACGCATGACGACGACCTCCCCCCGGGTCCGCCGGCGGTCCTCCCGGCGCCCGCTGGCCGTGACCGCGCTGAGCACCACCACCGCCGCGCTCGCGGCGCTCGCGCTCGCCGCCCCCGCCTCGGCCGACCCCGTCGCCGAAGTGGACCCCGCGGCCCTGCACGTCCTGGACCGCACCAACGCCGCCCGCGCCGCCGCCGGGTGCGCCCCGCTGCTCCTGGACCCCGCCCTGCAGGTCGCCGCGCAGCAGCACACCACCGAGATGGCGGCCACCGGCACGATGTCGCACGCGGGGGCCGACGGCAGCTCGCCGCGGACCCGCCTGGCCGCCGCCGGCGCCTTCCCCGCGCTCACGGCCGAGAACGTGGCGCACGGCTACGACGCCGACGGCGTCGTGGACGCGTGGCTCGCCAGTCCCGGCCACCGGGCCAACGTCCTGGACTGCCGCCTGTCGGCCGTGGGCATCGCCGCGGCCCCGGGCGCCGAGGGCACGTGGTGGACGCAGGTCTTCGCCGGCTGGCGCTGACCCGGCCGGTGCTGACCCGGCCGGTGCTGACCCGGCCCGGCGAGACCGTCCGGCCCGCCCGCGGCATCCTGGGGTGAGGAACCCGGCCGGTGCCCCCGGCGTCGGACGGGGTGGGCGCGGGACGTGGGGCGAGGGTCGTCCCCGGGCGCCGGGAGGTCGTCGTGGCGGGTGCACCCTGGTGGGAGCAGTTCGACCCCGGCGAGTCTGTTGCGAGCGCCGCGAGCACGCGCAGCGCGGCCGGTCCCGGCGCGCCCACCGGTGCCGGCGGGGGACCGCGGCCCGGGACGGGGACCGCGGCCCCGCCCGAGCCGCAGGTCGTCGTGCACGAGCCCCGGCCCCCGCGCCCGCCGCGCGGGCTGCAGGCGGTGGCCGCGGTGCTGGCGCTCCTGCTCGTCGCCCTGCTCGGCGTCCTCGCCGCCCGGACCGTCGGCGCCTCGGACCGGTCACCGACCGGGCCCGCGACCGCGGACGGCCCGACCACGTCCCCGGTGCGCAGCGCCACCGGCGGGACGGCGGCCGCCGACGCGGCGGCCACGGCCGAGCTGGAGGACCTGCGCCGCCGCGGGCTGCAGGAGCACCCCCCGCAGGGGCAGTGGGTCGCCCAGCTCGCGGCCAAGAGCGTCGGGACGACCGACCCCGTGCAGACCGCCGCGAACGGCAGCAGCACCTTCTACGCCACCGACATCCTCGCCCAGAGCCGCGAGATCGCCTCCGGGATCGCCGGGGGCGACGTCTTCGTGCTGCGGACCACCGACTTCGGCGACGGTCTCGTCGACGCCCGCGGGAACCCGTACTGGGTGACGCTGGTCGCCGGGCCGTTCGGCGACGCCGACGACGTGCGGACCTGGTGCGACAGCGTGTTCGCCACCGTCCCGGCCGCCGACCGGTCGAACGCCTGCCTGCCCAAGCAGTTGACGCCACCGAGCTGACGGCTCGCGCCCGCCGGGGGCCTGCCCGCGGGAGCGCGCGTCAGTGCGAGGCGGTGAGGTGCCCCGCGAGCCGTTCGTGCATCGCGGCGCTGGCCTCGTTCAGCCCGACGATGGTGACGTCCTTGCCCTTGGCCGCGTACTTGGTGGTGACGGCGTCCAGGGCCGCCACCGTCGAGGCGTCCCAGACGTGGGAGTCGGACAGGTCGACGAGGACCCGCTCGGGGTCACCGGCGTAGTCGAACTGGGACACGAGGTCGTTGGAGGAGGCGAAGAACAGCGCCCCGTGGACGTGGTACGTCTTCAGGGACCCGTCCTCGGACAGGACGCCGTCGACCTCCACGAGGTGCGCCACCCGGCGGGCGAACAGCAGGGCGGCGACCAGGACGCCGACGACGACGCCGATGGCGAGGTTGTGGGTCGCGACCACGACGACGACCGTGGTGACCATGACGGTGGTCTCGCTGCGCGGCATCCGGCGCAGGGTGGCCGGCCGCACCGAGTGCCAGTCGAAGGTGCCGACGGCGACCATGACCATGACGGCGGCCAGCGCGGCCATCGGGATCGTGGCCACGACGTCGCCCAGGCCCACGACGAGGATCAGCAGGAACACCCCGGCCAGGAACGTCGACAGCCGGGTGCGGGCGCCGGAGCGGACGTTGATCATGGTCTGGCCGATCATGGCGCAGCCGCCCATGCCGCCGAAGAACCCGGTGATGACGTTGGCCGCGCCCTGGCCCCAGGCCTCGCGGGTCTTGGAGGAGCCGGTGTCGGTGACCTCGTCGACGAGCTTGGCCGTCATCAGCGACTCCATGAGCCCGACGAGGGCCAGGCCGACGGCGTAGGGGGCGATGATCCGCAGCGTCTCCAGGGTGAGGGGGACGTCCGGCAGGCCCAGCACGGGCAGGCTGTCGGGCAGGGCGCCCTCGTCCCCGACGTTCGGGACGGCCAGGTGCGCCACGACGGTCAGCGCGGTCAGGACGGCGATCGCGACCAGGGGGGCGGGCACGGCCCGGGTCACCTTCGGCAGGAAGACCATGATCGCCAGGGCGGCCGCGACCATCGGGTAGACCAGCCACGGGACGCCGACGAGGTGGGGGACCTGGGCCCAGAAGATGAGGATGGCCAGGGCGTTGACGAAGCCGACCATGACGCTGCGCGGGACGAAGCGCATGAGCCGCGGCACCCGCAGCAGCCCCAGGACGACCTGGATGAGCCCGCCGAGGATGACGGTGGCGATGAGGTAGTCCAGGCCGTGCTCGCGCACCACGGGGGCGATGACGAGTGCGATGGCGCCGGTGGCCGCCGAGATCATCGCGGGCCGGCCGCCGAGGACGGCGATGGAGACGGCCATCGTGAAGGAGGCGAAGAGGCCGACCCGGGGGTCCACCCCCGCGATGATCGAGAAGGAGATCGCCTCGGGGATGAGGGCGAGCGCCACGACGAGGCCGGCCAGCACCTCGGTCCGCAGCACGGTCGGGGTGAGCAGGGGCGGGCGTGGTCGCAGGGCGGGTGGCCGCAGGGCGGTGGAGGTCACGGACGTCCGTTCCGGGGGAGGGGTGGGGGGGTGCCCCCGAGCGCGGCGCGGTCGCGTGGGAGCTGACGGTGCAGAACTCTACCTTGACGTGAGAAGAAGGTTGAGGTGGCTCTCGGCGAACGTGTGGACCGAGCGTCACAAGCCGTGACGATCTGTCGAGCGGTCGGTGCGGACGGGTGATCCCGCCTCGTTCGGTGGCCGCTGCACCGCGCGGTGGCGGATCGGCCGGTCGGCAACGGGTCGGCGGTCCGCGCCGGACGACGGCGGAGCGCCGCCCCCGCTGTCGCCCGCTCGGCACCCCTTGCGAGGAGCTTCGGGCGAATCTACCTTCACGTAACGGTAGGGTCGGCGGTGCCGGCCCACCTCGGGGGGAGGTGCAGGTGAGCGTCGTGCGTCCGTTCCCGCCTGCCCCGGACCCGCCCCGTCGACCTCACCGACCACGTCGACCTGCGCGGCCACCGTGCCGTCCAGCGGCCGACCCGCCCACCTGGAACGAGGTCCCGTGACCACGCGCACCACCCCGAAGACCCCCGGCCGCCCGGACGTCGGCCGCCGGGCCGACGACCTGCGCCCCCGCGTGCCGGCCGCCTGGTCCGGCGCCGGGACGCGGGCGCGGACCCTGGCCACGGCCTTCGACCCCCGCCGCAACGCCCTCGACGTCCTGCGCCTGGGTCTGGCGCTGACCGTGGCGCTGGTCCACACGATGCTCCTGGGCCTCGGCCACCAGCCCCAGGCCGGTTCCACCGACGTCGGCAGCCTCGCGGTGGACGGCTTCTTCGTCCTCAGCGGTTTCCTCGTCACCGCCAGCTTCCTGCGCCTGAGGTCGCTGCGGCGCTACCTGTGGCACCGGGCGCTGCGCATCCTGCCCGGCTTCTACGTCAGCCTGGTCCTGACGGCCGCGCTCGCGGCCCCGGTGCTCGCGCTCCTGTCGGGCCGGTCCGCGACGTCGGTCTTCTCCGGCCCGGACTCGGCCGTGGACTACGTCGTGGCCAACGGGGCCCTGCTGATGCGGCAGTTCGAGATCGCCGGGCTCGGTCCCGACCCCTCGGGCACCGTCGTCAACGGCTCCCTGTGGACGCTGTTCTTCGAGGCCGCCTGCTACGGGATCGTCGCGGCCCTCGGCGTGGTCGGCGTCCTGGCCCGCCGCCGGTGGGTCGTCCTCGTCCTGCTGGGGCTGCTGTGGGCGACGACCGTCTCGGCGACGGCCGGGTTCAACCCGTTCGGGTCCGAGCTGATGCTGCGGTTCACGTTCATCTTCCTGCTCGGCGCCGCCGGTCACCTGTACGCCGACCGGGTGCCCCTGTCCCTGCCGCTGGCGGTGGCCTCGGTCGTCCTGGTGGTCGTCGGGTTGCAGCTGCTGCCGGACTACCGGGCCCTGGCCGGCCCCGCCTTCGCCTACGCCCTCCTCTACGCCGTGGTGCGCCTGCCGCTGCGGTGGCGGCCCCGGTGGGACCTGTCCTACGGCATCTACGTCTGGCACTGGCCGATCGCCCTGGTCCTGTCGACGGCCGGGCTCGCGGACGTCGCGGGGGCCGGTTTCGTCCCGGTGTCCCTGGCCTGCGCCGCCGCGGTCGCCGCGCTGTCGTGGAGGTTCGTCGAGGCCCCGGCGCTGTCCTTCAAGGACGCGGCCTGGGTGACGCGGGGTCGGCGCCGGGCCGGGGTGCGGCCGTAGGGTGAGGCTCGTGAGCGCGCTGCGACCAGGGGAGCCCGGGGAGCTGCCCGCGCCGGACAAGGCCGTGTACCAGGTGGGCGAGGTCGCCGAACGCGTCCGGCTCTCGCACCGGACCGTGCGCTACTACGACGACCAGGGCCTGCTGAGCGCGGCCCGCAGCGCGGGCAACTACCGCCTCTACAGCGAGTCCGACATCGAGCGCATGCTGACGATCCGCCGGATGAAGCCCCTCGGGTTCAGCCTCGACGAGATGCGGCACGTGCTGGGGGTGCTGGACCGCGTCGACCGCGAGAGCGCGCGGGCCCCGGAGCTGGAGCTGGAGCTGCGCCGCGCCATCGACGACGTCCGCGAGCGCCGCGACGAGCTGGCCGAGAAGGTGGCGGGCGCGGACGACTTCCTCGCCGCCCTGCGCGCCCGCCTGCCCTGACCCCGGCCGGGCCCGTCAGTCGTCCAGGTCCCCGCGCCGGTCCCCGACGGCGGAGCGTTCGCGCAGCGGGCGGGCCTGCGGCAACCGCGTGCCGATGACCTGGTCGATGACCCGGTGCGCGATGGACTGCGCGTCCAGGCCGGCGTCGCGCAGGATCTGGGCGCGCGAGGCGTGGTCGAGGAACCGGTCGGGCAGCCCGAGCTCGGTGACCCCGGTGTCGACGTCCGCCGCGCGCAGGTCCTGGCGCAGCCGGGTGCCGATCCCGCCGACGCGCACGCCGTCCTCGATCGTGACGACGAGGCGGTGCTCTCGGCACAGCTCCACGAGCGAGGACGCGACCGGCACGACCCAGCGCGGGTCGACGACGGTCGCGCCGATGCCCTGCGCGGCGAGCAGCGAGGCCGTCTCCAGCGCCGTCGTGGCCATCGAGCCGACCGCGACGAGCAGGACGTCGCGGGAACCGTCCGGGGCCTCGGCGAGCACGTCGACCCCGTCGGGGAGGCGGAACAACCGCGGCACGTCCGGGCCGACCGCGCCCTTGGGGTAGCGCAGGACGGTCGGGGCGTCCTCGACCGCGATCGCCTCGGCCAGCTCCTCGCGCAGCGTCGCGCCGTCGCGGGGGGCGGCGATGCGGATGCCCGGGACCACCTGCAGCAGGGCGAGGTCCCACATGCCGTGGTGGCTGGGGCCGTCCGGTCCGGTCACCCCGGACCGGTCGAGCACGAACGTCACCCCCGCCCGGTGCAGGGCCACGTCCATGAGGACCTGGTCGAACGCGCGGTTGACGAACGTGGCGTAGAGCGCGACGACGGGGTGCAGGCCCCCGTAGGCCAGACCGGCGGCCGTGGTGACGGCGTGCTGCTCGGCGATCCCGACGTCGAACACGCGCTCGGGGTGGCGTTCGGCGAACGTGTGCAACCCGGTGGGGCGCAGCATGGCCGCGGTGATCGCGACGATCCGGGGGTCCTGCTCGCCCAGGTCGGCGAGCTCGCGGGAGAACACCGACGTCCAGGAGGTCCCGCCGGCGACCTCGAGGGACTCGCCGGTCGTGGGGTCGATCCTGCCGACGGCGTGGAACTGGTCGGCCTGGTCGCGCAGGGCCGGTTCGAACCCGTGGCCCTTCTCCGTGATGGCGTGGACGATGACCGGTGTCCCGTAGTCGCGCGCCTGCCGCAGCGCCTGCTCCAGCGCCTCCTGGTCGTGGCCGTCGACCGGGCCGACGTACTTGACGTCCAGGTTGGAGTACAGCGCCTCGTTGCCGGTGAACCGGGCGAGGAAACCGCGCGTCCCGCCGCGCACCCCGCGGTAGAACGCCCGTCCGGGCGAGCCGAAGCGGTCGGCCGCGGCCTGGCTCTTCTCGTGCAGCCGGCGGTACTCGCTGCGGGTGCGGACCGTGCTGAGGAACCGCGCCATCCCGCCGATCGTGGCGCCGTAGGACCGTCCGTTGTCGTTGACGACGATCACCAGGCGGCGGTCGTTGTCGTGGGACACGTTGTTGAGCGCCTCCCACGTCATCCCGCCGGTGAGCGCACCGTCGCCGACGACCGCGACGACCGTGCGGTCGGTCTGGCCGGACAGCTCGAAGGCGCGGGAGATGCCGTCGGCCCACGACAGCGACGCCGAGGCGTGGGAGGACTCGACGATGTCGTGCTCGGACTCGCTGCGCTGCGGGTAGCCCGCCAGGCCCCCGCGCTCGCGCAGGTGCGAGAAGTCCTGGCGCCCGGTGAGCAGCTTGTGCACGTACGACTGGTGGCCCGTGTCGAAGATGATCGGGTCCTTGGGGGAGTCGAAGACGCGGTGCAGGGCCAGCGTCAGCTCCACCACCCCCAGGTTCGGCCCCAGGTGACCGCCGGTCTTGGCGACGGACGCGACGAGGAAGCGACGGATCTCGGCCGCCAGCTCGTCCAGTTGCGCCGGGGTCAGGTCGTCGAGGTCTCGGGGAGACCGGATCGATCCGAGCAGGTCCACAGGTGCTCCTCTCGTCTGCGCAGGCAGCTTAGGCAGCTTAGGCGGCTGCGAACGCCTCGCCAGTCCGTGCCGGCCCGCGGATCCCTCAGGCCGTGGGGGAGCGGGGGTGGGCCAGCGTGCTCTCGACCTGCCCCGAGGCCTTCCGCAGCCGTTCCAGGTCCAGCTCGTGCAGGTCGGCCTGCGCCACGGCCGCGCGCAGCCGGCCGAGCTGGGTGCGGACGGCGGTGCGCACCTCGGCCCGGGACGTGGACCAGGCGACCTCCTCCAGCATCTGCGCGACGCGGAGCAGGACCGCGGGGTCGGTCCCGTACCGCACCGGCTGCGCCACGGCCAGGTCCAGCAGCTCCGGCATCCCCGGCCGGCGCACGACCAGCCGCAGCGTGCCGTCCTCGTCGCGGGCGACCTGGTCGCCCAGGGGGCGGTCGGCCACCGCGCACAGGAACGCCGAGGTGTGGCCGATGGCGCGCACCGCCGTCGTGGGGTCGTTGATCCCCGGGGACAGCGCCTTGTCGGCCACGTCGACGAGCTGGCGCAGCCCGAAGGCCAGGTCCTGCGCCTGGGTGGGTTCCGGCCCGATGTCCACGGCCTCGTCCAGGCCCTCCTGGACCCGGCGGTGCACCTCCGCGTCCAGGGGCCTGCCCCCGCTGGACCAGCACCAGCCGATCGGGGTGCCGCGCACCACCGAACCGCCCGGGGCGCGGTCGACCACGACCACCACGTCCGCGTCCTGCGCGAGCTCCAGCAGGGGGCCCTCGTCGACGAGGCAGAGGAACCCCGACCCCGCCGCCACGAGCTGGGCGGCCCCGCCGGGGACGGTGACCGGCGTGCCCCGCTCCGCGGTCACCGTCCCGTCCGTCGGGTACAGCAGGTCGGCGGTGCGGCAGGCTTCGACCTGCACCCGCTCGAGCACCGTCTCCACGCGGATCTCCCGCGCCAGGTGGGCCAGGAACAGCACGAGGCAGACCACGCTGACCACCGCCAGCAGGAACGCCACCGTCACCGAGATGCGCGGCACCACGGCCGACACGACCGCCCCGCCGTCGTCGTCGCTCGGGCTGCGGACGGTCCGCAGCACCGTCAGCGCGTAGGTGAACGTCGACAGGAAGACCGCCAGCGTGACGTGCACGAAGCGGTCCTGGGTGAACGTGCGCAGCAGCCGCGGCGAGAACTGGCTGCTCGCCAGCTGCAACGTGACGACGGTCAGGGAGAAGGTGAGGGACGTCACCGTGATGAGGGAGCTGGCCACCGCGTCCAGGACGGTCCGCGCGGCGCCGGCGCCGCCGCCGAAGACGAGGTTGCGCACGCTGTCCGGCAACTTCTCGTCGACGGCCCCGTCCAGCAGGGGCAGCAGGACGCCCGCGATGACGGCCAGGGTGACCCCGATGACGGGCAGGGGCCACAGGCGGGTGCGGACCGCCTCCTGCAGGGCTGCGAAGCGGACGCCGACGTGGTGGGGCACCGTCGAACTCTCGCAGCACCTCGGGGCCCCCACCCGTCCGGAGGCGGGCCGGGCGAGAGCGCGGTCGCCGTCAGAGCGAGAGCGAGGGGTGCAGCTTCGCGACCGTCCAGGTGCGGCGGCGGTGGCAGGCGAGCACGGTGAGGCCCATCGCCAGCACCCCGAAGGCGGCCAGGACGCCCGCGTCGAGCAGGACGGGACCCGCGGCGGCACCGGCGACGAGGTGGCGCAGGCCGTCGGCCGCGTAGGACATCGGCAGGAACGGGTGGATGGCCTCGAAGAACGCCGGGGACGTGCCCACGGGGTAGGTGCCCCCGGCCGACGTGAGCTGCAGGACGAGCAGGACGAGGGCCACGAGGCGGCCCACCCCGCCCAGCAGGGCGTTCAGGCTCTGGTGGATCGCGGTGAACACCACGGCGACGAGGGCCGCGAAGGCCACGGTCGCGACGGGGTGCGGGGAGGCGATCCCGACGGCCAGCAGCAGCACGAGCCACAGCACGACGGCCTGCGCCACCCCCAGCAGGGCGCCCGGCACCCAGCCGGCGACGGCGGCGCGGTAGGACGAGGCCGTCGAGGCCAGCGCCCGCGGGGACACGGCCCGCAGCACCATGTACGTCACCATCCCGCCCACCCACAGCGCGACCGGCACGAACAGCGGCGCCAGGCCGTCGCTGTAGCGGGACACGGCGTGGTCCTTGACGCGGTCGGCGGCCACGGGGGCCGCGACGACGCCGGCCCGGTCGGCGGCCGCGTCGCCGGAGTAGACCGGCACCTCCCCCTGGCCGTCGGCGAGCCGGCCCTGCAGCGAGCCGGCGCCCTCGGCGAGCTGCCGGGTGCCGTCGGCGAGCCGGCCGGCCCCGTCCCTGGCCCGGGTCGTGCCGTTGAACAGGGCGGTGGCGCCGTCGTCGACGCGGGCGGCGCCGGCCGAGAGCGCGGTGGCGCCGTCGGCGGCGCTGCGGGCACCGGTGGCGAGCCGGCGGGTGCCCGCAGCGAGGGCGTCGGCCCCGTCGGCGGCCTGCGCCACCCCCTGCTGCAGCGCCGGGGCCGCCGCGGCGAGCTGCCCGGCGCCGGTGGAGACGGCGGACGCGCCGTCGGACAGCTGCCGCGCGCCGGTGGTGAGCGCGTTGACCTGCGTCCGCACCTGCCGGCCGATCCCGGTCACGGACCCGTCGGCGAGCGCCTGCTGGGCCTGTTCGAGGCTGCGGACGGTGGCGGCGAGGTTCTCGTCCTCGGGGTTCGCGGCGGACAGCTGCCGGGCCTGGACGAGCAGCTGGTCCACGAGCGGGGACAGCTTCCCGGCCTCCTCCAGCGCGGGCAGCGCGCGGTCGGCCGCGGCGGCCACGGCGTCGGCCCCGTCGGCGACCCGTCCCGCGCCGGCGGCCACCCGGGAGGCGCCGTCGGACAGCTGCGCGGTCTGGGCGGGCAGGTCCCGCGTCGCCGTGCGGAGCCGGTCGAGGCCGGTGGCGAGCTGCCCGGCGCCGCCGGCGGCACCGTCGGCGCCGGTGGCGACCTGGGCGGTCCCGTCGGCGAGCTGGGCGGACCCGCTGCGCAGCTGCCCGGTGCCGTCGACGAGCTGGGCGGCGCCGGCGTCGAGGTCGCCGAGGCCGACGACGAGCGCGCCGGCGCCCTCGTCGGCCTGCCGGGCGCCGTCGGCGAGCTGGCCGGCCCCGTCGGCCGCCCGGCCGAGGGAGTCGTGGATCGAGGAGAACGCGACGTAGACGTTCTCGAGGTAGTCCGTCGTGGCGCCGGTGGCGACCTTCGCGCGGATCGTCGTGGCGATGGTGTTCGTGACCTGGCCGAGGATGTAGTTCTCGGCGTCGTCGGTCGTGACGGACAACCTCCCCTGCTGCGGGTCCGCGCCGCCGGTGGAGGCCAGGGCGGCGGAGAACCCGGACGGGATGCGCAGCACGGCCGCGTAGTCGCCGTCGCGCAGGCCCTGCGCGGCCTGCGCCTCGGTGGCGGTGCGCCAGTGGAACCCGGCGGCGGCGTCGGGGCCGGTGAGCTCGTCGACGAGTCCCTGCCCGGCGTCGACGGTGCGCGGGGACCCGTCGAGGCCGGTGACGGTCGCGGGGACGTCGGAGTTCACGACGGCGGCCTGCAGGTTCGACAGCCGGCCCACGGGGTCGGTGTTCGACCACAGGTACAGCCCGCCGTAGATCAGCGGGACGAGCACGACCGCGACGAGCGCGAGCCTGGTGATGGTGGCCCGCCGGAACCGGGCGAGTTCGAGGCCGGGGAGGGTGAGCTTCACTGTTCGTCCTGGAGGTCGAGGAGGGTGCGGCCGTCGTCGGTGCGCCACGGGATGTCGGAGCTGTCGGAGCAGCCGGCGAGGACGGTCAGGCCCGTCTCCTGCAGGCTCGCCAGCCAGGCCCAGGCGCGGCGGCGGTCCTGGCTGCGGCGCAACGAGTCCACGTCGTCGACGACGAGGACGTCGGGGCGGCCCACGAGCGCGAGCACGACGCCGAGCGTCAGGCGTTCCAGGGGTTGCAGGTCGCTGACGAACTCCCGCCCCCGCAGCGGCGGGTCCGCCCCGGCGCCGGTGCGGGGGAGGGCGTCGCGCACCCGCTCCAGCTGGTCGGCGACCTCGCGGCGGGAGACCCACGGCCGGTGCCAGGGCCGGTGCAGGACGAGGCGCTCGGCGACGTGCTGCTCGACGGTGAGGGCGTCGTCGAGCTCGTTGACGCCGCGGACCTCGGCCAGGGCCACCCGGCGACGGACGGCCGCGGCCTTCTCCGGGAGGGGTTCGCCGAGGACGGTCAGGGTGCCGCCGGTGGGTCTCATCCGCCCGGCCAGCGTGAGCAGCAGGGACGTCTTGCCCGAGGAGGCGGGCCCGCGGACGACGAGGGCGGCTCCGGCGGGCACGTCGAGGTCGAGGCCGGAGAACACGGTGCGGCCGCCGGCGCACAGCTCCAGCCCCTGCGCCCGCACGACGGGGACCGGCTGGACGTCGTCCACCTCGGCGGGGCTCACCGGGGCACCTCCTCGGTGAACGTGGCGAGCGCGACGCCCAGCAGCCGGGGGCCGACCCCGGCCGGTTCGCCGAGCAGGTGCGAGGCCACCAGGCCCTCGTGCGCGGTGACCAGGGCGCGGACGAGGTCGTCGGCCGGGACGGTCGGGCGGCGGCCGATGCGGTGCAGGGCCTCGACGAGGACGGGGGCCAGCCGGGCGCGCAGCTCGGAGCGCTGCCGCGTCAGCGCCGCGGCGGCCTCGGTGCTGCGCAGGGCCTGGGCCGTGAACTCGGTGCGCACCGCGTGCCACTGCCGGTCCAGGGGCAGGACCTCCAGGACGTGCCCCACGAGCTGGTCGAGGTCGGTGCCGGGCAGGCCACCCGCGAGCCGCTGCTCGACGCGCTCGACGAGGGCGCCGGCCTGGTCGGCGTAGAGGGCGGCGACGACGTCGTCCATCGTCGCGAAGTTGGAGTAGAAGGCGCCCCGGGTGTACCCGGCGCGTTCGCAGACGTTCTCGACGCTGCTGCGGGCCAGCCCCTGCTCGCCGAGCACCTCGAGCGCGGCGGCCAGCAGGCGGGCGCGGGTCTGCTCGCGGCGCCGGGTGGTGCGCGCGTCGGTCGTAGTGGTCACACCACCAGGGTAAGCACTCGATACATAATGCATCAAGTGCACCTCGTATCGGATGCGGACCGCATCGTGATGCAGTCGTGCCCCGCAGGACCCCGCGACGGGCCCGGCGAGCCCCGGGGAACTCCTAGGCTGTGCCCGCGCGGGCACGTCCCGTGGTCCGCGCACGGGGGATCGAGCGGGGGAACGACGCAGTGCCGAACACCGACAAGCCCGCGCAGCAGGAGACCGGACGGCCGGCGGGCGGCCGTGCGCCACGGCCGTGGACGCGGCGACCCACCACCTGGGTCGGGCTCGGCGTCGTCGTCCTCGCGGGCGGGTACTGCGCCGCCGCGCTCGCCCTGGGCGGCCAGGCCCCGCGCGGGACGACCGTGCTCGGCGCCGACGTGGGCGGGCAGGACCGCGCGGCCGTCGAGCAGACCCTGGGCGAGCGCGCGCAGCAGCTGGCGACCACGCCCGTGGCCCTCCAGGTCACCGGTGCCGGGGCGTCGGCGACCGGGGAGGTCGTCCCCGCCGAGGCCGGGCTCGACCTCGACGTCGCCGGCACCGCCGAACGCCTCACCGGCCCCGCGTGGGCCCCCGCCGACCTGTGGCGCCACGTCGCCGGCGGCGCGGCCGAGGCCCCGGAGGTCGACGTCGACCGCGACGCCCTGCGGTCCGCGCTGCAGCCGCTGGCCGACTCCGTGGCCGTCGCCCCCGTGGAGGGGGCCGTCACGTTCGACGTGCGCGAGGACGGTGCCGTCGAACCGGCGCTCACCGCCCCCGAGGAGGGGCGGGCTCTCGACGTGGACGCCGCGGCGGACACGGTCGTGCGCGGCTGGCTCGACGGCGGTCCTCTCACGCTCGAGGCGGCCGTGGCCGAGCCCTCGGTCGACGCCGACGGCATCTCGGCCGCCGTCGACGCGATCGCCCGGCCCGCCGTGGCCGGGGACCTCGTCGTGGCCGGCGGTGGCCGGGAGGTGACCCTGCCCCCCGCGGCGTTCGCCCGCTCGCTGGCCGTCCGGCCCGTCGAGGGCGAGGCGGCCCTCGTCGCCGACGGGGCCGGGCTGCAGACCGCGCTCACCGCTGCCGACCCGCAGTTCGAGACGGCCCCGCAGGACGCCCGCATCGACATCGTCGGCGAGACCCCCCAGGTGGTGCCCGCGGTGGCGGGCCGTGCCGTGCCGCCGCAGGACCTCGCCCGCGCCGTCACCGGTGCGCTCACGGGGGCACCGCCGACCCGCCGCGCCGAGGTCGAGCTCGTCGAGTCCGCGCCGCAGCTGTCCACGGAGGAGCTGCAGCAGCTGGGGATCGTCGAGCGCATCTCGACGTTCGCCACCAACCTCACGGCGAACAGGGCCCGCACCGAGAACATCCGCATCGCGGCCGGGCACGTCGACGGCACGATCCTGCGCCCGGGGGAGGAGTTCTCCCTCAACGACACCGTCGGCGAGCGCACGCCCGAACGCGGGTTCAACCGCGCCCCCGTCATCTCCGGCGGCCGGCTCGTCGACGACTACGGCGGCGGGGTCTCCCAGCTGTCCACCACGCTGTTCAACGCGGTGTTCTTCGCCGGTCTGGACGAGATCGAGCACCGGCCGCACTCGTTCTACATCTCCCGCTACCCCGAGGGCCGGGAGGCCACGATCGACTGGCGCACCATCGACAACCGCTTCCGCAACGACTCCGGCCACGGCGTCTACGTCCAGGCCGGCATCGTCGGCAACCAGGTCGTCGTGTCGATGTACGGGACGAGGTTCATGGACGTCGAGGCGCGCAAGTCCGCGCGCCGCAACGTCAAGCCGCCGCGGACGATCTACGACACCTCTCGCGGCTGCACGCCCAGCTCGGCCACGGCCACGGGGTTCACCGTCGACGTCACGCGGGTCATGACGCCCGTCGGCGGCGGGGAGCAGCAGCGCGAGACGTGGACGACGGTCTACAACCCCGAGAACCGCGTCGTCTGCGGGCCCGACCCCGCGACCGTGCGGCCGAGCACCCCGGCACCCTCACCCAGCACCCCGGCCGAGACCCCGGCGCAGTAGCCGGGGCCCGGCCCGGGCGCGCCGGGGTCAGAGGGGCAGGACGTCCAGGTCGACGGCGCGCACGGGCCACAGGTCGAGGTCGAACTGGACCCCGGGCAGCGCGTGCTGGAGCTCGGACTGCAGCCGGAACCCCTCGCTGGCGTAGGTGGTGCAGGACGAGGGGGAGTCCCAGCCGCACAGCTCGACGGGGTGGTGCTCGTCGAAGTAGGCCTGCCAGGACAGCAGACCGGTGCGCAGGTGCTCGTCCAGGCCGAGGTCGTCCAGGTGCGTGGGGCTGAGGACGAAGCCCCCGAGGTCGGCCGGCGCCCACACGGGCGTCGGGGCCAGGTAGTCGCTCATGAGGCGCAATCGCTCAAGTCGCTCAAACGGCACCCGACGAGGGTAGGCCCTGCGCGGGAGTGCTCCGGACCACCGCGCCGGGGTCTGCACGCCTTGCGCCGCAACGTTTGCAACGACGCACCGTCGTAGTCGAGGGGGTGGCGGGGCGCCTCCTCGTCGCCACGGTGCCGCCGCGCTCGTGCAGGCGCCCCACGGCCTGCTGGACGGCACGACCGGCGACGCGCGGCGGTGAACCCGGCGCCCGGCCGGTCCGTGTCCCCGGTGACACGACGCCCCGACCCGGGGGCGTCCCGACCCGGGGGTCCCCGATGAGCAGCAGCACCACCGACCGACGACCCCGCCCCACCGGTCCCGGCCGACCGCGCCGCCGTCGCCGGCTGTGGATCGGGCTGGCGGTCCTCGTCGTCGTCCTCCTCGTCGCGGCCGTCGCGGGGCCGCGGATCTACGCGCAGGTCGAGGGCGGCAGGGCCGCGGCACCGCTGGCCACCGCCGGCTCGGCACCGACCGCGACCGGGCCCGCCACCGACGCCACGCTCGACGGCTCGTGGACCGTCGCCGACGGCGGCACCGCCGGGTACCGCGTCGAGGAGGTCCTCAACGGCCAGGACGTCACCGTGACGGGACGCACCGACCAGGTCACCGGCGACCTCACCGTCGACGGCGGCCGCCTCACCGCCGGGACGGTCTCGGTGGACCTGGCGAGCGTGACGACCGACTCCGGCGCCCGCGACGGGCGGTTCCGGTCCAGCTCGATCATGGACGTCGAGCGCTACCCGACCGCCGACTTCACCGTGACGTCCCCCGTCCCGCTCGGCGGGCTCGACGTCGGGTCCACGATCGCGGTCCAGCTCACCGGGACCCTCACCCTCAAGGGCACCACCCGCGACGTCACCGCGCCGGCCACCGTCGAGCGCACGGCCGAGCGGGCCGTCACCGTCACGGGGTCGCTGCCCGTGACCTGGTCCGACTACGGCGTCCAGGCCCCCGACCTCGGGTTCGTGTCCGTCCAGGACGCGGGGACCGTCGAGTTCTCGGTGCCCGCCGTCCCCGCCTGAGCCCCACCCGACGGTGGTCCGGGCGAACCGGTGGATGCGCCGGATCGCCTGCGGGACAGGCCCGCTGATCACTAGCCTGGCGGCATGTCGTCCGCGGGAGCGGTGGACCCGCTGCTCCTTCGCGCGTGGCAGGAGGTCTCCGAGGGAACCGTCGTGGGGGGGGGGGCGGGGCGGGGTTCGGTG
>NZ_JBGGTQ010000013.1 GCF_041320705.1 Kineococcus mangrovi
GGTGGGGACGGACCACGGGGGTCCGGGTGGGCTCCCGTGGTCCGCGGCCGTGCGGGTGCGGCGGGGGCCGGGGCGGGTCAGCCGGCCGGCGCCGTCGGGTCGACGGCGATGTCCGCCACGTTGACGAGGACCGCGGGGTGCAGGCCGGACGTGGCGAGCCGCCGGTCCACGGCCGCGTGCACGGCGGCGGCGGTCTCCCGGACGGGTGCCCCCGCCGCGAGGACGACGTGCACCTCGACCGGGTGAGGTCCCGCCCGCCCCGTCCCCGCGGCTGCGGTGAGGGCTTCTTCGCGCAGCCGGACGCCGGCGACGCGGCGGCCGGGCAGGTACGTCCCGATCTCACCCAGCACCCCGGGGTGCAGGGCGCTGACCCCGGGGACGGCGCGGACCACCTCGGCGAGGTCGTCGGCCAGCTGCTCGACCGTGACCGGGCCCTGCGGGGAGGCGGCGGGGCCCGTCACTGGACCCGCGCGGTGCGCTGCTCCGCGTCCTCCTCGTCGTCGTCCTCCTCGGGCAGGTGGACGTCGGAGACCTGCAGGTTGACCTCGGTGACCTCCAGCCCGGTCATGCGTTCGACGGAGGTGATGACGTTGCGGCGCACGGCCGAGGCGAGGTCGGCGATGGCGACGCCGTACTCGGCGATGAGTTCGATGTCGACGGCGGCCTGGCGTTCGCCGACCTCGACCGAGACGCCCTGGGAGTGGTTGGTGCGCCCGCCGGGGATGCGTTCGCGCAGGGCGCCGACGGCGCGGGCGGCGCCACCGCCGAGGGCGTGGACGCCGGAGACGTCGCGGGCGGCGATGCCGGCGATCTTGGAGACGACGGTGTCGGCGATGGTGGTGGTGCCGTGCTCGCTGTCCAGGCCGGAGGGCTTGCCGACGCCGACGCCGGTGCTGGTGGGGCGGGCGGTGCCGGTGGTCTGCTCGGACATGGTTCCTCCTCCAGGTCGTCCGGCCACCGCGTGCGGCCGGATCGTTCGGGTCCGCGGGGGTGGAGTCGTGGACCCCGCGAACGGCACGCGTTCAACAACGTGATCTGAGTCACACTAGGGCGGTGGGGGACCACCTGCCTCCCGGGCGCTCGCGGTCCTCCGTCACCGCTGCGGCAGCGCCTCCCGCAGGGCCTCCCGGAACGCTCGCACCGCCGGGCGGTCACCGGCCCCGCGACGCACCCCCGTGAACAGCCGGCGGGTCGGCGACTCGGGCAGGTCCACCACGTGCAGGCGGCCACGGTCGGCCCGCACGAGGTCGGGCAGCAGCGCGACGGCGTGCCCGGTCTCGACGAGGTGCACGTGCAGCAGCGCGTCGGGGGTCCGGACGCGGACGTCGGGTTCGAAACCCGCGCTCCGGCAGCGGGCCAGGGCCCAGTCACCGGGGTCGGTGCCGTCCGGTTCCAGGACCCACGCCGCCGCCGCCACGTCCTCGATGCGCCTGGCCCCCGACCACGGGCCGCCCACCGGGACCGCCAGGCGGAGCCGGTCGTGGACGAGGTCCTCCTCGTCGACGTCGGCCGAGCGCGGGTGGGGGCGTCCCGGGTACTCCTCGCCGAGGACGAGGTCCACGTCGCGGGCGGCCAGCGCGGAGAACGACGGCGCCGCCTCGCGGTGGTCGATGACGACGCGCAGCGAGGGGAACCGCCGCGCCAGCAGCGTCAGGGCCTGCGGCACGAGCGCGAACAGGACCGTCTGGAAGCTCGCGACGCGCAGCACCCCCGTCACCTCCCCGGCCATCGCGGCCAGGTCCGCCTCCGCCTGCTCCAGCTGGGCCAGCACGACCGCGGCGTGCTCGACGAGCACCCGGGCCGCCGGGGTGAGGACGACCCCGCGACCGGACTTCTCCAGCAGTCGCGCCCCCGCCTCCACCTCGAGCTGGGACAACTGCTGGGAGACGGCCGACGGGCTGTACCCCAGGGCGGCCGCCACGGCGGCCAGCGTTCCCCGCCGGTCCAGCTCGCGCAGCAGTCGCAACCGGTGGACATCCAGCACCGCTCCCCCACTCGTCAGCAGAACTGAACGGTACAGCGCAGAAAGAACCGCTGGACAGGCCGTTCCCGGTGGGCAGACTGGAGCCGTGGGTCCCGTCCTCCTCGTCATCGGCTCGTGCACGTCGCTGCAGGTCGGCGCCGCGCTCGCCGTCCACCTCTTCGCCCTCGGCGGGAGCACCGGGACGACCCTGCTGCGCCTGGGGTTCGCCGCGCTCGTGCTGCTCGTCGTGGTGCGCCCGCGCGTGCGGCGCTGGACGGGGCTGCAGTGGCGCGCCGCCGCCGCGCTCGGCCTGAGCCTGGGAGCGATGAACGGCTGCTTCTACGCCGCGATCTCCCGGATCGACCTCGGCACCGCCGTCACCGTCGAGTTCCTCGGCCCGCTCACGCTGTCGGCCGTCCTCAGCCGCCGCGCCCGGGAGCTGCTGTGGGTCGCGCTCGCGCTCGTGGGCGTCGTCGTCCTGGGGGTCACCGGGGAGCACCACGGCGGTTCCCTCGACCCCACCGGCGTGCTCCTCGCGCTCGCGGCCGGGGCGTTCTGGGCCGCGTACATCATGACCAGCGCCCGCGTCGGCGAGGTGGTCCCCGGCCACGGCGGGCTCGCCGTCGCCACCGCCGTCGGCGCCCTCCTCCTCGTCCCGCTCGGCGCCGGTGGTGCGCTGCAGGCCCTCTCGGCGCCCGGGGGTCCGTGGCTCGCGTTCGGGACGGCCCTGCTCGCCAGCGTCGTGCCCTACTCCCTGGAACTGGCGGCGCTGCGCCGGCTGCCGCAGCGCACGTTCGGCGTCCTCCTCAGCCTCGAACCCGTCATCGCCTCCCTCGCGGGGTGGGCGCTGCTGGGGCAGCGGATGACGCCGCTCGGCGGTGTCGGGGTCGCGCTCGTCGTCCTGGCCTCGGCGGGGGCCACCGCGACGACTGGGCGCTCGCGGCGCGACGACGGCGACGGGCGCGGGAGGGTCGACCTCACCGCACCCGCCGGCTGAGGACCCGTCAGATCGACTGCCCGCCGGACAGCTCGATCCGCGTCCCCGAGGCCCAGCCCCACCCGTCGGACACCAGAGCCGGCACCGCCGCGCCGATGTCGTCCGGCTGCCCCACCCGGTGCAGGGCGGTGGCGGCGACGACGGCGTCGGTGACGGCGGCGACGTCGCGGACCGCACCACCGCCGAAGTCCGTCGCGATCGCGCCGGGCGCCAGGGTGTTGACGCGGATCCCGCGGTCGCCGAGCTCGGCGGCCTGGTAGCGGGTCAGCACCTCGACGGCGCCCTTGGCCGCCGCGTACGCGGCGTACCCCGGGCCGGTGAACCGGGTGAGGCCGGAGGAGACGTTGAGGACGCGACCGCCGCTCGTCATCAGCGGCAGCAGCTGCTGGGTGAGCAGGAACGGTGCGCTGACGTGGACGCGCAGCATCTCCTCGAGCTGGGCCGCGCTCGTCTCGACGTACGGCGCGTGGACGCCGTACCCCGCGAAGTGGACGACCGCGTGCAGGTGCTCGGCGCCCGCGGCGGTGAGGGCGTCGCGGACGCTGCCCGCGAAGGTCTCGAAGGTGGAGGCGTCGGCCACGTCGAGCTGGAGCGCGGTGCCGGGGACGCCGTGCCCCCTCACCTCCGCGATCACCGACTGCGCCTGCGCGGCGTTCGACCGGTACGTCCCGATGACGCCGAAACCGGCGTGCGCGAGGTGGCGGGCGGCGCTGCGGCCGAGGCCGCGGCTGGCGCCGGTGACGAGGACGATC
The DNA here is from genome assembly GCF_041320705.1 of Kineococcus mangrovi. Lineage (NCBI taxonomy): Bacteria > Bacillati > Actinomycetota > Actinomycetes > Kineosporiales > Kineosporiaceae > Kineococcus > Kineococcus mangrovi. Next base: position 3,713 of record NZ_JBGGTQ010000013.1, read on the forward strand.
TGCTGGGGAACCACGGTTCTCCTCCTGGGGGTGGTCGGTTGCCCGGCCATCCTGGGGCGGTCCGGGCGCGTCCACGACGTACGGCGCAGCCCCGGACGGGCTGTCCGGGTCTGGCCGCCGGGGTCCTCGCCACACTGGGGGCATGAGCCCCGGAGACCGGCGGGCCCTCGCCGCCTTCCTGCGTCACCGCCGCGAGCAGCTGACCCCCTCCGACGTCGGGCTGGTCCCCGGCGGGCGGCGCCGGACCCCCGGTCTGCGCCGCGACGAGGTCGCCGTCCTCTCGGCCGTCTCCACCGACCACTACGAGCGCATCGAGCAGGCCCGCGGTGCGCGGCCGTCGCTGGAGGTGCTCGGCGCGATCTGCCGTGCCCTGCGCCTGACGCTCGACGAGCGCGACCACGTGCACCGCCTCGCCGGCCACGAACCACCGGCGCGGCACCGCTCCCAGGGGTACGCCGACCCCGGCCTCATGTGCGTCCTGGACGCGCTCGCCCCGCACGTGCCCGCGCTCGTCACCGACGACCTCACCACGGTGGTCGCGCAGAACCCGCTCAACGTGGCCCTGCTGGGCCCGATCGCCACCGAGCGGGGACTGCGCCGGGCGTTCGTGCACCGGTGGTTCACCGATCCCGACCTGCGCGGGCGCTACGACCCCGCCCAGCACGACCAGCTCGGCCGCGAGTACGTCGCCGACCTGCGGCTGGCCAGCGGGACCCGGCCCGGTGACGCCGACGTCCGCGAACTCGTCGGCGCCCTGGAGTCCGCCAGCGGGGAGTTCCGCCGGATCTGGGCGCTGCAGGAGGTCGCGACGCGCCGCACCACGCACAAGGTGCTGCACCACCCGCAGGTCGGCCGCCTCGACCTCGAGTGCGACGTCGTCGTCAGCCCGCCGTCGGGCCAGCGGCTCGTCCTGTTCCGGCCGCGACCGGGGACGGGGACCGCCGAGAGGATCGCGCTCCTGGGGGTCGTGGGGGTCCAGCACCTCGAACCGTCCGCGCCCGCGTCCTGACGCAGCCGCGGGCGCCGGTCCCGCACACCGACCACGTACACCGGCCCGGGTCCGCCCGGACGTGGGGCGGGTGTCCGTGCCGTCAGCGGGACGCGCCGTCACCGCTCCTCGCCCGATCGGGCTACAGGAACGGCCCCGGACGGCCGAGGCAGTGGGGGAGCAACGACCCCCCGCAGCCCAGATCGTCCGGAGGACATCGTGGACACCACCACCCGCACGCCCCGCCGCACCACCCGTCGCCACCGCCTCCTGGGAGCAGCCGTGGCGGTGGCCGCAGCGGCCGGTGTGGCCGGTGCGGGTGCCGCGCACGCGGACGGCCCGGGCCTGGTCGGCGACGGCGGGCAGGCGTGGCGCTCCTACGAACTGGTCAACGACGCCCGCGCCGGGGCGGGCCTGCCGGCGCTGGGGCTGAGCGACGAGGCCAACCGCGTCGCGACCGACTGGGCCTTCCGGATGGCCGGCGACGCGCAGCTGAAGCACAACCCGGACCTGTCCCGGCAGCTGCAGGGCTGGTCGCTCGTGGCGGAGAACGTGGGCGTGGGCGCGGACTCCGACCAGTTGCAGGGCGCGTTCATGGCCTCCCCGGGCCACCGCGCGAACATCCTGCGCCCCGAGGTCAGCGTCGTCGGCCTCGGCGCCGTGCGCTCGGCGGACGGGCGCGTGTGGGTCGTCCAGGTGTTCGAGCAGCCCAACGGCCCCGTCGCCGGCTTCCACCCCGCCCCCGCCGTCCAGCCCGCCGCGCACGCGGCACCCCAGCCGCTGCCGGCTCCCGCCTTCGCCGCCGCCCCGGAGCTGGAGCGGGACCTGCGCGACCGGGCCTGACCGGGCCTGACCGGGCCTGACCGGGCCTGCCCGGGCCTGCCTCAGGGGCGCCGGCGCTTGCGTCGCCGGTGCTCCACGAACGCCTCGAGGTTCTCCCGGTAGTGGTCGGCCACGGCCTGGGCCGCCGCCTCGTTGCGGTAGCCCTCGTCGACGCGGATCGTCACGTAGACCTCCCAGGCCCCGTCGCTGCGGCGCCCGAGCCTGACCTCCGTCCACTCGTCGTCGAGGTGGGGGAGCAGCATGAGTTCCGGGAAGTTCCCCGGGTCGGCCAGCAGGTCGTCCGCCATGCCCCCAGCCTGGACCCTGGACCGCCCCGCGCGGGGCAGGACACGTCACCGCACCACGAGCTCGGTCGGCAGCACGACGTGCCGGGCCGGCCAGCCGTGCGCGGCCATCCGCCGCTCCAGCAGGTCCGCGGCCGCCCGGCCCACCGCCTCGACGTCCTGGCGCACGACGGTCGTCCGCGGTTCCAGCAGGTCCAGCAGCTCCACGTCGTCGAACCCGACGACCTCCGGCGCCGGTGCCGGCGCGTCCCAGCGCACCGCTCGCAGGCACCCCACGGTCAGGACGTTGCGGGCGGCGAAGACGGCCGTCGGCGGGTCCGGCAGCCGCAGCAGGTCCCCCAGCGCGTCCCGCGCCGCGTCGACCGTGCGCAGACCGTCCCGCACCAGGGCCGGGTCGGGGGTCGCGCCCGCCGCGACCAGCGCCTGGCGCCACCCCGCCAGCCGTTCGCGCGCCGTGGGGATGGCCGGCAGGTCCCCGAGGAACGCGATCCGCCGGTGGCCCCGCCCCAGCAGGTGCTCCACCCCGGCGCGGGTTCCCCCGGCGTTGTCGATCGTCACGCAGTCCACGTCCAGGCCGTGCGGCACCCGGTCCACGAACACGACGGGCAACCCCGCGCGCACGTCCGCGGCCAGGTAGTCCTGCCGGTCGGTGGCGGCCATCAGCACCAGCCCGTCGACGCGGCGGGCGATCATCTCGGTCACCAGCTGCCGCTCGCGCGCGGCGTCCTCGTCCAGGCTCGCGGCCAGCAGGACGAAACCCCGTTCGCGCGTCGCGTCCTCCAGGGAGCGCAGCAGGCGGGCCGAGTAGTCGTTCGCGATGTCCTGGACGAGGACGCCGATGGCGCGGGTGCGCTGCCCGCTGCGCCGCAGGTCGCTGGCGCCGCGGTGGTGCCGGTAGCCCAGTTCCTCGACCACCGCCTCGACCTCGCGGCGGACCACCTCCCGGACCCCGGGCTCACCGTTGACCACGCGCGAGACCGTCTTCAGGCTCACCCCGGCGGCGCTCGCGACCTCGCGCATGGTCGCCCGTGGCGGGGGTGGTGGGTGGCTCGTCACGTCGGGCTCCTCGGTGAGCTGGCTGTCACGGATGCGTCACGGCTGTCCCGTCCGCGTTGACCGGCGCGGCCCCGGTGCACTACAAACGGGACTCGACAACGTTGTCATGCCGCGCACCGCAGCGCCAGGAGGAACCCCAGATGTCCCGTGCACCGATCACCCCCTCCGCGATGACGAAGTTCCGTCACCGCGGCCCCGCCGCCGTGCTCGCCTGCGTGGCGGCCGTGGCCACCGTCGCGGCCTGCGGCGGCAACGACGCCGGAGGCAGCGGTGGTGGCGGCGGCGGTGGCGACCAGGTCGCCGTCTCGCTCATCACCAAGGACTCGACCAACCCGTTCTTCGTCGCCATGCAGGAAGGCGCCAGGGCCGAGGCCGAGAAGGACGGCGTCGACCTCACCATCGGTGCCGGCAAGGAGGACGGCGACGAGCAGGGGCAGGTCCAGCTCATCGAGAACGCCATCGCCGGCGGCCAGAAGGGCATCATCATCACGCCCAACGGGCCCGGCGTGAACAGCGCGATCGAGAAGGCTCGCGACGCCGGCCTGTACGTCATCGCCCTGGACACCCCGCCGGACCCGGCCGACACCGTCGACATCACCTTCGCCACCGACAACTTCAAGGCCGGTGAACTCATCGGCCAGTGGACCAAGGGCCAGCTCGCCGGGAAACCCGCCACGATCGCGCTGCTGGACCTGTTCAACGACAAGGTCGTCTCGGTCGACTACAACCGCGACCAGGGTTTCCTCACCGGCATGGGGATCGACACCAAGGACAAGCAGAAGAACGGTGACGAGGCCGCGACCGGGAACTACGACGGCGGGACGTACACCATCGTCTGCAACGAACCCACCGGCGGTGCCGAGGACGGCGGCCGCACCGCGATGGAGAACTGCCTGACGAAGAACCCGGGCATCAACGTCGTCTACACGATCAACGAACCCGCGGCGACCGGTGCCTACAACGCCCTCAAGGCCGCCGGGAGCACCGGTGCCCTCATCGTCTCCGTCGACGGCGGTTGCGACGGCGTCAAGGAGGTCACCGACGGCGTGATCGGCGCGACGTCCCAGCAGTACCCGCTGAAGATGGCCGAACTGGGGGTCAAGGCGATCGCGGACTACGCCGCGGACGGCACCGAGCCCACGACCAGCCCGGGTCTGGACTTCTACGACACCGGTGTCGCCCTCGTGACCGACCAGCCCGTCGACGGGGTCGAGTCCATCACCTCCGCGGACGCGTCGAAGATCTGCTGGGGCTGAGGTGGCGACCACCAGCGCACCGACCGGTGCCGCCCAGGAGCTCGCGAAGCGGCGGCAGACGCCGGCGCAGCGGGTCCAGCACGTCCTGCACAGCTACCCCGCCGTCAGCCCGGCGGTCATCCTCGTCCTCGCCGTCGTGGTGTTCACGGCGCTGAACCCGAACTTCGCCCAGCCCAACGCCCTGTCGCTGCTCGTGCAGCAGACGGCGGTCGTCGCGGCCCTGGCCATCGGGCAGACGCTGATCATCCTCACCGCCGGCATCGACCTGTCCGTCGGGGCCATCACGATCCTCGCCACCATGCTCTCGGCGACCCTGGCCTCGGAGAACGGCCTGCCCGGGATCCTGTGCCTGCTCGTCGGCGTCCTGGTCGGCGTGGGGGCCGGTGCCCTCAACGGCCTGCTCGTCACCCGGGTGAACCTGCCCCCGTTCATCGTCACCCTCGGCACGCTGTCGATCTTCACCGCGATCGCGCTGCTGTACTCCGGCGGTCAGTCCATCCAGGACGACGAGCTGCCCGGTCTGCTGAACTGGACCGGTGAGGCCATCCGGCCGTTCGGTCCCGGCAGCTTCTACATCACCACCGGTGTCCTGGTCGTCGCGCTGCTGTACGTCGTCGTCGGTTTCGCGCTGAGCCAGTCCGCGTGGGGCCGGCACGTCTACGCCGTCGGGGACGACCCCGAGGGGTCGCGCCTGGCCGGCATCCAGGTCAAGCGCGTCCTCCTGAGCGTCTACGCCGCGGCCGGTCTCATCTACGGCATCACCGCGTGGGTCCTCATCGGACGCGCCGGTGCGGCCAGCCCCAACGCGATCACGGACGCCAACCTGGCCTCCATCACCGCCGTCGTCATCGGCGGCACCAGCCTGTTCGGCGGCCGCGGCGGCGTCCTGGGCACGCTGCTGGGGGCGCTCATCGTGCAGTCGTTCGCCAGCGGGCTCTCCCTGGCCGGCGTCGACGACCAGTTCCGCGTGCTGGCCATCGGCGTCCTCGTCATCGTCGCCGTCTCGGTCGACCAGTGGATCCGGAAGGTGAAGGCGTGAACGAGCGACCGGGCACCCAGCAGACGCGGACCCCGGTGCTGCAGGCCCGGGGCCTGGTCAAGACGTACGGCAGGGTCGTCGGCCTCGACGGGGTGGACGTGGACCTCCACCCCGGTGAGGTCCTCGCCGTCATCGGCGACAACGGCGCCGGGAAGTCGACGCTCATCAAGGCCCTCACCGGCGCCGTCGTGCCCGACGCGGGAGAACTGCGGCTGGACGGGGAGGTCGTGGAGTTCAAGCGGCCGCAGGACGCCCGCGAGGCCGGCATCGAGACCGTCTACCAGACCCTGGCCGTCGCCCCCGCCCTCGACATCGCCTCGAACCTGTACCTGGGGCGGGAGGAACGCCGGCCGGGGATCCTCGGCTCGGTGTTCCGGATGCTCGACAAGAAGGGCATGAAGCAGCGTGCGGGGGAGGCCGTGCAGCGGCTCGGCATCCAGACGATCCAGGACATGGGCCAGGCCGTCGAGACGTTGTCCGGCGGTCAGCGCCAGGCCGTCGCCGTCGCTCGCGCCGCCGCGTTCGGCAGCAAGATCGTCGTCCTCGACGAGCCGACCGCGGCCCTGGGGGTGAAGGAGGGCAACCTCGTCCTGTCGATGATCGAACAGCTGCGCGACAGCGGGATGCCCGTCATCCTCATCAGCCACAACATGCCGCACGTGTGGCAGGTCGCCGACCGCATCCACATCCAGCGGCTCGGCCGGCGCGCCGCCGTCATCACCCCGTCCTCGCACACCATGGGCGAGGGGGTGGCGATCATGACCGGCGCCGTCACCGTCCCCGAGGAGGAGCAGGCCGGCGCACGACCCGCCTGAGCAGACCGGTGCGGGGTGCCGGCCCGGCGCCCCGCACCGGGCCCAGCACCTCCACCCCGCCCAGCGCGCGCCGCCACCGCGGCAGGTCCCGCCGTCGTGGCCGGACCAGGTGGGGCGTGCGGGCCGCCCGCAGCAGCGGGAGGTCGCGCAGGCTGTCGCTGTACGCGTCGTCGACGGGCAGGACGACCCCCGCCCGCCGCAGCGCCCGGACCTTCGCCTCCCCGCGGATCGCGCTCGCGCGCGGGGTCCGCCACCGCCGGTGCTCGTAGGGCGTGGCGACGAGTTCGACGTCCGCCAGGCCGAGGGCGTCGAGGACGAGCCGGGCCAGGGGGTCCGCGCAGGCGGTGGCGACGAGGACCCGGTCCCCGGCCCGCCGGTGCGCCGCGAGCCGCTCCAGCGCCTCGGGGACCCCGCCGGCCCGCGCGTGCCGGGCCGCGTGCTCGCGCCACCGCCGTCGGAGCGCGGCGTCCGTCGTCCCGGCCGTGGCCGTCGCGACGACGAGCAGCTCGGCCCGGCGGTCCAGGAGCAGCAGCGGTGCCGCCGCGAGGGCGGCGGCCAGGCGCAGCGGCGAGCGCCGCCACCGGCCGAGCAGGAACGCCCCGAACGCGTCGCCCGCCACCAGCGTGCCGTCCAGGTCGAAGACGGCCGTGCTGCTCGGTCAGCCACCCGTAGGGAGCGGCGATCGCCTCGGCCGCTCCCGGGCCCCAGGTCCCCGGCTCGTACGGGTGCAGCTCGGGCCGGTGGTCGAGCATCGGCGCGGCGACCCGCCACGCGTCGCGCAGACCGTTCGAGGTGGTGAACAGGGCGCGGTCGCCGATGAGCACGTCGCGCAGCAGCGCGGCGTACGGCGGCAGCGGTTCGGCGTTCGGCAGCTCGGCCAGGTCCAGGTGGAGCTTGCCCGGCACGAGGTCGTCGGAGACGCCGGGCCGGCGGGCGGTGACCCCGGCGAACACGGAGCCGTTGCCGGACAGCGTGAACGTCAGCGTCTCGGGCGCGGCCTCGTCGTCCTTCTGCGGCGAGTTCAGCGGCCGCTTGAACACGAGGGTCACGTGCTGGTGGCTCTCGGCGAGCTTCTTGCCCGTCCGCAGGACGAACGGGACCCCCTGCCAGCGCTCGGTGTCGACCCAGACGCGGGCCGCGACGAACGTGTCCGTCGTCGACCCCTCGCGGACGTCCTTGATCTCCCGGTAGCCGGTGCCCTGCCCGAGGATGACCTCGGCGGGGTCCATCGGGCGGAACTTCGCCAGGACCGCCTCGCGGGCCTGCGCCAGCGCGTCCGAGGTCCAGTCCGACGGCGGGTCGAGGGCGACCTCCGCGGCGACCTGCAGCAGGTGGGTGACGAGCATGTCCAGCGTCGCGCCGGTCTCGTCGTAGAACGTCGCGCGCTCGTCGACCCCGAGCACCTCGGGCACGTCGATCTGCACCTGCGCGACGTGCTCGTTCGACCACAGCTGCTCGATCATCCGGTTCGCGAACCGGATGACGTGCAGCTGCTGCGTCGCCTCCTTGCCGAGGAAGTGGTCGATGCGGAAGACCTGCTGCTCGTCGAAGACCGACAGGACGAGCTGGTCCAGCTCCTCGAACGACTGCGGCGACGTGCCGTAGGGCTTCTCGTAGACGACGCGGGTGCCCTCGGCGAGGCCTTGCGCGGCGATGGCCTTCGTGTACGCCTGGAACGTCGAGGGCGGCAGCGCGAGGTAGTGGACGACCTGCGCGTCCTCGCCCACCTCCTCGCGGGCGGCGGCGATCGCGTCGAGCAGCTCGCCCGGGTCGTCCTCGGTGAACCCGCCGCCGGCGAACCGCAGCCCGGGCAGGATCGACTCGATCACCTCGTCGGTGACGCCGTTCTTGCCGCGGGCGAACTCCTGCAGACCGTCGCGGACGTGCTCGCGGTACTGGTCGTCCGGCGTGGCGCGGCGGCCGCTGCCGATGAGGACCCACCGCTCGGGCAGCAGGTCGGCGGCCGCCAGGGCCGCGAAGCCCGGCATGACCAGGCGCTTGGCCAGGTCGCCGCTGGCCCCGTAGACGACGAAGACGGTGGGGCCGGCGCTCGTGGTGGCGCCCAGCGCGTTGTTCATGCGTCTCCAACTCGAGACTCGTGGGGGGACGTGCGGGGGACGTGCAGGGCACCCGGTGCGGGGCCCGCACCTACGCTACCCGCGTGACGAACACCGCTCCCGGGGTGCACCGGCTGGGGCTGGGGCTGGCCGCCGTCGGCCGCCCGGCGTACATCACGCTCGGCCGCGAGCAGGACCTCGCCGCCGCCCGCTCCGTGGAGGACATGCGGGCCCGCTGCCACGCGCTGCTGGACGCGGCGTGGGACGCGGGGGTGCGCTACGTCGACACCGCCCGCTCCTACGGGTACGCCGAGCGGTTCCTCGGTGCCTGGCTCGCCGCGCACCCCGGCCGCCGCGAGCAGCTCACCGTCGGGTCGAAGTGGGGCTACGAGTACGTCGGCGACTGGGCGCTGGACGCGGAGGTGCACGAGCGCAAGGAGCACTCCCTGGCCCTGTTCGAGCGGCAGTGGCCCGAGACCCTGGAGGCGCTCGGCGGCCCCCCGGACGCCTACCTCGTCCACTCGGTCACCCCCGACTCCGGTGCCCTCGACGACGAACCGCTCCTGCGGGCGCTGGCCGACCTCGCCGGGTCCGGTGTGCGGGTGGGGATCTCGACGAGCGGACCGGCGCAGGGCGCCGTCGTGGACCGTGCCTCGGCGGGGTCCACGCCCTTCACCGCCGTCCAGGCGACGTGGAACCTGCTGGAACGCTCCGTGGGCCCCGCCCTCGCCCGGGCGCACGACGACGGCTGGCTGGTCGTCGTCAAGGAGGGCGTCGCCAACGGCCGGCTCACCGCGCACGGCGCCGACCCGGCGGTCGCCGAGCTCGCCCGCCTCGACGGCCAGACCGTCGACGCGTTCGCCCTCGGCTCCGCCCTGGCCCAGCCGTTCGTCGACGTCGTCCTCAGCGGCGCCGTGACGCGGGAGCAGCTGGCGCAGAACCTCGCCGCGCGGCTCCCGGCCACCGTGCCGGACGGCGTGGTCGAACGGCCCGAGGCGTACTGGGCGACGCGGAGCGCGCTGCCCTGGGGGTGATCCTCACCCCGCCGGGGAGAAACCCCGCACGACGACGAACGCCGCGGCCGTCACGCCCATGACGACCCCGACGACCGTGAGCAGCAGCAGGAGGTGGGCCGAGGTCGTCGCGTCCCGCAGGTGACCGTCCGTGAGCAGGTGGGCCGTGTGCCGGCGCTGCCGGGACCCGGCCAGGTGGTGCAGGACGACCCCTGCCGCCGCGCAGGCCACCCCCAGGACGACGGCGGTCGCGCCGAGCCGGGGCGCCATCAGCCGGGCACCCCCCAGCGACAGGACGACGACGGCCAGGCAGGTCCGGCGCCAGGCCAGCGCGGTCCGTTCGGGCTGCAGCCCCGGGTCGAACAGCCCGCGGTCCGTCACCGGAACAGCACCCCGAGGACGATGAGGACGCCCGTGACCGACGTGCCCACCGTCAGCGGCAGCGCGAGCGCGGGGGAGGGCAGCGGTGTCCCGGTGCGCATGGCCCGCTCGTCGCGGGCCCACCCGCGCCACGCCTGCAGCGGCGTCAGCAACCCGAGGACGACCAGCAGCAGGGACGCCGCCAACCGCAGGTCCGGCTGCAGCGGCAGGCTGAGGCCCTCCAGCGCGACCCCCGCCGCCAGCAGCGCCAGGGACGTGCGGATCCACGCCAGGAACGTGCGTTCGTTGGCCAAGGAGAACCGGGGGTCCGGTTCGTCGCCCACCCCGTAGACGGCGCGCGGGAACCGGGACGGCTGCTCGGGGGCGCTCCGGGTGCTCATGGCCAGACGGTACCCAGCGGGACGCACCGCACCGCGGGCTGCTGCGGGCGTGGGTCCTGACCCCGAGGGGTCAGACCTCCTGGGCGCCGGGTCGGCCGTCCTCGACGACGAACTCCCGCCACGTCTGCGTGGGTGCGTCGGGCGTCGACACGGTCGGGGTCATCCGCAGCTCCGTCCGCCACTGCCCGGGTGTCACGGTGCAGCGGACGTAACCGCGGCGGTCCCCGTCGAAGAACCGCACCTGCGGGTTGTAGGCGATCATCGGGCCGTAGTAGGGCCCGTACACCTCGCCGTCGCCGTTGGAGGAGATCGAGGTGCCGACGAACTCCGTCGCGATGACGGGGGAATCGCCGGGGCGCTCGACCTGCCGGTGGACGTCGCTGACGAACGTCGAGTGCCAGTCGCCCGTGACGAACACCGGGTTCGACACCCGGGAACTCTCCAGCGACCGGAAGAGGCGTTCGCGGGCGACGGGGTAGCCGTCCCACGAGTCGTGCCACACGACGTCGCCGGTCGGGCCGTCGTGGTCGAGACCGGCGACCATCACGTCGTTGCCCAGGACGTTCCACCGGGCGCGGGAGGCGTGGAGGCGGCGGTCCAGCCACCGTTCCTGCTCGCGGCCGAGCATCGTGGCGGCGGGGTCCCGCACTTCGGGCCCCTCGCCCCAGGTCCCGGCGGGGACGGTGCGGTACTGCCGTCCGTCGAGGACGCTCACGGAGGCGAGGGTGCCGAACTCCAGACCCCGGTGCAGCCGCAACCCGCCGTCGGGGCGGGGGATCGACGCCCGGCGCAGGGGCTGGTGCTCGTAGTACGCCTGGTACGCGGCGGCCCGGACGGCGGCGAGGTCCGGTCGCCCCTCCGCAGCCGTCCCCGCGTAGTCGTTGGCGACCTCGTGGTCGTCCCACGTCACGACGAACGGGTGCCGGGCGTGCGCGGCCTGGAGCTGCGGGTCGCTCTTGTAGAGGGAGTACCGGTACCGCCACTGCTCCAGCGTCCGGGGCGCGGCCCGGGCGGGTTCGGGGACGGGTGCATCGCGGTACCCGCCGCGGGCGTCGACGTCGCCCTCGTAGACGTAGTCGCCGAGGTGCAGGACGAATCCGAGGTCCTGTGCGGCGATGTCCGCGTAGGACGGGTAGTACCCGTACGCGAAGTCCTGGCAGGAGACGAACGCGAAGCGCAGCTCTGCCGGGCAGGACCGCGCGGACGGCAGGGTGCGGGTGCGGCCGACGGGCGACACGGCCCGGCGGTACCGGAACTGGTAGTGGTACTCGCGGTCGGGCCGCAGCCCGACGACCTCGACGTGCACCGAGTGCGCGAGTTCCGGGGTGGCCAGGGCGCGACCGCGGGCCACCTCGCACCGCATGGCCTCGTCGGTGCAGACCCGCCACTCCACCGGGACGGTGCGGTGGCCCATGCCCCCGTCGGCCGTGAACGGTTCCGGGGCCAGTCGGGTCCACAGGACGACGCCGTCCGCCGTCGGGTCGCCGGAGGCGATGCCGAGGGTGAACGGGTCGTCGTCGCGGTGGCGTCCGCTGCTCGCCGCCGCGGGGCTCACCCCCGCACTGGTGGCGGCGGCGAGCCCGGCGACGGCGCCCGTCGCGGTGAGGAACGTGCGGCGGTCGGTGGGGGTGGCCATGCCCGGAGTGTGCTCCCGCTGTGCGCAGGCCAGGTGACCCGCGGGACAACTCCGGGCGAACGGTCGGACCGGCGGATCGAGGTCGTCGTCAGGCCGGAAGGTGCTGCCCGTAGAACTCCCGCGGGTCCTTCGCCAGCGACGCCTTCACCATCTCGCTCCAGTCGTCGACGACGACCTCGAACGCCCCGGCCGCCACGGCGTCCAGGGTGCGGGTGGCGACGTCGGCGGGGGCGGTCTTGGGGCCGTCGTAGTCGCGGATCATGTCGGTGTCCGCGGCGCCCAGGTGGACGGAGACGACGCGGGTCCCCTGGCCGGCCAGCTCGATGCGCAGGGCGTTGCTCATGTTCCAGTTCGCGGCCTTGGAGACGGCGTAGGCGCCGGCGCCGGGGAAGGAGAACCAGGACAGGGCGGAGGCGACGTTGACGATCGTCCCGCCGCCGTTGGCGGCGAGCACGGGGGCGAAGGCGCGGACCATGGACAGGGTTCCCCAGAAGTTCACGTCCATCTCGGCGCGGACGCCGTCGAGGTCGCCGAGCAGGGTCGACCCGGTGGAGATCCCGGCGTTGTTGACGAGCAGGTCGACGTCCCCGGCCAGTTCCGCCGCGGCGGCGATCGAGGCGGGGTCGGTGATGTCGACGGCGACGGGCGTGACCCCGGGCAGGTCGATGCTCTCGGGACGGCGGGCGGCGGCGTAGACGGTGGCGCCGCGGGCGAGCAGTTCGGTGGCGAAGGCCCGGCCGATGCCGCGGTTGGCGCCGGTGACCAGAGCGGTGTGGGTCGTCATGCGAGGTACGCTAGGACCTGACGTCGACGTCAGGGTCAAGTCCGTGTCGGCAGTCGGTTCCACCAGGAGGGTGAAGCAGTGCGCATCGGTGAGGTCGCGAAGCGCTCGGGGGTCAGCGTCCGGGCGTTGCGGTACTACGAGGAGCAGGGGCTGCTGCAGTCCGAGCGCAGCCCGGGTGGGCAGCGCCACTACCCGGACTCCGCGGTCGAGCGGGTCCGGTTCATCCAGAACCTCTACGCCGCCGGGCTCGCCAGCAAGGCCGTCCTGCGGATCCTGCCGTGCATGGACCACGGGATCCTGACCGATGAGATGCAGGACCGGCTGCTGGCCGAGCGGGAGCGCGTGCAGGCCCAGCTGGAGGAGCTGACGGCGACGCGGGACAAGCTCGACGACGTCATCCGCGCCGGTCAGGCGTACCGGGCCTACCCCTCCGCGTGCGCGGTGGCCTCGTGAGCGGGGCGGACGACGAGGAGTTCGCGACTCTGCGCCGCGAGGCGTCCCGCAAGGGCTGGACCCTGGAGGCGCCGACGAACCGGCACCCCGGCTACCTGCTGACGAGCGGGAAACCGGGGGAGAAGGACGCCCGCATCGCTTTCGGCGCCGCCGGGCCCGTCCTCACCCTCGCCGAGGTCAAGGCGTGGCTGGCGGACCTGCCCAGGTCGCGCTGAGGCTGTTGCGCGCCAGGTGTTCCAGCTCGCCGTCGGTGAGGTCGAGGGCGTCGCGCACGGCGCGGTAGTTGTCCGCGACGTAGCCGCCGAAGTAGCTGGGGTCGTCGGAGTTCACGGTGACGAGGACGCCGGCGTCCAGGAGCGTCCGCAACGGGTGCGTCGCCAGGTCGGGCGTCACCTGCAGCCGCTGGTTCGACAGCGGGCAGACCGTGAGCGGCACCTGCTCGCGGGCCAGCCGCGCCACCAGGTCGGGGTCCTCCACGGACCGGACACCGTGGTCGATCCGTTCGACACCGACGTCGAGGGCCTCCCGCACGTAGTCGGGGCCGCCCTCCTCCCCGGCGTGGGCGGTGGCGCGGAAACCCCGGTCCCGGACGGTAGCGAAGTACCGCGCGAACCCCGACGGCGGGTTCCCGATCTCGGTCGACCCGAGACCGAACCCGACGATCCGGTCCGCCCACGGCATGACGGCGTCCACCATCGCCAGGGCGTCGTCCTCGGTGCGGTGGCGCTGGGCCGAGGTGATGAGCGCGGCGTCGATGCCCGTCTCGGCCCGCGCGCGGTCGAACCCCTCGAAGATCCCGTCGAGCTGGTCGGCCAGGGGGACCCCGAGCCCGAGGAACGTCTGGACCCCGAAGAAAACCTCGGCCCGGACCACGCCGTCGGCCGCCGCGCGCAGCAGGTAGCGGTGGGTGAGGTCAGCGAAGTCGCCCCGCTCGCGCAGCACCCGGCACCCGACGAAGAACACGTCGAGGAAGGACTGCAGGTCGGTGAACGCGTACGCGGCGCGCACCTCCTCCACGCAGCGCCACGGCAGCGCGACGTCGTGCCGCCGCGCCAGCTCCAGGAGGTGGTCGGCCTCCAGCGTCCCCTCGAGGTGGACGTGCAGCTCCGCCTTGGGCAGGTCCTCCACCCTCGTCCGTCCGATCACGCGACGAGCTCGGCGCTCTCGCGCAGGAACCGGCGGTTCGTCCACACGTTCAGCTCCACCACCGCGTTCCAGACCCGGTCCGAGCGGCGCAGCAGCGTCTGCCCGGCCCGGTTCACGGCCGCGGCCACGGGGACGATCCGGTCCTGCGGAGCGGGGTCACCCAGCCCCAGCGCGCGGCCGAGGTCCGGACCCTGCAGGTGGCGCGCCACGGTGCGGGCCGCGATCCGTCCCGGCCCCAGCGGGACGCGGACGAGGTCGCGCAGGCCAACGGCGAGGGCCTCGATCCCGGCCTCGGTGAGGACACGCGAGTCCTGCGAGGGGGGGCCGGTGAGCGCGTCGACGCGGCGCAGGAGCTCGCCGGCCGAGCGCCGGTCGACGGCGCCCGCGATGAGCTGCGGTTCCACCCCCAGCAGCGATCCGAGGAACTGCCAGTAGGTGAGGAACTGCGCGTACTCGGCGTCGGTGACGGCGAACCCCAGCCGGTGCGCGGAGCGCGGTGCGACGACGGTGAAGTCCAGCCACGTCCGCACCGAGTCCATCTGGCTGATCGGGACGACCCCGTCGGGGGACGCCGAGGCCCGCTGGACGTCACGGCGGGCCACCGCGTGCCCCAGGCGGACCCAGGCCGTCATGACCCAGCCCTCGGCGCCGCGGACGAGACCACCGGGCAGTGAGGCGGCCGAGAGCCACCGCGCGGTCTCGGTCAGTCGGTGCTGGGTGCCGTGCACGAGCCGCCCGGTGCCGGTGAGGACGGCCGCGGGGCCCGGGGGCCGGTAGGAGCTGATGAGCGCACCCGCGCCCGTGTCGAACACGTGCACCGCCAGCGGGGCCGTGAACGTCGCGCGGGCCCCGGCCGCCAGCAGGTCCGCCTCGCCCGCGGCCGCCACCCGTTCCTGTTCGGCGACGAACGCGCGGACCGCCGGGTGCGCCGCCGACGACGAGCCCTCCCGCAGCGCGCGGGCGAACTGCCCGCGGACCGCGGGGTCGTCGTGCACGGCGTCGGCCACGGCGTCCGCGAGGTCGTCACCGCGCCGCTGAGCGGTGGTCAACTGCTCCAGGGTGGGCAGGTCCGGGTACGTCACCGTCGTCCTCGCAGGTCGTCCATCTCGCGGCGGTCCCGCTTCGTCGGCCGGCCGGCGCCGCGGTCGCGGACGCCGAACGCGCCGAAGAACTCGTCCTTGGGGGGCGGGGGCGGGGAGTGGTCCACGTACGCCGCCTGGGCCAGGGGAGCACCCACGCGCTTGTCCAGCAACTGGACGACCTCGAAGACCTTGTCGTACCCCTCGGCCCGAACCGTCACGACGTCCCCGACGTGGACGCTCGTCGCGGGTTTCGCCCGTTCGTCGTTGACCCGGACGTGCCCCGCCTTCACCGCGGCGGACGCGAGCGACCGGCTCTTGTAGAGCCGGACCGCCCACGTCCACGCGTCGATCCTCGTCATGCGACTCCCGTGCAGCTGCTCGGACCGCTACTTCCCGGACAGGACCCCGTCGACCAGTTCCTGCGCCTCGTGCTGGACGTGGCGCAGGTGGTCGGCGCCCTTGAAGGACTCCGCGTAGATCTTGTAGACGTCCTCGGTGCCGGACGGGCGTGCCGCGAACCACGCCGACTCCGTCGCGACCTTCAACCCGCCGATCTTCGCGCCGTTGCCCGGCGCCTCGGTGAGCTTGCTCACGATGGGTTCCCCGGCCAGTTCCGTCGCGGACACCTGGTCGGCCGACAGCTTCGACAGCGTGGCCTTCTGCTCGCGCGTGGCGGCGGCGTCGGAGCGGACGTACTGCGGGCGCCCGAACTCCTCCACGAGGTCGCCGTAGTGCTCGCTGGGCGTCCGGCCGGTGACGGCGGTGATCTCCGAGGCCAGCAGCGCCAGCAGGATGCCGTCCTTGTCGGTGCTCCACACCGACCCGTCCTTGCGCAGGAACGAGGCCCCGGCGGACTCCTCGCCGCCGAACCCGACGGAGGCGTCGAGCAGGCCCGGGACGAACCACTTGAACCCGACCGGGACCTCCAACAGGGTGCGGCCCAGCGACTCCGCGACGCGGTCGATCATCGAGCTCGACACGAGCGTCTTGCCGATCGCGGCGCTCCGGGGCCAGTCCTGGCGCGAGGAGAACAGGTACTGGATCGCGACGGCGAGGTAGTGGTTGGGGTTCATCAGTCCCGCGTCGGGGGTGACGATGCCGTGCCGGTCGGAGTCGGCGTCGTTGCCCGTCGCGATCTGGAACTCCGAGCGCCGGTCGATGAGGGAGTGCATCGCCGAGGGGGAGGAGCAGTCCATCCGGATCTTGCCGTCCCAGTCCAGCGTCATGAACCGCCACGTCGGGTCCACCAGCGGGTTCACGACCGTCAGGTCCAGGCGGTGCCGGTCGGCGACGGCCTGCCAGAACTCCACGCTCGCCCCGCCGAGCGGGTCGGCCCCGATGCGGATGCCCGCGTCGCGGACGGCGTCGATGTCCAGGACGTTCGGCAGGTCGTCGACGTAGGTGCCGAGGAAGTCGTAGCCCTGCGCCGCGGCGCGGGCCCTGGCGAACGGGACGCGGCGGACGCCGTCGAGCCCGGCTTCCAGGTAGGCGTTCGCCTTCGCCGCGATCCACCCGGTCGCGTCGGTGTCGGCCGGGCCGCCGTTCGGCGGGTTGTACTTGAACCCGCCGTCGCGCGGCGGGTTGTGGGAGGGGGTGACGACGATCCCGTCGGCCAGGCCGGACCCCGTCGTGCGGATCGCCCGGCCGTCGCGGTTCGCGGCGAGGATCGCGTGCGAGACCGCCGGCGTCGGCGTCCAGGAGTCGCGGTCGTCGACGAGGACGGTGACGTCGTTGGCGCCGAGGACCTCCAGCGCGGACACCCACGCGGGCTCGGACAGGGCGTGCGTGTCGCGGCCGAGGAAGAGCGGGCCGTCGTAGCCCTGCTCGCGGCGGTAGTCGACGATCGCCTGCGTCGTGGCGAGGATGTGGTCCTCGTTGAACGCGGCGTCGAGGCTGGACCCGCGGTGCCCCGAGGTGCCGAAGGCGACGCGCTGGCCGACCTCGGACGGGTCGGGCTTCGTCGCGTAGTAGGCCGTGACGACGTGCGAGACGTCGATGAGGTCGGAGGGCTGGGCGTGCTGTCCTGCGCGGGGGTTCGTCATGGCTTCCTCGTCACTCCTGGGCTCCGGCTGGTCAGGCTCGCATCGGTCGTGCCGATGATGCTGCACCGCCCGCAGCGCCCCCGCCACCGCCCCCGGTGAGGCGGGTCAGGCGCTCGGCGTCGGCCGAGCCCGGGGCGGCGGAGTACACGACGACGCGCACGTCGCCGCCGGGGACCTCCAGCACGTCACCGTCCAGCGTCAGGGCCCCGACCCCGGCGTGGTCGACGCGCTTGCGCATCCCCCGGTAGCGGGCCGGGCGGGCCGACGTCCAGCGCTCCACGAACTCGGGGCTGCGCCCGGTCAGGGCCTCGACCAGGTCGACCAGCTCGGCGTCGTCGGGGTGTTCCACGAGCGCCACCCGCAGGTCCCCGACGATCGCGTCGCGGAACACCTCGTCCTGCGCCGGCTCCCGCCACACGCGGGGGTTCGGCTCGACCATCTCGTGCCAGACGACGTTCCGCTGCCGTCCCCGCTGGGCGAGCGGGTCGCCCAGCAGCACCGTCCAGGCGGCGTTCCAGCGCAGCAGCCACCAGTCCGCCGAGTAGACGGCGGCCGGCAGCGGGCCGAGCCGCTCGACCAGCCGCTCCGCCGCGGCGGGCACCTCGCGCCGGACGGAACCCGTCGGCGCGGCGAGGCCGGCGGCGCGGTGCAGGAGCGCGGTGCCGTCGTCGGTCAGGCGCAGGGCCCGGGCCAGCGCGGCGACCACCGGCGCCGACGGCCGCGCCGCCCGCCCCTGCTCGAGCTGGACGAGGTAGTCGACGGAGACACCGGCCAGCAGTGCGAGCTCCTCGCGGCGCAGCCCCGGGGTCCGGCGGGTGCCGCGGGCGAACCCGGTGCCCTCCACGGTGCAGCCGCGCCGGAACCCCCGCAGCAGGCCACCCAGCGCCGGGCTCTGGACCGGACCCGTCGTCCTCGTCGTCACGGGGTCATCCTGCCCCGGGTGGTACCGCCGGTCCCCCCGACCGACGGCGCCTTCCCCGGCCCGGCCGTCCGGTCGAGGGTGGTCGCCATGACCACCACCTCTTCCGTCGTCCTCGTCACCGGCGGCAACAAGGGCATCGGCCGCGAGACCTGCCGCCGCCTCGCCGAGCTCGGCCACACCGTCCTCCTCGGCGCACGCGACCCCGAGCGCGGACGGGCCGCCGCCGAGGAGCTGGGCGTGACCTGGCTGCCGCTCGACGTGACCGACCAGGCCAGCGTCGACGCCGCGGCCGAGCGGGTGCGCCGCGAGCACGGCCGCCTGGACGTCCTCGTCAACAACGCCGGCGTCAACAGCGCGGTCATGCCGGTCGAGGAGCTCACTGCCAGCGAGCTCGCCGCGCTGCTGGACGTGAACCTCCTCGGCGTCCTGCGCGTCACCAACGCGTTCGTCCCGCTGCTGCACGACTCGGCGCACCCGCGGGTCGTCAACGTCTCCTCGACCGTGGGCTCCTTCGCCCGCACGCTGGAGATGGACCTGTTCGACTGGCGGATCACGCCGCCGGCGTACGCGGTGTCCAAGAGCGCCCTGACGATGCTCACCCTGAAGTTCGCCCGCGCCCTGCCCGGGGTCCTCGTCAACGCCGCCGACCCCGGCTACACCCGCACCGACCTCAACGGCGGCGACGGCGCGCAGAGCGTCACCGAGGGCACCGACGCGGTCGTGCAGCTCGCGACGCTGCCCGACGACGGACCGACCGGGACGTTCGCCGACCGGCGGGGCGTCGTGCCCTGGTGAGCCGGGTCTTGCGGTTCCCCCGGACGAGCGTCAGGCTGGCCTGACGACGAACGGGGAGGCGATGATGACCGTCCAGACGACCGCGCAGGAGCTCGAACGCGAGCACACCCTGCTCACCGCGGCGCACCGGTACGACGACCTGCGCCTGCGGCACGCGCTCCTGGGGTCCGCCCCGCCCGCCGAGGGCGGCGTGCACCTCCCGCGGCACGAGGCGCTGGAACTGCTCGCGCTCGGGGAGGTGCTGTCCCGCAAGGCGTCCTACGGTCGCCAGCTCGCCGTGCGCGCCGCACGGGCGGCCGGGGCGTCCTGGTCGCAGATCGCCGCGGCGACGGGTGTCACCAAGCAGAGCGCGTGGGAGGCCCACCAGGCGTGGATCCAGGCGCAGGCCGACGCCCACCGCGCGCACGACTGGGAGGGGTTCTCGGCGGAGGAGGAGCGGGACGCGCGCCGGCTCGCCGGGCCGCCGGACTGAGGACGCGCCCCACGAGCACCAGGCGCATGATCGCCCTGTGGCCGCACCGACCCGGGTGCGCGGACCCGAGGGAGACGACGTGAGCAGCACGCGGTGGACGGCCGGCGACGTACCCGACCAGCACGGCCGGGTGGCGGTCGTCACCGGAGCCAACACCGGCCTGGGCTTCGAGACCGCGAAGGTCCTCGCCGCCCGCGGCGCGACGGTGGTGCTGGCCGTCCGCGACGTCGAGAAGGGCTCGGCGGCCGCGGCCCGGATGCCGGGGGAGGTCTCGGTCCAGCGGCTGGACCTGTCGTCGCTGGCGTCGGTCCGGGAGGCGGCGGAGGCGGTGCGGGCAGCGCACCCCCGCGTGGACTTGCTGGTGAACAACGCCGGTGTCATGTACACGCAGAAGAAGACGACGCAGGACGGGTTCGAGCTGCAGTTCGGCACGAACCACCTGGGGCACTTCGCCTTCACCGGTCTGCTGCTCGACGCCCTGCTGCCGGTGGACGGCTCCCGGGTGGTGACGGTCAGCAGCCTGGCCCACCGCATCCGCGCCGCGATCCACTTCGACGACCTGCAGTGGGAGCGGTCGTACTCGCGCGTCGGCGCCTACGGGCAGTCCAAGCTCGCCAACCTGCTGTTCACCTACGAGCTGCAGCGCCGGCTCGCCGCCCGCGGCGCCGGCACGATCGCCGTCGCCGCCCACCCGGGGGTCTCGAACACCGAGCTCGCCCGGAACTCCCCGGCGCTCGTGCGCACGGCGATGGACCGGCTCGGGGGACTGCTGACGCAGCCGGCGGACAAGGGAGCGCTGCCGACGCTGCGGGCCGCGACCGACCCGGCCGTCCTGGGCGGGCAGTACTTCGGGCCGGGCGGCCCGGGAGAGTCCCGCGGGCTGCCCCGCCAGGTCGCCTCCAGCCCGCAGTCCCACGACCTCGGTGTCCGGCAGCGGCTGTGGGCGGTCTCGGAGGAGCTGACGGGAGTCCGCTTCCCCGTGTGAGCGTCAGCGGGTGGCGTGCGCCCGCAGGTGGCCCAGGACGGCGGCCACGAGGGAGATGCCCGCGGCGACGCCGAGGCCGGCGCCGGGGTGCAGGCGCAGCAGCGCCGCCCCGGCCGCCGCTCCCGCGAGGATGAGGACGACGGCCCCGAGGCGGCGGCGCCAGCCGTCTCCCGTGCCGCCGGCCAGCCGGGAGTCCGCCGCCAGCCCCGTCAGCGTCGAGGTCACGACGACCGTGGTGACGTCCTTGACGGCCAGCCGGCGGGCGGCGGCGGCCTGACCGCCCATCGCGACGCCCAGCACGGCCGTGACCGCCAGGGCCGCCGGCGGCGGGGTCGTCCCCTGTTCGACGGGCAGGCCGCTGATGAGGGACGACGCGACGGCCAGGCCCGCGAGGACGACCCCCACGACGGCGAAGACCCAGGTGGACGCGGTCGTCCAGCCCGTCGCGGCCGTGCGCAGCACGCGCCCCACGAGCGCCGCCCCGGCGAGGAAGCCGACGAGCGCCAGCACGGGCCCGACGATCGGAAGGTCCTCGGACCCGGTGAGCGCCATGCCCAGGATGACGACGTTGCCCGTCATGTTGGCCGTGAAGACGCGGTCCAGGCCCAGGTAGCCGACGGCGTCGACGATCCCGGTCGAGAACGTCAGCACGAGCATCAGCGCGAGGTGCCAGGACGTCCGTCGCGGGCCGGACCCGGCTGCGGTCGTGGACGGTGCGGCGGTCTTCTCGGGGGGCATCGCGCTCTCCTGCTCGGCGGACTCAGAACCCGGGGCGTGGTGAAACACCGGGGAAACACAGGAAGGGTACGGTGCTCCGATTGTATACGTTCCGCTGCTGAGTCCGACCGGCGAGAGGTTCGCGATGACTGCCCGACCAGCACTGCTCCGTCTCCTGCCCGCCGCCCTCGCCGTCCCGGTGCTGGGACTGGCGGCCTGCGTGCCCGTGCAACCCGTCGGCGAGGCGCCCGAGCGCGAGGACGTCACCGGCGTCGCGATCGGGGACCGGCCCGTCCGGGACGGCGGGGACCTCGTCATGGCCCTGTCGGCCGAACCCGACCGGCTCGACCCCACGACGTCGTCCTCGCTCTACACGCGGTACGTGATGAACGCGATCTGCGAGAAGCTCTACGACATCGACGCCGAGGGGAACCTCGTGCCGCAGCTCGCCGCCGCCCTGCCCACGACGTCCCCCGACGGTCTCACCGTGACGATCCCCGTCCGGTCCGGCGTCCGGTTCGCCGACGGCACCCCGCTCGACGCCGCGGCCGTCGTCACGACCCTCGAACGGAACCTCACCCTCGAGACGAGCACCCGCAAGAGCGAACTCGGGCCCGTCAGCGACGTCGAGGCGGCCGACCCCTCCACCGTCGTCGTCCGCTACGAGACACCCTTCGCCCCGCTGGCCGCCTCCCTCGCCGACCGCGCCGGGATGATCATGTCACCGGCGGCGCTCGCCGAGCTCGGCGCCGACTTCGGGGACCACCCGACCTGCGTCGGGCCCATGAAGTTCGTCGACCGCGTCCCGCAGACGTCGATCACCGTCGAGCGCGACCCGGACTACTACGCGGCCGACGACGTCCACCTCGACAGCATCACCTACCGGATCATGACGGACGCCAACATCCGCGCCGCGAACCTGCGCTCCGGCGACGTCCAGGTCGCCGACAGCCTGTCCCCGCAGGACGTCGACGCGCTGGCGCAGGAGAAGGGCATCGGCCTGCTGCAGACCGGGTCGTTCGGGTACCAGGGGGTCACGTTCAACCTCGGCAACACCGACGGCGTCGGGAACCCCCCGGGCCGCATCGACACCCCGCTGGCGACCGATCCCCGCGTCCGCGAGGCGTTCTCCCTCGCCGTCGACCGGCAGGCGCTCGTGAACTCGGTGTTCAACGACTGGTACGAACCGGCCTGCTCGTTCATCTCACCCGACAGCACGTACGCCACCGAGGCCTCGGACGCCTGCCCGCCGCACGACCCGGCGCGGGCGAAGCAGCTGCTCACCGAGGCCGGCGTGGACCTGCCGTACCGGATCCGGCTGTCGGCGTCGAACACGGCGGACACCCTCCGGTTCTCCCAGGCCCTGCAGGCCAGCGTCCAGGAGGCGGGTTTCGCCATCGACATCGAACCGGTGGAGTACTCCACCCTCCTGGACCAGCAGTCCTCCGGTGACTTCGAGGCCGTCCAGCTCGGGTGGTCCGGTCGCGTCGACCCGCACGGGAACTCCTCGAACTTCCTCACCACCGGCGCGGGCAACAACTACTCCGGGTACTCCGACCCCGAGGTGGACGCGCTGCTGAAGCAGGCCGCCCAGAGCACCGACCCCGCGACGCGCGCCGACCTCTACGGCCAGGTCGTCACGATCGTGCAGCGGGACAACCCGATCGTCTACCTGTACCGGGTGCGCAGCATCACCGGGTACGTCGGTTCCGGTGAGGACGCCGTGGCCGGTGTCGAGACCTACGCCGACGGTGTCGTCCGCCTCGGGCGCGCCGCCTTCCTCCAGGAGAGTGAGTGATGGGACGTTTCCTGCTGTCCCGGCTGTGGCAGAGCGTCGTGACGCTCGTGCTCGCCTCGATGGTCGTCTTCGCCGGTGTGCGCGCCCTGCCCGGCGACCCCGCGCTGGCCGTCGCCGGCGAGGAGGCGACACCCGAGGCGCTGGCCGCCGTGCGCGCCGACCTCGGCCTGGACCAGCCGGTCTGGGTGCAGTACTGGAGGTTCCTCACGAACGCGCTGACCGGCGACCTGGGGACCTCGGTGCGCACGGGGACGCCCGTCACCGAGCTCATCGGCGCGACGCTGCCGGTGACGGTCTGGCTGTCCGTCTACGCCATGCTGTTCGCCGTCGCGTTCGGCCTGGCGATGGGCGTCGTCGCCGCCGTCCGGCGGGGGACCTGGGCCGAGGCGGGCGTCAACGGGCTCTCGCTGCTGGGCCTGTCCGTGCCGAGCTTCTGGCTGGGGCTGCTGGCGATCCTCTACCTCGCCGTCGGGCTCGGCTGGTTCCCCGCCTCCGGGTACGTCTCGCCGGTGCAGGACCCGCTGCGGGCCCTGCACCACCTGACCCTGCCGGCCGTCATCCTCGGCGCGGGGATCGCCGCCGTCGTCATGCGGCAGACCCGCGCGTCGATGCTGCAGAACCTCTCGGCCGACTACGTCCGCACCGCCCGCGCCAAGGGGGCCTCGCGCTCGGCCGTCGTCCTGCGGTTCGCGCTGCGCAACTCCCTCGTCGTCGTCGTGACGCTCGTGGGCCTGCAGCTCGGCGGGCTGATCTCCGGGGCCGTCGTCACCGAGCGGATCTTCGGCCTGCCCGGGTTCGGGAAGCTGACGCTGGACTCGGTGTTCAGCCGCGACTACCCCGTCATCGAGGGCGTCGTGCTCGTCGTGACCCTCGCCTACGTCGTCATCAACCTGGTGGTCGACCTGCTCTACACCGTCCTGGACCCCCGCATCCGCGTCGCCGGAGGTGCCCGATGAGCCAGACCGTCCAGACCGACGACCGGCTCGAGGTGGACCTCGGGTCCAGCCGCGGGCTCGTCCTGCGGCGCCTGCTGCGCAACCCCGCCGGCGTCGTGGGGACGGTGCTGGCCGCCCTCGTCGTCCTCGCCGCCCTGCTGGCCCCGGTCCTCGCGCCGTACCCGCCGACGCAGGTCCACTTCGAGACCCCGTTCCAGGTCCCCCGCACCGTGGGGTTCTGGCTCGGGACCGACGACCTCGGCCGCGACGTGCTGTCCCGCATCCTGTTCGGCCTGCGGGCCTCGCTGCAGGTGGCGCTGCTGGCCGTCGTGCTGTCGGTCGTCGTCGGGACGCCGCTCGGCCTGGCCGCCGGGTACTGGCGCGGGCTGGACGCCGTGGTGTCCCGCGTGACCGACGTCGTGCTGGCGTTCCCGTTCCTCGTCCTGGCCGTCGGGCTGGCCGCGATCCGCGGGGCGAGCCTGGGCAACGCCGCGATCGCCCTGGGGATCGCCCACGTGCCGCAGGTGATCCGCGTCGTGCGCGCCGAGACCCTGCGGCTGCGGGGCGCGGAGTACGTGCTGGCCGCCAAGACGATGGACGCCTCCGGGGTCCGCATCCTCGCCACGCACGTGCTGCCGAACGCCGTCCCCTCGATCGTCGTGCAGGCCACGGTGATCGTGCCGGCCGTCGTCATCGGCGAGGCGCTGCTGTCGTTCCTCGGCCTCGGCATCCAGCCGCCCACCCCGAGCCTGGGCATCATGCTGTCCGACGCGCAGCAGTACATCTTCCGAGCGCCGACGGCGGCGCTCTTCCCGGGCCTCGCGATCGTCCTCGTCTGCCTGGCCTTCAACCTCTTCGGCGACGCGCTGCGCGACGCCCTCGACCCGAGCGGAGACCACCGGTGAGCTTCACGCCCCCGATCGAGAACACCACCCGCCCCACCCTGCGCGGCACGTTCGGCATGACGGCCTCGACGCACTGGCTGGCCTCCGCGACGGGTCAGTCCGTGCTGGAACGCGGCGGGAACGCGTTCGACGCCGCCGTGGCGGCCGCGTTCGTCCTGCACGTCGTCGAACCCCACCTCAACGGGCCCGGCGGCGACATGACGGGCGTGTTCGCCACCGCGACGGACCCGACGCCCGTCGTCCTCAACGGCCAGGGCCCCGCCCCGGCTGCCGCGACCATCGCGCACTACCGCGCCGAAGGGCTCGACACGGTCCCCGGCGCGGGTGGTCTCGCCGCGGCCGTGCCTGGCGCCGTCGACGCCTGGATGGTGCTGCTGCGCGACCACGGGACGTGGGAACTCGCCGACGTCCTCGAACCGGCCATCGGGTACGCCCGCGACGGGCACCCCGTCGTCGGCCGGGTCGGCACGACCATCGCGTCGGTGGCCGACCTGTTCCGGGAGCACTGGCCGAGCTCGGCGGCGCTGTGGATGCCGCAGGGCCGGGTCCCGCGGGCCGGGGACGTCGTCACGAACCCGGCGTGGGCGCGGACGTTGCAGCGGCTGGTGGACGCGGGGAAGGACGCCGGGTCGCGCGTCGAGCGGATCGAGGCGTTCCGCCGCGAGTGGCGCGAGGGGTTCGTCGCCCGCGAAGCCGTGGAGTTCCTCCGCACCCCGCACCGGCACTCCTCGGGCACCGACCACGCCGCCGTGCTCGAGACCTCCGACTGGGCCGCGTTCTCGGCCGGGTACGAACCGGCCACCACGATCGAGTTCCGCGGGACGACGGTCGCCAAGACCGGGCCGTTCGGGCAGGGGCCCGTGCTGCTGCAGGCGCTGCGGATCCTCGACGGGTTCGACGACGCCGACCTGGACCCCTCGACCGTCCGCGGCGCGCACACCGTCCTGGAGGCGCTCAAGCTCGCCCTGGCCGACCGCGACGCCTGGTACGGCTCGGCGGCCGACCCGGACGTGCTGGCGGAGCTGCTGTCCGAGGAGTACGCCGCGACCCGCCGCGCGCTCATCACCGACCGCGCCTCGCACGAGTTCCGCCCGGGGTCCCCGGGGGGCCGGACGCCGCACGTCCCGCCCCTGCGCACCGACGCCCCCTCCGCCGTGGGCGTCGGGGAACCGACGGTGGGTGAACCCACCGTCGAGAGCACGGGCACCACGCGGGGCGACACCTGCCACGTCGACGTCGTCGACCGGTGGGGCAACGTCGTGTCCGCGACGCCCTCGGGCGGCTGGCTGCAGTCGTCCCCGACCGTCCCCGAACTCGGGTTCTGCCTCGGGTCGCGCCTGCAGATGACGTGGCTCGACGAGGACTCGCCCTCCGCGCTGCGCCCGGGGGAACGTCCCCGCACGACGCTGACCCCGACGCTGCTGCTGCGCGGCGGGGTCCCCGTCGAGGCGGTGGGAACCCCCGGCGGGGACCAGCAGGACCAGTGGCAGCTGCTGTACCTGCTGCGCACCCTCGTCGGCGGGTACGAGCCGCAGCAGGCGATCGACGCACCCGCCCTGCACACCACGTCGATGCCCGGCTCGTTCTGGCCGCGGACCTGGACGCCCGGCGGCGCCGTCGTCGAGGGCCGGATCGGTGAGGACGTCATCGCCGGTCTCACCGAGCGCGGGCACGTCGTGACCCGGTCCGGGGACTGGTCCCTGGGCCGCCTGACCTGCGCGGGACGCGACCCGGACACGGGTGTCCTGCACGCCGCCGCGAACTCCCGCGGCGCCCAGGGCTACGCGGTGGGGCGGTGAACGGGGTGACCGAGGACGCGGAACTGCTGCAGGTGGAGGGTCTGCAGGTCGCCTACGGCGCCACCACGGTCCTGCACGGGGTCGACGTGACGGTCCGCCGCGGGCACCGCGTCGCCGTCGTCGGCGCCTCGGGGTCGGGCAAGTCGACGACGGCCGCCGCCGTGACGGGTCTGCTCCAGGGCGCCGGTCGCGTCACCGGCGGTCGGGTCGTCGTGGCCGGGGACGACATCACGGCCGCCCTGCGCGACCGGGACGAGAACCGGTTGCGCCGCCTGCGCGGACGGCGGATCGGTCTCGTGCCGCAGGACCCGATGTCGAACCTCAACCCCTCGGCCCGGGTCGGCCGGCAGGTCGCGGAGACCCTCGCCATGCACGGCCTGGCGAGGGGTTCCGCCGCGCGGGACCGCGCCGTGGAACTGCTCGAGGAGGCCGGCATCCCCGACGCCGGCCGCCGCGCCCGGCAGTACCCGCACGAGTTCTCCGGCGGGATGCGCCAGCGCGTCCTCATCGCGATGGCGCTGGCCGCCGAACCCGAACTCCTCATCGCCGACGAACCCACCTCGGCGCTCGACGTGACGGTCCAGCGGCAGATCCTCGACCACCTCGACCGGCTGACCGCGGCGCGCGGGGCGTCGCTGCTGCTCGTGACCCACGACCTGGCGCTGGCGGCGGACCGGTGCGACGACGTCGTGGTGATGTCCGAGGGCCGGGTCGTCGAGACCGGGCCGGCGGGTCGGGTGCTGCGCGCGCCCGCCGCCGAGTACTCCCGCGCGCTCGTCGCGGCGGCCCCCGCGACGGCCGGTCGGACCGCCCCGCGCGAACTGCCCGCGCGGACCGGTGAGGACGTGCTCGCCGTGGAGGACCTCGTGAAGGAGTACCGGGTCCGGGGTCAGCGCGAGAGGCTGCGCGCCGTTGACGGGGTCTCCTTCAGCGTCCCCGCCGGGACGACGACGGCCGTCGTGGGGGAGTCCGGGTCGGGCAAGACGACGACGGCCCGGCTCGTCCTCGGGCTCGAGGACCCCACGAGCGGGCGGGTCGTCGTCGACGGCGGCCGCCGCGACGTGCAGCCGGTGTTCCAGGACCCCTTCGGGTCCCTCGACCCGACGAAGACGCTCGAACGCCTCATCGACGAACCGCTGCGCATCGCCCGCGTCGGGGACACCCGCAGCCGGAAGGCCCGCGTCGGGGAACTGCTCGACCAGGTGTCGCTGAGCCGGACGACGGCGCAGCGCCGCCCGACGGAACTGTCCGGCGGGCAGCGCCAGCGCGTGGCCATCGCGCGGGCGCTGGCGCTGAACCCGAAGGTGGTCGTGCTCGACGAGGCGACGTCCGCGCTGGACGTGCTCGTGCAGCAGCAGGTGCTCGACCTGCTGGAGCGGTTGCAGGAGGACCTCGGGCTCACGTACCTGTTCATCACGCACGACCTGGCCGTCGCGCGGCACCTGGCCCACCAGGTCCTCGTCATGCGGTCCGGGCGGGTCGTGGAACAGGGCATGATCGGGGACGTGTTCGACCACCCCCGCGAGGAGTACACCGCTCAGCTGCTGTCGGCGATCCCCGGCCGGGCGGCGGCCTGAGCGTGGGGTCGTCGGCGGAGCGGGTCACCGAGGAGCTGCGGCGCGACGTCCTCGGCGGGTTCTTCCCGCCGGGGACGCGGCTGACGGAGACGGCCCTGGTGGACCGGTACGGCACCTCGCGGGTGCCGGTGCGGGAGGCGCTGCGCGCGCTGGCCGGCGAGGGTTTCGTCGAGCTGCGCCCCAACGCCGGCGCCCGCGTCGCGCAGGTCCCCGTCGACGACCTCACCGACCTGTACTCCGTCCGCTGCGTCGTCGAGGAGATCACCGCGGGCCGGTGCGCCCGCCGCGTCGCGGCGGGGGAGACCGCCGTCGTCGAGGAGCTGACGGAGATCGTCGAGGCGGGGTTCGCCTCGCTCGACTCCGACGACCCCGTCCTCGGGGCGGAGCTCAACTCCCGGTTCCACGGCACCGTCGCCCGGTTGTCCGGGTCGCGCAGCATGACCCTCGTCCTGCGCCGCGTGAGCGAGCAGATCCAGTGGGCCTACGCCACCACCGTCCCCCAGCAGGGGCACCGCGCCTGGACCGAGCACCGCCGGGTCGTCGCCGCCATCGCCACGGGCGACGAGGCGAAGGCCGGGTTGGCGATGGTCAGGCACGTCGAGACGTCGCGGCGGGGGTTCGCGCGCCGGTAGCCGGCCGTGTGCGCCGAGTTCCCGTCGAACCCCTCGTGCAGGGCGCGACCCGTGACCGCGGACAGCCCCCAGCGCCCTTCCGACCTCCCCGACGACGACGGGGAGCTGCTCGAGCAGGTGGAGCGACGAGTCCGGACGACCCGGGTCCGCGCTGCTCGTGCCGCCAACACCGAGCTGCTGCGGCTGCACCGGTCGATCGGGCGGGACGTGCTGGATCGGCAGCAGACGCCGGGTGGGGGGCCGAGGTGGTCGACCGTTTCGCCGCCGATCTGCGTGCGGCCTTCCCGGTCCAACGGGGCTGGTCCCGCAACGTCCTGCAGCACCACCTGGCGACCGTGCTGCACCGCCGCGAGGGGGAGGCACCGTCGAACGTCGCCGCCCAGCTCCCCGCCCCGGACTCCGACCTGGAGCAGTCGCTCGTGGACCGCCTGCAGGACACGCTCACGGAGTTCGGCCACGGCACGGCGTTCGTCGGGTACACCTACGACTGCCTGCCCGCCGAGGAACGCGCCGCCCTGCCGGACGTCGACACCCTCACCTCCGCCCTCGGCGGGGACCGGGACCGCTAGGCGGCGCCCTGCTCCTTCGAGCACCACCACGTCGTGCGGCCGCCCACCGTGGCCCGCACCATCCCCGCCCCGCACCGCGGGCAGTGCTCCCCGGACTTCCGGTGCGGGACGACCTCGCCGGTGTGGACGCCGCCGTGCTTCACCGCGTGCCGGATGCCGGCCCGCAGCTGCCGGCGCAGCTCGTCGAGCTCGTCGGTGCGCAGCTCACCCGCAGGGGTGCGCGGGTCGAGCCGGGCTCGCCACAGCACCTCGTCGGCCAGCAGGTTCCCGATGCCCGCGACGACGGACTGGTCCAGCAGGCGCGCCTTGAGGGGAGCCGTCCCGCGTCCGACCCGTTCGCGGAACACGTCCCGCTCGACGTGCTCGGCGTCCGGGCCGAGGGCGGACAGGTCCGGGTCGAGGCGCACCCGCCCCAGCCGTCGCTTGTCGAGCAACCGCAGGGTGCCGCCGTCGGCGAAGGTCAGCGTGAAGCGGTACCACTCGTCCTTCTGGACGCGCGGCACCTTCGGCGTGCCCTCGTAGTCGCCGCCGACGACCCGGTCCCCCGCGGGGGAGGTGATGACGATGCGACCGCTCATGCCGAGGTGGATGCCGAGGGCCGGCCCGTCGCCCGAGGTGTCGCACCACATCGACTTCCCCTGCCGGTGCGCCGCCGTCAGCGAACGGCCGACGAGGGCGGTGCGCAGGTCACCCGGCGCGTGGGGGCGGCACTCGTACGTGTCGCGGTCGTCGACGTCGGCGATCTCGCGGTGCAGACCGCCCGCCTCGACGACCTGGCGGGCCGATTCGACCTCGGGGAGTTCAGGCACCCGCGGAACGTAACCGAGCCACCGCCTCCCCGCCCCCCGGCCGCCCCCGGGAGCTCACCTCACGCGGGCGTCCCCGGCAGGAACGGGTAGTCGGTGTAGCCGCGAGAGCCCTCGCTGTACACGGTGCTCTGGTCCAGGACGTTCTCCGGGTGCCCGCCCTGCCAGCGGGCGACCAGGTCCGGGTTGGCCATGACGGCCCGGCCCACGGCCACGACGTCGGCGACGCCGTCGGCGAGGTAGCCGGTCGCCTCCTCGCGCGTGGTCGCCTGCGCGAACCCGGTGTTCACCATGAGCGGGCCGCCGAAGCGCTTGCGCAGACCCTGGACGAACTCACCCGCGGGTTCGGCGTGCAGGACGCTCAGGTACGCCAACCCCAGCGGCTGCAGCTGCTCGGCCAGGTGGGTGTAGGTCTCCTCGACGTCGGCGGGGTCCTTCTCCCAGGCGTCCTGGATGTTGTGCGCGGGGGAGACGCGGACGCCGACGCGGCCGGCGCCGATCTCCGCGGCCACGGCCTGCGCGACGCGGACGGTCAGGCGGGCGCGGTTCGCCGGCGACCCGCCGTACTCGTCGGTGCGCTGGTTGGCGCCGGGGGCGAGGAACTCGTGCAGCAGGTACCCGTTGGCGCTGTGGATCTCCACGCCGTCGATGCCGGCGTCCACCGCGCGGCGGGAGGCGGCCACGAAGTCGGCGACGACGTCGTCGACCTCGGCGGTGGTCAGCGCGTGCGGGACGGGGTAGGGCTTCTTGCCCAGCGGCGTGCGAGCCTCGCCGGAGACGGCGATCGCGCTCGGGGCGACGATGCGGTCGGTGCCGGTGATGTCGGTGTGCGAGACGCGCCCGCCGTGCATGACCTGGACGACGATGCGCCCGCCGGCGGCGTGCACGCCCTCGGCGACCCGCCGCCACCCCTCCTGCTGCTCGTCGGTCACGAGACCGGGCTGGCCGGGGTAGGAGCGCGACTCGTGGCTGGGGTAGGTGCCCTCGGAGACGATGAGGCCCGTGCCGGCCCGCTGGGAGTAGTGCTCGACGAGCAGGTCGTTCGGCACGCCCCCGGCCCCCGCGCGGGTGCGCGTCAGGGGGGCCATCACGAGGCGGTTGGGCAGGGTGAGGTCGCCCAGGGCGACGGACGAGAACAGATCCATGTGCACCTGCAACTACCGGGCTCGGCGCACGATTCCCGCCCCCGTAGAGTTCACCCCCGTGTCCGGTGTCCTCGTCGCGATCACGTGCGCGCTGTGCCTGGTCCTGTGCGGGTGGGCCGTCCTCACCGTCGCCCGCGACCGCCGCGTCGGCAGGGCGCTGCTCACCGGCCTGACCGTGGTCGAGCTGTCCGTGCTCGCCACCGTCGTCGACGGCCTCGTGGCGCTGGCCACCGGCACCCGCCCCGTCGAGCTGGCGACGTCCGTCGCCTACCTCGTGGTGGCCCCCTTCATCATCCCCGCCGGCACCTTCTGGGCGCTGGCGGACCGCTCGCGGCCCAGCACGCTCGTCCTCGCCGTCGCCTGCTTCGCCGTCGTCGTCATCGCCTACCGGGCGCTGCTGCTCTTCTCGGTGACCCGGTGAGCACCCCGGGGCGGACGCCGGGTCGTCCGGGTCGCACGACGGGGCTGGGGCGCGTCCTCGTCGCGCTGTACGCCGTCTTCGCCGTCGCCGCCGTCTCGCGCGCGGGCGTCCAGATCGCGACCGACTTCCACGAGGCCCCGCTGGCCTACCTGCTGTCCGCCGTCGCCGGCGTCGTCTACGTCCTCGCGACGGTGGGTCTGGGCCGGTCCGGTGCGCGCTGGCGGCGCGTGGCGTGGGTGGCGTGCAGCGTCGAGCTGCTGGGCGTCCTGACCGTCGGGACCCTCAGCCTCGCCGACGCGCAGGCCTTCCCGCGCTCGACGGTCTGGTCCGGGTACGGGTCGGGGTACGGCTTCGTCCCCCTCGTGCTGCCGGTGCTCGGGCTGGTCTACCTGCGGCGCGAGTCGCGGGCGGCGCGCCGCCCGGCCTGACGCCCGCACCGCTCCGCTCCCCCTCGTCCTGCGACGCGGCGGACGATCCGCGCAAACTACTCACTCAGTACATACACGTGGTGTACGTTGCCGATCATGTCGCTCGTCGAGCTGCACCTGGCGCTCCTGACGGCGGGGCCCGCGCACGGGTACGACCTGAAGAGGGAGTACGACGCGTGGTTCCCCGACGCCAAACCGCTGCCCTTCGGGCAGGTGTACGCCACGCTCGGGCGGCTGGTCCGCGACGGTCTGGCCGAGGTGGTCGAGACGCGTTCCGAGGGGGGGCCGGAACGAACCGTCTACACGGTCACCGACGCGGGCCGGGCGAGGTTGCGGGAGTGGCTGGCCGAGCCGGCCCCGCCCGCGGTCTCCGGCACGGAGGACCTCGTGCGCAAGACGGTCGTCGCCCTGCGCACGAGGGACCCGGACCGGCCGGCCAGCGCCTTCGTCGACGACCAGCGGGTCGCGCACCTGCGCCGCATCAGGTCCCTGGCCGCCGCAGCTCCCGCGGGTCCCGGGGAGGACCTCGGCTCCCGCCTGGCCCGCCGCTACGCGGCCCTGCACCTCGACGCCGACCTGCGCTGGCTCGACGAGGCCGCCACCGCGCTCGAGACCCGTCCACGACACCCCGACCAGGAAGGCCCCCGATGAGCCTGTCCCGCACGGACGCGACCGGTGCCGGTGCGACCCTGGCCCTGCGCGGCGTCAGCCACGCCTACGCCAGGACCCCGGCGCTGCGCGAGGTCTCGCTCACGGTGGAACCCGGTGAGGTCGTGGCCGTGACCGGGCCCAGCGGGTGCGGCAAGTCGACGCTGCTGCACGTCGCGGCCGGGCTGCTGGTGCCCCAGGCCGGGGCCGTCGGGCTCCTCGGCCACGACCTGCACGACCTCGGCGAGACCGCGCGGGCCGTCCTGCGCCGCCGGGACGTGGGCATCGTCCTGCAGTACGGCCAGCTCGTGCCGGACATGACGCTGGAGGACAACGTCGCCCTCCCGCTGCTGCTCGACGGCGGTGACCTCGCCGCCTCCCGCACCGCGGCCCGGGACGCGCTCGCGCGGGTCGGTCTGGAACAGGCCGGGCAGGCCGTCCCCGAGGAGCTGTCCGGGGGTCAGGCCCAGCGGGCCGCGATCGCCCGCGCGCTCATCACCTCCCCGCGGCTCCTGCTGGCCGACGAACCCGTCGCGAGCCTGGACGCCGTCGCCGCGGCGGACGCCCTCGACCTCATGCTGGCGGTCGCCCGCCGCGACGGGGGTGCCGTCGTCCTCGTCACCCACGACAACCTCGTCGCCGCGACGGCCGACCGCGAGGTCCGGCTGCGCGAGGGCCGGGTCGAGCGCGAGACGGTGCTGCGGTGAGCGCGGACCTCGCGCCCCGGCGCAGCGCCGCCTCGTCGCTCCAGCCGGCCGCGGTGCGGTCGTTGACGACCGTGCGTTCGGCGACCGACCGGGTGCGGTTCCGCGCCACGGCCGCCGCCGCGGCCGGGACCGGGGTCGCCCTGCTCATCGCGGCGTCGGCCGCGACCGTCCGCGACGACGTCTTCACCGGAACCTCCGTCGGGACGGGGGCGGACGGGACCCGGATCACCGAGGACACGTTCGCGGCGCCCCGCGGGCTCGCCCCGTTCCTGGCCGAACCGGGTCTGCGCCCGGGGTTCGCGATCGCGGCCGTCCTCCTCGTCCTGCCCTTCCTCGCCCTGGCCGTGCAGGCCGTCCGCGTCGGACGGGTCGTCGACGAGCGGCGCAGCCGGCGGCTCCTGCTCGCCGGGGCCACGTGGGCGGACGTGCGCAGGCTGCGGATCGCGCGGACCCGCGCGGCGTTCGTCCGCGGGGGGTTGCTGGCCGGGCCGGTCTACCTGGTGCTGTGGCTCGTCCTGGGAGTGGCGCTGCCGGCGGGGTCGCGGCTGCTGCCGCCCCTGCACTGGGTCATGCCACTGGTCTGGCTCGCGGTCGTGGGAGTCCTCGCGGTGGCGGCGCGGCTGCTCGCCGTCCTCGGTTTCCGCCGGGCCGAACGGTTGTCCTGGGACGGGGCGGGCGCCGGTGTCCCGTCGCGGACCTTCGTCCTGCTCAGCGCCCTGAGCGGGGTGGCGCTCGTCGTGGCAGCGCCCGCGCTGGCCCGGTCCGAGCAGGTGTTCCCGGCCCTGCTCGTCCTGACCGTCGTCCTGTTCCTCCTGGCCGCCGGGGGAGGGGCCGCCCGGTCCGCGGCCGGCGTCTCCCGCCGGGCGCAGCCCCCTTCCCCCGGTGCTCCCGCCGATCCGGTCGCGGGGCGGGGCAGATCCGGCCGCCGGTGGTTCGCGCGGGGGGACAGCGCGGTGCACCTCCTCGCCGACGCCCAGCGCCGGGGCAGCACCGGTGCCATCACCGGAACGGCCGGGGTCCTGTTCGTGTGCGGGCTGTCCTTCGGCGTCGAGGCGGCGATGGTGGCCCAGGTCCTCACCGAACGCAGCGGCGGGGGCGGGTACGACTGGTCCGACGTCGCCTTCTACGTGACGGGTGCGGCACTGGCCGCCGTCGTGGGGGTCGTCGGTGGGCTCGTCGCGGTCGCGGCGCTCCTGCTGAGCCTCACCGACCAGCTGCTGGGGAACCGGCGAGCGGTGGCGTCCGTCGCGGCCCTGGGGGTCGAACCCCGGCGCCTCGTCCGCGTCCAGGCGGCGTGCCTGCGGCGCACGGCGGTCCCCGCCACGGTCGTCGGCACCGTCGTCGCCGCGGTCCCGTACACCTTCGGGTTGGTCGCGAGCGCCGCGGACGGCGGCTGGTCCCCGTACGTCCTGCTGCCCGTCGTCGTGGTCGTCGTCGTGGCGCTCGTCACCACGACGGCGTGCGACCTCCTGGCCCGCCTGCTCGCCGGCCGGGTCCGCCAGGCGGCGGCCCTGGAGAACCTCCGGGTCCCCTGACCCGGGACGCACCGTGTCCTGGCACCCGCGGGTGCCGTCAGCAGTCGAGTGGGGGAGGCGTCGTGGTGGGTCACTTCCGGGGGTGCCGGCACGAGGGGGACGGCCGCGTGGTCAACGTCCCGAACGCCGTCACGGCGGCGCGGACGGTGGGGAGCCTGGCCTGCGCGGCCGTCGCGATCCTCGTCGGCTCCGAGGTGTGGCTGGCGGTCGCGCTGGCGGTGTACTGGATCGGCGACATCGCCGACGGGGCGCTGGCCCGCCGGCTGGGGCAGGAGACCACGCTCGGCGCGGTGTTCGACATCGTCTGCGACCGGGCCTGCGGTGCGTGCTTCTTCCTCGGGTGGGCTGCGCTGCACCCGGAGACCGCGCTGGTGGTGGTCCTGTTCCTCGCCGAGTTCATGGTCGTCGACTTCCTGCTGTCGTTCAGCTTCTACCTGTTCCCGATCAACAGCCCGAACTACTTCGGCGCGGTCGACCGCCGGGTGTTCCTGCTGAACTGGTCGAAGGTGGCGAAGTCGCTCAACAGCGGGCTCATCGCCGTGCTGCTCCTGACGGACGTGACGCTGTGGGTCCCCGCGGCCATCGCCACGGTGCTCGTGGTCGTCAAGGGCTACTCGCTCCTGCGCACGTCCCGGCTGCCCCGACGGCGGGACGCCGACTGCGTGGTCACGGGTGGCCTCTTCGCGGTCGCCGCCCCGTGAACCCGATCGTCGGGTCGCTGTCCCTCCTCGGGCTCTCCTTCGTCTCGGCGCTCACCCCCTTCGTCAACGCCGAGGCCGCTCTCGTCGCCTCCCAGGCGCTGGAGGACCCCCTGCCGTGGCTGCCGGCGGCGCTCGCGGCCGCCGTGGGGCAGATGGGGGCGAAGTACCTCTACTTCCGGCTCGGGCACTGGCGCTCGTCGACGACCCGCGCGAAACCGGTCCCGCGGTGGCAGCGACGCCTGACCGACTGGAGCGGCGCGATGCTCACCCGCGGCAGGTGGCGGGGGGTCCTCGTCCTGGCGCTGAGCTCGTCGGTGGGGTTGCCCCCGCTGCTGCTGGTCAGCGTGAGCGCGGGGCTGGCGCGGATGCGCACCGTCGACTTCCTCGTCGTGGGGGTGCTGGGCCGCGCCGTCCGGTTCGCCGCCGTCCTGCTCGGAGCCGGTCAGCTCATCCACTGGTTGCACGTCCCGGGACTGGGGTAGGCGCCGGTCAGCCGCCGGAGCCGAAGAACTCCCGGGCGTCGTGCAGACCCTTCGCGTTCTCCCCCGGGTCGTCGATCCCGGTGCGGTCGTCGGTCACGACCCGGTGCGCGAAGTAGTCGGCCTGCACCGCCCACCGCACCGCGTGCAGGACGTCGAGGCCCCGCTCGACCTCGGACGGCGCGAGGACGCCGGTCGCGACGTACGCCTCGACGAGCGCCGTGGCGCGGTCGGGGCCGCCGAGGTAGAGCGCGGCGCTCGCGAGGTCGTACAAGAGCGGGCCGGGTTCGGCGCTGGACCAGTCGATGAGGCCGCAGTCCCCGTCCCCGAGCGCCAGGAACGCGCCCGGATCGGGATCACCGTGCAGCACGGCGCAGGTCAGCGGAGGCCCGGCCGCCCGGAGGGCGGTGTACCGGGCGAGGGCGTCGCGCACGGCCGGGCGCACCCAGGGCTCCACCTCGAGGTGGGCGGCACCGGGGTCGACCCAGTGCGGGAAGGCACCGGGCGACCCGGGTCCCGTCGTGGCGGTGAGGGCGTGGTGGGCCCGCCCGAGCGTGGTGCCGATGAGCACCTGCTCGCGCGGGTCCGCACCGGTCAGGGGCGCACCTTCGACCCGGCGCAGCAAGGCCAGCGTTCCGGCGCGCAGCTCACCCTGCCGGGTGGGTTCCGGCGCCCCGGCCGGGACCCCGGCGGCGTCCACCACCTGCGCCGCCCGCAGGCCGAGGGCGAAGCCCGTCTCGCTCGCCGCGGCGACCGCCTTCGCGACCCACCGGCCGCCGCTCCCCGTCACCGTCCACGTCGTGGAGTTCATGCCGCCGGGCAGGGACGAGACGTCGACGGGACCCACGGCCCAGTGCCTGGCCACCAGCTCGCGCACGTCGTCGACGGTCAGCACGGTGGCACGGTACGGGCCGGGGGTCCCTCCCGCCACGGGTCCCGGGGTCAGCGCGCGGTGGCGAGGTCCCCCGGGTGCAGGACGACCTTCGTCCAGCCGTCCTCGCGCCGGTCGAACGTCGAGTACGCCGAACCCGCCTCGGTGAGGTCGAGCTCGTGGCTCACGATGAAGCCCGGCGTGGCGACACCGGAGGTGATGAGGTTCCGCAGCTTCACGTTGTACGCCTTGACGTTGCACTGGCCGGTGCCCATCGACTGGCCCTTGAACCAGAACGTCCCGTAGTCGAAGGCGAGCTTGCCCTGCTGGGACAACTCGTCCTTCGCGCCCGGGTCCTGCGGCAGGTAAACGCCCACCACACCGATCCCGCCGGTCGCCTTCACCACCTGCACGAGCTGGTTCAGGACCATCGAGGCGTCCTCCTGGCCGGAGGGGTCGTGCGCCTGGTAGCCGATGGCCTCGACGCCGCGGTCGACACCCCGGCCCCCGGTGGCCTGCATGATCTGCTCGACCGGGTCGCCGGCCGAGTCGTCGACGGGGGTGGCGCCGGCCTTGCGCACCAGCGCGAGCCGGTCGGGGTGACGGTCGACCACGAACACCTCGGCGGCGCCGCGGATCCGGGCCGAGTGCGCGGCCATGAGGCCGACGGGACCGGCACCCCACACGACGACGGAGTCACCCGGCTCGAACCGCGACAGTTCCACCCCGTGCCAGCCGGTGGGGAAGATGTCCGACAGCATCGTGTAGTCGAGTTCCTTCTCGGTGCCCTCGGGCAGCACGAGGGCGTTGAAGTCGGCCCACGGCACCCGCAGCAGCTCGGCCTGGCCACCGGCGTACTCACCCATCGCGGCGAACCCGAAGGCGGCACCGGCCGTCCCCGCCTGGTTGGCGCGCAGGCAGAACGCGGTCCGGCCCGCGGCGCAGTTCTCGCAGCTTCCGCAGGCGACGTTGAACGGCAGGCTGACGCGGTCGCCGACCTTCAGCCGGTCGACGCCGGAGCCGACGGCCTCGACGACGCCCATGTTCTCGTGACCGAGCACGCGCCCGGTCTCCATGCCGGTGCGGCCCTCGTACATGTGCAGGTCCGAGCCGCAGATGTTCGTCGAGGTGATCCGGACGACGGCGTCCGTCGGTCGTTCGACCGTCGCGTCGGGGACGTCCTGGACGGAGACGTCGAACGCGCCGTTGTAGACGAGTGCTTTCACGGGGAACTCCTCGGAGTCTGGTGGTGGTGCCGGGGGTCAGGAGGCGAGGAACTCGAGGAGGACCCGGTTGAACTCCTCGGCGTGGCTGACGTTGAACCCGTGCGGGGCTCCCGCGACGACGTGCAGGCGGCTTCCCGCGACGGCGGCGTGCGTGCGGGCGCCGGAACCCTCGAACGGGACGATCGCGTCGGAGCCACCGTGGATGACCAGCGTCGGAACGGTGACCTTCGGCAGGTCCTCGCGGAAGTCGGTCGTGCCGAACGCCTCCATCGTCTTCAGGGCGGCCTTGTGGTCGGCCTGCTTCGTCAGTTCCCGGGCTTCCCGGCGCTGCGCCTCGGTGACCTGGAGCTCACCGTCGACGGAGAAGAAGTCCGTGACGAACCCGTCGTAGAACGCGTCCTCGTCGGACTTCAGGCCCGACTCCATCTCGTCGGCCGCCTCCTGCGTCAGCGGTCCCTGCGGGTTGTCGTCGGTCTTGGCCATGTAGGGCGGGACGGCCCCGGCGAAGACGACGCTGTGGAGGCGGTCAGTGCCGTACCGGCCGACGTACCGGGCGACCTCACCGCCACCCATGGAGAAGCCGACGAGGGTGACGTCGCGCAGGTCGAGCTGCTCCAGGAGGGAGTGCAGGTCGTCGGCGAGGGTGTCGTAGTCGTACCCGCTGCGGGTCTTGTCGCTGCGGCCGAAACCCCGGCGGTCGTACGTGACGACCCGGTGCCCCGCGGCGGTGAGCGCCGGCACCTGCTCCGACCACGACGCGCCGGACAGGGGCCAGCCGTGGATCAGCACGACGGGGCGTCCTGCGCCGCCGGTGTCGTCGACGTGCAGGTTCGTGTCCTTGAACAGTCCGTGGTGGGCCGTGACCTCGGTCATCGTGGTCTCCTCCGAAGGGTGCGCGGTCGGCGTGCGGTCTCCCGCCGACGGGTTCGACGCTACGAAGACCGCAGGGGGTCCGCGCGGTGAAACCGGGGTCGCGGCGGGTCGGTTCCGCCCACGTGCACGCTCCGGCGTCCTCGGGCACGCTCGGTGCTCGCGGTGGCCGGGGGAGGGTGCCCGCACCGCGGTCCCGACCCGGGGAAACGTCTCGACGGGCCCGTCGGGCGCGCGTACCGTCGAAGGGTGCTGACGACCCCGCGCACCGGGTGGCAGCCGCTGTAGCAGCGGCTGCGACGTCGACCCGTCCCCAGCCGCCCACGGCGGCTCCGGGGACGTGCGACACGTCGGGGCGGGCGGTGGGCGGCACCCACCCCGAGGAGCACCCGTGCCCCACCCGCAT
>NZ_JBGGTQ010000014.1 GCF_041320705.1 Kineococcus mangrovi
GTTCTCAAGAACCGGACGCACCCACCCCGACCACACCCCCGAAACGAGGGCCAGCGGAAGAGGGGCAACTTTCCCACCTTAACCAGCAACCAGGCCAAACCTCAACCCAGCCCCAGCACAGGCAGCTTCCGGCGCCACCACTCCAGGCGCGGATCACCCTCAGCCATAAGCTCCAGGTTTTCCGCCCCGCTCGGGGCGACATGAAGAACAGTACGCCGCGACGGCGGTCAGCTCCAAATCGTGGCGCTGCCTGACCTCACTTCTACTGCGC
Organism: Kineococcus mangrovi; assembly: GCF_041320705.1. NCBI lineage: Bacteria > Bacillati > Actinomycetota > Actinomycetes > Kineosporiales > Kineosporiaceae > Kineococcus > Kineococcus mangrovi. The sequence continues at coordinate 272 of NZ_JBGGTQ010000014.1, forward strand.
CGCAAGGCAAAAGCTCACCACAGGGCGTTACCGCCGGGTCTCGGCTGCAACACCTCACGAGGAGCTCGCCGCGGCCGGTCGTTCAACGACCTCGGGCCCACGGTGACTACACGTCGCGACGTGGGCACGACATCGCGGAGGTCCACGACGAGGTCGCCTGCGAGCGCCGGGCGCGCTCAGTTCGAGCGTGTGGCGCGCCGGCTCCTCCCCTCTCCCCCAGTGCGACGGCCGGGAGATGAGGCGCTGACTCGCAGCGTTTCGTCGTCCTCGAAGTCGGTGCGGGGCGAGGGGTGTTCGACAAGGGCGATGACGCGGGTGGCCATGAACCGGGCCGTGCGTACGGGGGTGCCGCCGCGGGTGACCTCGGTGACCTCGACCAGTCCGCGCCCGTCCGTCACGTCGACCCGGCAACCCACGCGGGTCGCCACGACCTCGTAGGTGCGGGTATCACCACTGGCGTCGATGACGATGACGTTCTTGTCGTGGTCGAAGACGACCCTGCGGCCGACGTACAGCGGCTCCTCACGGCCCTGGTCGATGCGGCCGAAGACCAGCTGCCCCTGGTTCTTGGACTCGCGCAGGATGGCCAGGGCCCGCTGCATGGTCCGGCGCGCCGTGCGGTCACCGGCCCGGTAGTCCGCGAAGTTCTGCTCCGCGGAGGCCAAGCCGAGGTCCAGCGAACGGTAGGCCCCCTCGACGTACGCCTGCTCGGCGTCGAGGTCCGGGTGCACCGCGGTCATCGTTGATCTCCTGTCCACTGCCTGTACCGCTCCTCATGGTGACACCGGGTGACGACACGCAGAATGGAAATCACCCGTCGGACGGGGCGACGGCCCTCGAAGGGGGGCCACGGCGGCGGCGTCCATGACTGACACCCTCGACCTCCCGCTACATAAGACCAGTAGCATGTAGCATGTAGCATGTAAATGTGGACTACCGAGGCATCCTCCCTCCAGCGCAAGTTCTCGTGGAAGCTCTGCGCCGCCACGGGGAGACCGTGGACCTGGAGGCCAAGGCGGCCGCGGGCGGGCTCCCGAAGAGCCTGCCGCCCACCCTCAGTGCCTTCGCCAACGGTCGGGGTGGGCACGTGGTCCTCGGAGTCGACGAGTCTTTCGACTTCGCTCCCGCCTCCGGCTTCGACGCCGCCCGTACGGCGCGACTGCTCGACGAGGTGGCCGCGCGCGAGCTGTCCCCACCCCTGCGGCTCGACATCCGCATCGACGAGGTCGACGGAGCTCAGGTGGTGGTCGCGAAGGTTCCCGAACTCACCGCGGCGGCCAAGCCGTGCTTCGTGGTCAGCCGCGGAGAACGATCGGGGTCTTTCACCCGCTCGCACGAGGGTGACCGGGTCCTCACCGACTACGAGTCCCGGCTGCTGCGCGACAACCGTGGCCAACCCCGCCACGACGTCGCCCCGACCGATGCCGGGCTCACCGATCTCGACGACGGCGCCGTGCAGGACCTGTTGCGTCGGGTCCGACGACGCCAGCCGCGGATCTTCCGTAACGCCCCGGACGAGCAAGTACTGCGGCAGCTCAACGTCCTCGTCCCCGCGAACGGGCAGCTCGCGGTCAGCCTGGCCGGTCTGATCACCCTGGGGATCTACCCGCAGCAGTTCCTCCCCCAGGTGTACGTCTCCTTCGTCAACGTCCCCGGGACCACAAAGGGCGACGGGCCAGCAGGTGGGCCGCGATTCCTGGACAGCCAAACCCTCACGGGGCCGCTGCCCACGGTGGTGGAGGACACCGTGGCCGCCGTGCTGCGGAACTCGGCCGTCGCGGCGCAGGTCGAGGGGGTGGGGCGTACCGACCGGTACGAGTTCCCGCCCGAAGTGGTGCGCGAGGCCGTCGTCAACGCGCTGATGCACCGCGACTACGGACCCCACGGCCTCGGGACCCAGGTGCAGGTCGAGATGTACCCGGACCGGCTCGACGTCCTCAGCCCCGGCGGTCTCTTCGGACCGGTGACGAGCGAGGACCTCGGAGAACTGTCCTCCAGCCGCAACAGCCGGTTGGCGTTGCTGCTGGCCGACGTGGCCCTGCCCGGCACGGACCGGGTGGTCTGCGAGAACCGCGGCAGCGGGATCGGTGTCATGCGCACCGTCATGGCGCGTGAAGGCCGCCCCGCCCCCGAGTTCAACGCCTCGCTCGTCCGGTTCCGCACCACGTTGCGCCGCGGTCGCATCACCGGGGTACGACCAGCACCATCCACTACCTCCTCCCCCGTCAAGGGGGAGCGCCTCGGGACACTGGTGGCGCTGCTGAGCGACGGCGCCGAGCACCACGCCGGGGACCTGGCCGACGCCCTCGGCATCGGCCGGGCGATGGTGAACCGCTACCTCAACGAACTCATCGACGAGGGCACGGTGGAGCCGACGGCGCCGCCCCGCGACCGACGGCGTCGGTACCGGTTGGTTCGGCGTTGACGGATCCTGCTGCACTCGAACCCGGCTGTCGACCCCCGCGTGGTCAGCAGACGGTCAGATGCCCGCCTGGTCCTCGCCGCAGTTCACCGCGGTCGAGGAGGGACACCGCCACGTCGACCTCGGCCCGCACCGCAGGAAGCTGCACACCCCTGGACCGACGTTCCAGCTCTCCTCGCCGACTCGCACCGCTGCAGCGCTTCATCCCCACGGACACGCTGCGGCACCTCTTCGACGACCTCGCTCCGCTCTCTCCCGAGGACCACGCGGAGTGGAAGCGCGATGTCCGGGACACCTTCGACGACGAGCTCGACGACCCGTACGACCGCGCCCCTCAGTGGGACGGAGAGCCGACGACAAAGTGACCACCTACCTCCTCGACGCGAAAGCGCTCATCGACGACGTCTGGCCGGAGGGTGACGTGGCGGTCTCCGAGCTCACCCTCGCCGAGCTGCCCACCGGTGTCCACGCCGCCTCGGAAGGGTCCCTCCGCGCGGCCCGGCGGGTCCGCTTCGACCGGCTCCGCTCCCCCTTCGACCCGCTGCCCGTCACCGTGAGCGTCCTGGACGCCTACGCCGACCTCGAGGCCGCCGAGATCGCCGCCGGCCGCAAGCCCCCGCGCCGCCGGATCGATCTGCTGATCGCGGCGGCGGTGCGCAGCACCGGGCGGGACGGGGACACGACGGCGGACTCCCTCGACGACGACGCCGCCAGCGTAGGGACCGGCCGCGGCCGGCGTGGGGGTTTCCGGCGGGCGTGCACGACCCCGTGCACGCGGTCGGCCGCCGCGCGCGGGTCCTCGTGCTCCCACACCCGCACCACGTGCCACCCCGCCGCCGCGAGCGCCGCGTCGGTGTCGCGGTCCCGGGCAGTGATGCTGGCGAGCTTCACCCGCCACCAGTCCGCGTTGGCCTTCGGGCGGTGGACGTGCACGGGGCAGGAGTGCCAGAAGCAGCCGTCCACGAAGACCGCGACGCGGGCGCCGCGGAACACGAGATCGGCGCGACGGCGGCGGTTCGTGCCGGGCGGGGTGGTGTCGACGAGGTAGCGCAGCCCGCGGCGGTGCAGTTCACGGCGCAGCGTGAGCTCGGGGCGGGTGTCCCGGCGGCCGGTGCGGCGCATCATCCTGGCGACGGCGGTGGTCGAGGCGGGTGGGGCGGGGCCGGGTTCCTCCCACGCGCTCACGGCCGCACCGTACGGGGAGCGGCGGGGCGGATCGACCGTCGTCCACAGGGGTCATGTCGTCGGTGCACGGCACCACGGACCTCTGAACGCTACTTTCTGGCGGACTTCTACGCTCCCATCTGGCGACACGCTCGCCCCCCTCCGTCACGGCTGGCTAGGGTCGAACCACCTACCACCGAGGAGGCCACCGTGGACCGCCGGCACCGGGTGGTGGGCGCTCTCGTCGGCTCGGCCATCGGCGACGCGCTCGGCGCGCCGTTCGAGTTCGGCCCGCCGGACGCGTTCAGCGCCCGCTTCCCCACCGCCGCGCGCGGCGTGCGCACGGAGATGTGCGGGGGCGGGTCGCTGGGGTGGGAGCCGGGGGAGTTCACCGACGACACGCAGATGGCGCTGCTGCTGGCGCAGTCCCTCGTCACGCACCGCGGGCTGGACGGGGCGGACGTCTTCGACCGCTTCCGGACGTGGGCGCAGGCGGGGCCGCCGGACATCGGGGTCCAGACCTCCGCGGTCCTGCTGTCGGGCCTGCCGTGGGACGCGGCGGCGGCCGAGCACGTCCGCGCGGGGCACCGGGCGGCGGGCAACGGCTCCCTCATGCGCGCGACGCCGGCGGCGTTGTTCTTCGCCGGCGCGGGGCGGGAGGCGACGGTGGACGCGGCGCGGCGGCAGAGCGCCCTCACCCACGGCGACCCGGCCGCCGGGGAGGGGTGCGCGGTCTTCCACGAGGCGGTGCGCGCGCTGCTGGAAGACCGCGACGTCGACGCGGCGGTCGCGGAGACGCTGCCGCTCATCGCTGAGCCGCACCGCGAGAAGTGGGCCCGCACGTGCCACCGGGACTGGACCCCCGACCGGGCGACGGAGTCGAACGGGGCGGTGTGGCCGACGCTGGGCTCGGCGCTGTGGGCGCTGCGGAACTCGCGCACCTTCGAGGAGGCGCTGCGCCTGGTCCTCGACCTCGGCGGGGACACCGACACCGTCGCGTGCGTCACCGGTGCGCTCGCCGGGGCGCGGGCGGGCATCACCGGCATCCCGGTCCGCTGGACGTCGCTCGTCCACGGGCGGATCCCGGGGTTCGGTGACCGCGTGTGGGAGCTGCGGGACCTGCAGCACCTGGCCGCCCAGCTCGACGGCCACGTCGGGGACCTGTACGAACCCACGCCGAGCCGCGGCCTGGAACCGGTCGAGGTCGCCGACGGGGTGTGGGCCGCCGATCTCGACGGCGCCCGCGGCAGCGACCGGGACCTCGCGGTCGTCTCGTTGTGCCGCACCGGGGGAGGCTTCGGGCACGACGTCCAGCGCTTCGCCCACCTCACCGACGACGACACGAACACCGAACTCGTCACCGTCCTCGACGACGTCCTGGCCGACATCGCGGCGCTGCGCGCCGACGGGAAACGGGTCCTCGTGCACTGCCACGCCGGCGCGTCCCGCACGGGCCTCGTCCTGCGCGCGTGGCTGGTCCGCACGCAGGGGTTGTCGGCGCGCGAGGCGACCGACCGGGTCGCGTCCGTGTGGCCGCACCTCAGCGAGCACAACTCCTCGTTCACCGCCGCCCTGGACGAGTTCGCGCGGCGGCCGTAGGTGGACGCGCTCGACCTCGGTGCCCGCCTCGCTCAACTGCTGGCGACGGGGCGGCGCGTGTCCACCTACAAGCTCGCGACGCTCGACGCGCTGCTGCAGCACTGCCTGGAGAACCCGGTCGACGAGCACGAAGGGCTGCGGGTGCCGATCCCGGCGCTCGCCGAACGGGTCGTCGAGGCGTACTGGCCGCAGGTCCGGGTGTACGGCGAGCACGGAGTGCTGCGGCAGAACGAGCAGTCCCGGACGGGAACCGTGACCCTGCTGGACACGGTCGCCCGGGCGCGGACCGTCGCGGAGGCCTGCGGCAGGGGCAGCGTCACCCGGTGGCGGACGGACGATCCCGCCGCGTGGGTCCGCACCCGACGGTCCGTGGCCCACACGCTGGCGCAGCAGTCCCTGTTCGCCCTGCAGCGGACCGGAGGACGATCTCCACGGGCCGCGTTCCTGTACGACGACTCCTGGCTGAGCAAGAAGGTCACCGTCGCCGAGCTCGACGCCCACGACTGGGCTGTCGACCTCTTCCCCGGCGTCCCCACGGCCCTGGCCCGCGTCTCCCCGCTCCTGCAGCCCGTCGTGCAGCAGTGGTGGGTCGACGACGTCCAGCGCCACAACGCCGCCGAGCTCGACCTCCCCGACCTGCACGCCTTCCTCTTCGGCGCCGACCGCGCGGCCGTCGCCCGGCTCGCACCGGGGTTGCGGGAGTTCCAGGAGAACCGCTGCTTCTACTGCGACCAGCGGCTGGGCGCGCGCGTGCACGTCGACCACGTCCTGCCGTGGTCGCGCGTCCCCCTCGACGGGGTGCGCAACCTCGTGGCCGTCGACCCGCGCTGCAACGGCGACAAGCTCGCCACCCTGCCTGCGGTGCAGCACGTCCGCGACCTCCTGGCCCGCCCGGAGGCGGACCTGCAGGCCCTGGCCGCCCCGTTGCGCTGGCCCGTCGACACCGACCGGGTGCGGGGCGCGGCGACCGGGATGTACCGGGCGGCGACGGCGGGCTCACCGCTGTGGCGGGCGCCGGGCCTCTACGACTTCTTCGACGGCCACCTCCCCTGGTGAGGTGCGTACCCTGCCGCCATGCCCCGTCGCCCGGACGCCCCCGCTCCCGGCTCCTTCGGCCCCTCGGTCCTGCACGCGTCCTTCGACCGGGCACGGCCGGACCCGGCGGTCGCCGAACCGCGCGAGGAGACCGTCACGTTCCGACTCCGCGTGTCCCTCGACGACGTCGACCCGCCGGTCTGGCGGCGCCTGGACGTGGCGTCCGACCTGACGCTCGACGACGTCCACGACGCGCTGCAGCTGGCGATGGGCTGGACGAACTCGCACCTGCACGGCTTCCGCCGGTTCGACGCCGGCTCCGGGGAGTTCGACACGCCCTTCCTCACGAGTTTCGAGGTCGCCGAGGGCGAGGACGGGGTGGACGAGGCCACCGTCCGCCTCGACCAGGTGCTCTTCGCACCGGGCGACCGGCTGGAGTACGCGTACGACTTCGGTGACGGCTGGGGCCACACCGTCCTGCTCGAGGCCGAGCTCCCCCACCCCGAGGTCGCGCCGGGCGTCGTGTGCACCGACGGGGCGCGCGCCTGCCCGCCGGAGGACTGCGGCGGGCCGTGGGGTTACCAGCAGGTCCTCGACCTCGCCCGCGACCGGCAGGAGGGACGGCCCGTCCCCGTGGACCTGCAGCACCTCCTCGACGCCTACCCCGACCTCGACCCCGAGCACTTCTCGGTCGAGGAGACCAACGAGGCCATCGCGGCCGGCCCGGTCCTGCCCGAACCCGGCGGCGGCCACGGGCTCGACACGACGGGTTTCCCCGCGGAACTGGCGGACGTGGTGCGGCGGCTGCCCGCCGGTACGGCCCACACGCTGCACGACCTCGTGCGCCGAGCCCTCCCGCACGGCAACCTGACCGCCGCGCCGTCCTCGGCCGACCAGGACGGTCTGCTGCACGACGTCCTGTGGGTGCTGGACCGCGTCGGGGACGAGGGGCTGCCGCTGACGAGCGCGGGCTACCTCAAGCCCGTCGACGTCCGCGCGGCGTTCGAGGCGTTCGACCTCGACGCGGAGTGGATCGGTGCCGGCAACCGCGAGGTCCAGACGCTGCCGGTCCTGGAGTTCCGGGGACTCCTCCGGTCGTTCGGACTCGTCCGCACGTACCGCGGCCGGCTGCTGCTGACGAAGCTCGGCCGGCAGTTGCGGGGTGACCAGGCGCGGCTGCTCGCGCACCTCGCCGCCGGCCTCCCGGTGGGGAAACAGGAACACGAGCGGCTGCCGCAGCTCCTCGTGCTGCTGGCCGTCGCCGCGGGCCGGTCACCGGAGGCGCACGAGGCGTGGACGTTCGCCGCGGCGGTGCTGGACGACCTGGGGTGGCGGCTGCCGGAGCGCCGGCTGGTCTGGCACGACGCGATCGGGCCGGCCGCTCCGACGACCACGCTGCTGCGTCGGCTGGGCCTGCCGCCGGTGCTGGGCCTGCGCGAGGACCCACCGCCACCAGGCCCGGCCCTGGTCGCGTTCGCCCGGACCGCCCTGACCACGCGGTGACGCCTGCCCCTCACCCGCCGCGCACCCACCCGGGTGATCTTCCTCAGCTCCCCCCGGCCCGGCCGCCGAAGCACCAGGGGTGGGCATCGCGGGAGGTGGAGCGGAGGAGCAGGCGCGACGCGCGAGCGCGCGCGTGGACCGGCTGCGCCGCGAACTGACCGCCGCCGAGCTCCGCGAGCAGCTCGCCGCAGCGGAACGCGCCCAGCACGCCTGGTCGGCCGGCGCGGAGGGCGAGCGCCTCGTCGCGCAGACGCTGGCGGAGCTGGAACGGCACGGGTGGCGGGTGCTGCACGACGTCCACTGGCCGGGCCGGAGGTTCGCGAACCTCGACCACGTGGCGGTCGGTCCGGGTGGGGTCGTCGTGGTGGACGCGAAGAAGTGGTCCGGGAACGTCACCGTGGACGACGGTCACCTGCGCCAGAACGGGTACCGGCGCGAGAAGGAGCTGGACGGGGTGGCGCGGGCGACGGCGGCCGTCGCGGCGCTCCTGCCGCCCCGGTACCGGTCCGCGGCGCGCGGTGTCCTGTGCCTGGTGGACCAGCCGTTCCGACCGACCCGCACCCGCTCGGGGGTGCGGGTCGTGGGCCGCGCGCACCTCGTGGGGCACCTGCGCTCCCTCGACGGGACGTTGACCCCGGCCGAGGTCGAGGAGCTGGCGCAGTTCCTGCGCGAGCAGCTGGACGGCGCGCGCAGCCCGGACCTCACCACGACCGCGGCGGTCGACACCACGACGTCGCCGCGGCACGAACCGTCGGCACGGGCCCGTCGAGCCCCGGCACGGCGGCCGGTGTCGCGCCGCCCACCGGCCCGCCGCCGGCCACGGACGGTGCGGTCGACCCGCGAGAACGCGCTGGCGGTGCTGCTGGCGCTGGTCGTGCTGTTCGTCGGGTCGATGCTGCTCACGTACTTCCTGGCCGGGGTCGTGGCGCCGGCGCTGTTCACGCGCTTCGTGGCCGGGATCCTCAGCGGAACCGTCGCAGCACCCGGCGCAGGCGGCTGAGGAGGCGGGGCAGGAACCCGCGGGGTGCGAACCGCACCAGGGGGAGGTCCACCTTCGCGCGCTGGGCGAGGGTGAGTTCCTCCCGCAGCACCTCCACGAGCACGCGGGTGTCGTCGGCGGCGTCGTGGGCGCGCAGCTGCGCGATGCCCCAGTGCGCGGCGAGCGTGGACAGCTTGAGGTTCTCCACCGGCAGCTGGAGCCGCTGTGCGAGCTTCCACGTGCAGAGGCGTTCCCGGCTCGGCAGCCGAACCCCTGCGGCGGACATCTCGGCGTCGAGGAACTTCCAGTCGAACCCGGCGTTGTGGGCGACGAACACGCGGCCGGTGAGGAGTTCGGCCACGACGGGCGCGATGTCGGCGAACACCGGGGCGCCGGCGAGACGTTCGCGCGTGATGCCGTGGACGTGGACGGGACCGGGGTCGCGCCGGGGGTCGACGAGGGTGGACCAGGACCGCTCGACGACACCCCGGGGGTCCACCAGGCAGACGGCGACCTGCACGACCCGGTCGCCCGCTTCGGGGCGCAGACCCGTCGTCTCGACGTCCAGGACGGCGTACCGGTGCCGGTACCGCCGGGCGACCGTCCGCGGGAGCGGTGGGGTGGGGTCGAGCGCTGTCACGGGTCTCTCCTCGCTGTGGAACGGGGAGACCATCGCAGACGGGTCCGACACGGCACCCGCGCCCGCGCGTGTTCGACCCCCTCGAACACCTCGGCGCGCGGTGGCCGTGCCCCGGCGCCGCCGGTCGACCCGCACGGTGGCGTCGGGCGCGCACCCGAGCCCGTCAGTCGGCGGGCGCCACCCGGCGACGGTGGTGGACCTTCTCGGCGTACATCGCCGCGTCCGCGCGGCGCAGCAGGTCCTCGAAGGTGACCGGTTCGAGGCTCAGGGCGGTGCCGACGCTGGCGGAGACGCGGACCAGGGTGCCGTCGAGGTCGAACGGGGCCCGCAGGGCGGTGGCGGCACGGGCGGCCACGTCCGCCACGACCGCGGCGTCCCCCGTGGCCAGCAGCACGACGAACTCGTCACCACCGAGCCGGCCCAGACCGTCCTCCGGGCGCAGCAGCGCGGCGAGACGGTCCGCGGCCAGCCGCAGCAGCAGGTCACCGGCGGCGTGACCGTACCGGTCGTTGACGGGTTTGAAGTGGTCGAGGTCCACGTAGAGCACCCCCACCGCGTCGGTCCGGCACCGGGTGAGGTGCTCCTGCAGCCCGGCGCGGTTGAGCCGCCCCGACAGGGAGTCGTGGGTGGCGGCGTGCAGGAGCGCGTCGTGCCGGCTGCGCCGCTCGAGGTCCAGCGCGGCGCTCTCGGTCTCCCGCTGCGCGGTGAGCAGAGCGACGTTGCCGATCGTGAGCAGGGACAGCACGACCGTGATGACGGTGGCCACCAGGTCCAGCGACCAGGGCAGGGCCGTGGGCAGCCAGCCGGTTCGCACCAGGACCTGCAGCGCCGTGCTCAGCGCCAGCGTCATCGTCACGCAGGGTCGCCAGGCCCGCGACCCGCTCCACTGCAGGTGGACGCAGGCGGTGAGGGCGGCGAAGGCGGGGAAGAGGAAGGACATCCCGGTCGGCGCGACGGTCGCGGCGAAGACCGCGCCGGCGATCGTGAGCCGGAGCCAGACGCGGTTGTCCAGGCGACCGCCACCGATCCACCGCTGCACCGGGTCCACCCGCAGCAGCAGGGCCACCGGCCAACCGAGCACCTGCGTCCACCAGGGTGACAGCACGGCCTCCTCGGGCAGCACCCACCAGACCAGGCCCGACAGGACGGCGGTGCCCACGACGGCGCCGGCGAGGGGCGCACCCCTGGAGAGCGGACTCCCCGCGACGGGCCCGACACGGCGACGGCCGTTGATCTCGCGCGCACCGCCCGCCACACCGCCTCCAGAGCTCGACCCGTCGTGGCCCGGGACCCGTCTCGCCCCCAGGGACCATCGGTGCCGGTCGCAGCGCGCTCGATCCGGCGAACGAGTGAGCAGCCCCTCTCCCGGTCGGCGCGGTGCCGCGCCGGGGGTCAGTGCGCCGCGCGGCGGCTCCGGACCAGCGTCACGACGAGGACGACCACGGCACCCACGACGAGCCCGAGGACCGCGCTGCACGCCGTGTCGACGAGCCAGCCCAGCACCCCGCCGACCCCGGCGACGCCGTGGACGGCCCCCTCGAGGTGGTGCACGACGTCGTGGAGGCCGTGGAACCCGAGCTCGTCGGTGCCGACGAGCAGGATGTGGCCGCCGACCCAGAGCATCGCGGCGGTGCCGACGACGGTGAGGACCGTCAGCAGCTTCGGCATGGCGGCCACCAGGCCGCGGCCGAACCGCGCGACACCGGCCGACGGGCGTTCGGCGAGCGCCAGGCCGACGTCGTCCATCTTGACGATGAGCCCGACGGCTCCGTAGACGAGCAGCGTGATCGCGACGCCGACGGCGACGAGGATGACGAGGCGGGACCAGAAGGGCTGGTCGGTGACCTCGTTGAGGGAGATGACCATGATCTCCGCGGACAGGATGAGATCGGTCCGGATCGCGCCGGACACGATCGTCTGCTCGTCCTTCGGGCCGTCGTCGTGGCCGTGGCCGTGCCCGGACACCTTGGCCCACACCTTCTCCGCGCCCTCGAAGGCGAGGTAGGCGCCGCCGAGCATGAGGATCGGGGTGAGGAGGAAGTCCGCGAACTGACTGAGCAGCAGGATCACCGGCAGGATGATCAGCAGCTTGTTCCGCAGCGAGCCGACCGCGATGCGTCGGACGATCGGCAACTCCCTCGCGGGTGACAGCCCGCGCACGTACTGCGGGGTGACGGCCGCGTCGTCGACGACGACCCCGGCGGCCTTCGCGCCGGCCCGGGCCGCGGCGGCCCCGACGTCGTCCATCGAGGCGGCCGCCGCCCGCGCGATGAGCGCGACGTCGTCGAGCAGGGCCACGAGTCCACCGGCCACGGCGTGTTCCTCCCAGGGTGCGTCGGGTGCCCTCCCAGGTTGTCACGCGGGGCCGGGACCTACCGCGGGATGCGCAGGTCGTACTGCGCCACCTTCCGGTACACCGTCGCGCGGCTCGTGCCGAGCTCGGCGGCCGCCTGCTTCACCGTCATCCCCGGGGTCGTGAGGACGCGGACGATCTCGTCGCGCTCGAGCGCCTCGAGTCGGGAGAGGCGGTGCCCGGAGCCGCTGAACACCTCCGGGGGCAGGTGCCGGGTGTCGATCGTGTCCGCCTGCAGCGCAGCGCGGCGCACGACCCGGTGCAGCTGGTCGACGTTCCCCGGCCACGGGCACGTCTCCAGGGCGCGGGCGGCCGCGGGGGTGATGTCGAGGTCACGGCCCCGCGTCTGCCGCACGACGTGGTGGGCCAGCGGCAGCACGTCACCGGGCCGGTCGCGCAGCGCGCGCACGGGCACGACGGCGTCGACGAGCCCGGCCAGCGGTGCGGGCACCTCGGCCAGGTCCTCGGCGGTGAGGACGACGGGCAGCCCCGGCCGGGCGGCGCGGGCCGCGACGACGAGCTTGCGCAGCTCCTCCGCCGCTCGCGCGGGCAGGGAGTCGACCTCACCGACGACGACGGAGGTGTCGGCCTTGCCGAGCTCGGGCGCCCACAGCGCGAGCCACGCGTCGAGGTCCTGCGGGGCCGGCGGGCTCGCGGACAGGATGCGGTCGCGGGGCCGGGCACGGCGCACCGCCTGCGCGAGCAGCGTGGACCGGCCGGTCCCCCGCTCCCCCACCGCGATCACGACGCGACCGGCGCGGACGGCGGTCTCGGCGCGCTGCACCGCGTCCCGCCACACCGCCGAGAGCGGCTGGACGCTGCCGCTGCCCGGTTCGAGGGTCCCGGCCCGCACGTGGAACACCTCACCGCGCGGGGCGGGGCGCGGTGAGCGCCCCCGCGAGCGGGCCAGCATCAGGGCCGACGTCGCGCCCGCGGCGGACTGCGCCAGGGCGAGCAGCAGCCTGCCGGGTTGCTCGGCCCACGTCGTGATGTTGACGCTGCCCTCCAGGCGCCCGCTCACGGGGTCCAGGACGGGCACGGCCGCGCACGTGTACCCGGCCAGGCTCGTGGAGTAGTGCTCCTGGGCCCGGACGACCGACGGCAGCCGGTCGGCCAGGGCGAGGCCGAGACCGCTCGTGCCGGCCTCGCGCTCGGAGAACGCGAACCCCGGGGCGAGGTGGACGGCGTCGAGGCTGCGCAGCAGCGACGTGTCCCCCGACAGGCGGTTCAGCACGAGGCCCTCGGCGTCGGTGAGCATGAGGCCGAGGGGTTCGTCGACGAGCGTGCGGTGCAGGTCGGTGAGCACCTCCCGGCCGCACTCGAAGAACAGCGACTCCCGCTCCCAGGTGCCGGAGAAGACGGGTTCGACGGCCTCGGTGGGCACGCCGTACTCGCTGCTGCGCCGCCAGGACGCGACCACCCGGTCCCCCACCGGCACCCCGGCGCGCAGCGGGTGCGGATCGGGACGTCGTCCAGGAGCTCCCTCGCCCACGGCCTCCCCCTCCCTCGGGTGCGACCACGGTACGTCCGGCGACCGCGACAGGACAGACCTCGGCGTCTCAAAGTGAGACACGGGGGACGCCCGCGGGAGCCGACTCCTGCCTACCGTCGTGCCAACGCACCGCCCCGTCACCGGAGATGGAGAGCAGCAGCATGTACACCAAGGACGGCGAGAAGTACTTCATCCTCGACGCGCACATCGCCCTGTGGGACGCGCGACCGGAGAACCAGCGCAACGTCCACGGCAAGCAGTTCATCGACTGCTTCTACGACTACCACCGCAACCTCAGCCCGGCCTCGGAGCTGTGGCCGTACGAGGAGTACCTGTACCAGGGCGGCGAACGCCTCGTGAGGGACCTGTTCCAGGACGGCTACGTCGACCACGCGATCTTCCAGCCGGCCCGGCTGGGGGAGTTCTACGTCAACGGGTTCGGTCAGACGAAGGAGGCGTTCGAGCTCGCCTCGGCCAACCCCGACAAGCTCACCTACAACCACTACTTCGACCCGCGCGACGGCGAGCGGGGACTGGACCGCCTGCGCCGGGACGCGCAGGAGATGCACCTCAAGGGCGTCAAGCTCTACACGGCGGACTGGCACGGCGACTCCCGCGGCTACAAGCTCAGCGACCCCTGGACGTACAGGTACCTCGAAGTGTGCCGCGAGGTCGGGATCAAGAACGTCCACGTGCACAAGGGACCCACGATCCGGCCGCTGGACCGCGACGCGTTCGACGTCGCCGACGTGGACCACGTCGCGACCGACTTCACGGACCTGAACTTCGTGGTGGAGCACTGCGGGCTGCCGCGCCTGGAGGACTTCTGCTGGATCGCCACGCAGGAACCGAACGTGTACGCCGGCCTCGCGGTCGCGATGCCGTTCATCCACACCCGGCCGCGCTACTTCGCGCAGATCATCGGCGAACTCCTCTACTGGCTCGACGAGAACCGGATCTTCTTCTCCAGCGACTACGCGCTGTGGACGCCGAAGTGGCTCGTCGAGACGTTCGTGGACTTCCAGATCCCCGAGGACATGAGCGAGTACGCGCCGCTGACGACGGACCAGAAGAAGAAGATCCTCGGCCTGAACGCCGCCGCGGTCTACGACATCCCCGTGCCGGCCGAGCTGCAGGTCGCGAACCCGCCGCAGCACGCCGAGCCGCAGGCCGTGGCGGTGGCGTGATGACCGCCGTCCTGCCCGACCTCCACGACGACCTGCGCGACAGGGCCTTCCAGGCGCTGTCCCAGGTCCTGGACCCCGAGCTCGACGAACCGATCACCGACCTGGGGTTCGTCCGCTCGCTCACGGTCGAGGAGGCGGACGTGGTGGTGCACCTGCGCCTGCCCACGTCCTTCTGCTCGCCGAACTTCGCCTACCTCATGGCCTCGGACGCCAAGGACGTGCTGAACGACCTGCCGTGGGTGCGGCGCGTCGTCGTCGAGCTCGACGACCACCACGACTCGGGCCTCATCAACGCGGGCCTCGCCGCCGACGCCGGGTACCGCGGGACGTTCCGGCACGAGGCCGAGCAGGACCTGGACGAGCTGCGCCTGACGTTCCGCCGCAAGGCGCACACGGCGGCGGTGGAACGTGCGCTGACGACGTTGCTGCGTTCCGACGCCGACCGTCGCGAGGAGGACCTCGGGGACGTCACGCTGGCCGACCTGCGCGACGAGCGGACCAGGGACGCCCTGCTGCGGCGGCGCGAGGCCCTCGGCCTGAGCACCGACCCGTCGGCGCCCGTCCTCGTCGACGACCACGGCACCCCGTACCCGCGCGAGGAGGTCCCGTCGCGGTTGCGCCGGGCCCGGTCGACGCGCATCTCCATCGACGGGAACGCGCACTTCTGCCGCGGCCTGCTCGCCACCCGCTACCCGGGGTCGGAAGCCGACCAGGCGTTCCGGCCCGAGGGGTCCGAACCCGCCGACCTGCGCGGGCACCACCCCCTGCTGCCCCTCGCCGTCGTCACCGGCGCCGCCACCAGTCCCAGGGAGTCCGCGTGAGCACCATGCGAGCCGTCCGCGTCACCGGGTACCACCAGAAGCTCGAGATGCGGGACGTCCCCGTCCCCGAGGTCACCGGCCCGCTCGACGTGATCGTCAAGATCGGCGGCGCCGGGGTGTGCCGCACGGACCTGCACATCCTCGAGGGCCAGTGGGCCGAGAAGTCCGGCGTCAGGCTGCCGTACACGATCGGGCACGAGAACGCCGGCTGGGTCGCGGCCGTCGGGTCGGCGGTCACCAACGTCGCCGAGGGGGACACGGTCATCCTGCACCCGAACATCACGTGCGGGTTGTGCCGGGCGTGCCGGTCGGGTGACGACGTGCACTGCGCGAACAAGGTGTTCCCCGGCATCGACAGCGACGGCGGGTACGCCGAGTTCCTCAAGACGTCGGCGCGCAGCGTCGTGAAGATCGACGACAGCCTCGAACCGTCCGACGTCGCCGCGCTGGCCGACGCCGGCCTCACCGCTTACCACGCGGCGGCCAAGGCGGCCCGGCGTCTGCGGCCCGTCGACCGCGTCGTCGTCATCGGCGCCGGCGGACTCGGGCACATCGGCATCCAGGTCCTCGCCGCCACGACGGCGGCCGAGATCGTCGTCGTCGACCGCAACCCCGAGGCGGTGGAGCTCGCGGAGTCGATCGGCGCGCACCACGGGATCGTCGCCGACGGGTCGCACGTCGAGCAGGTCCTCGACCTCACCGGGGGGCACGGGGCCGAGGTCGTCGTCGACTTCGTGGGTGAGGGCGGGTCGACGGCCCAGGGGCTGAAGATGCTGCGCGAGGCCGGCGACTACCACGTCGTCGGGTACGGCGAGAACATCGACGTCCCCACGATCGACGTCATCTCCACCGAGATCAACATCATCGGCAACCTCGTCGGCTCCTACAACGACCTCACGGAACTCATGGCCCTGGCCGCGCGCGGCCTGGTGAAGCTGCACACCGTGAAGCACGCCCTCGACGACTTCCAGACGGCGCTCGACGACCTCGACGGCGGGCGGGTGCGCGGCCGCGCCATCCTCGTCCCCTGACCGGCTCCACGCTCTCCGTCGCCGCGTGCGGCCAGGGACGAGGAGGGGCGCGAGACCGGGGCGGCGGGGCCGGCGACGTGGGAAGCGCGACGTCGACGGCACGCGTGGCGAACCGCCCGTCCGCGAGGAGCACGTGCAGGGTGGCCGTCGAGTCGCCGGGAACGCCGGGGAGGAACGGCCGGGAACCGCTCCTCACGACCTCGTCGGGGGCGGTCCATCCGCGGTTGCCGCCCGTGGGGCGTGCGGGTCAGCCGAGTCCGTAGCGACGTCGCCAGTCCACCTCGACCCCGGCCGCCTCCTCGGCGCCGAGACCGTCGACGACCGCGAGGTCGCGCGCCAGCCGGTCGATGACGTAGGCGAGGTCGATGCGGGTGAGGACGGACTGCGGCAGCGCGTCGGCCCCGTGCGCGGCTCCGAGGAACGCGGCCGTCACCGCGCCGACCGCGTCGGGGTGACCCGCCGACCCGGCGAGGCCGAGGGCGGCGTCCACGTCCCCGGGGTGGCTCAGGACGCAGTACGTGGCCCCCCACAGGGCAGCCGCGGCGCTGCCGCCCGGCGCACCGCTGCGCAGGACGACGCCCGAGGTGGGAGCTTCCCGCGAGGCGCGCACGGCGTCGTCGACGACGGCGACGGCCGCGAAGTCCACGCCGAGCAGGACCGCGTCGCGCAACCCCGAGGCGATCGCCTCGACGGGGTCGCCCGTGCGGAGCGCGGCGGCGGCGAGGAGGACGGCGAGGGCCGTGGGGGCGAAGACGCGGAGCCCGTGGGTGAGGGCGGCCGAGTCGACGGCCGCGGTAACCGCCCGTCGGGCGTCCCGTTCGACGTGAGCGGCCAGGGGCAGGGCGCGGACGAGGGCGTGCCAGCCGTCAGCGGTCGTGACGGGGTCCGCGGGCGTACCGGCACCACCGGCCACGAGGGCGCGGAGGGTGTCCCGCGGGTCGCCCGCGGCCCGGCTCAGCAGGGTGACCTCGTCCAGCCAGGCCGTGCGGGCAGCGGGCACCTGCGTGCCCTGGCGGACCTGCGCCCAGCGACGGTAGGCCTCGAGCAGGTCGGCGCGCGGGTCGACCGGCTGCTGCGGGCGCGCCCTCAAAGCCGTCCGGATGCCGGCTGCCGCGGTGAAGCACGCCAGCTGGGCGGCGACCCCGTGCTGCAGGACCCCCGTCGGCGCGGGCCTGGCGGCGATGACCTCCCCGACGGCCAGCCCGTGCAGGAGGCCGCGGACGCGGCGGACCCGCAGCGGACTGCGCGCGGGGCTGGGGACCTCGGTGCTCACCTCCCAGTCGTCGGTCGCGCAGCCGCGGCGGACGAGGTCTCGGGCGGGGAACCACCCGGATGGCATCGGCCGGGGCTCACGGAGGCTGCACGAGGTGGCCGTCCGCCGCCTCGTACTGCCCGCCCGCCGCGGCGACCTGGTCGCCCAACTGCTCGAGCCCGGCCGCCGCCTCCGCGGCCGCCTGCGCCAACGTGTCGAAGAGGGCCCGTGCCGCCGTGCTGGCTCGGCCGACGGCCCACGCACCACTGGTGTCCGCAGCCGATCGCAGGGCTCCCGCGTGGGCGCTCACCGGCGACGAGCGGGGTCGGGTGGCAGCTGCCAGTGACGCCAACTCCTCGGTCACCACGCCGTAACGCACGTCTCTCCCCCCGGTCCGGTCCGACGGGACGACGGTAGCGCTGCCGGAGGTCGACCGGCCGGAGCCGTCCACAGCCGGACGGGACCCGTGACCTGACGTTGCCGTTCGGTGGCGAGCCGCAGTACCGTCGACCATTGGTATTTGAAGCTACTAGCACTTGGTGGTCGACATGGGCATGGCGGGCGGACGGCGGCGGCTCGAGCTGGGCTTCCTCACCTTCGTGGCGGACGAGGGGTCCGGTGGCGCCGGCCGGGCGCTGCGCGACGGGCTCGCCCTCGTGCGGCACGCGGAGGAGCTGGGGTACGACTCGGCCTGGGTGCGGGTCCGTCACCACGAGCCCTACCTGTCGTCACCGATGACGTTCTTCGCCGCCGCCTCGCAGGTGACACGACGCATCGCCCTGGGGACGGGGGTGATCCCCATGCGGTACGAGGACCCGCTGCGTCTCGCCGAGGACGCGGCGACGGTCGACCTGCTGTCCGGTGGGCGGCTCGAGCTGGGGCTCAGCAACGGCATCGCCCCCCTGGCGACGACGCTCGACGTCGTCCACGGCACCTCGGCCCGTGGTTTCGCGGGGGAGGCTCAGCACCGCATCGACGTCCTCCGGCGGGCGATCGCCGGCGAACCCGTGGCGCGGGCCGCCGCGCAGTACATGGGGATCCCCGCCGGCGGGGACCTCACGGTCACCCCGCACGCCCCCGGCCTCGCGGACCGGCTCTGGTACGGGGCCGGGAGCGAGGCGACGGCCGTCCGGACGGGCCAGCAGGGTTTCGACCTGCAGGTCTCCACCCTCAACACCGAGGAGACGGGCGAACCGTTCGACGTCGTCCAGGCGCGTCAGATCCGCAGCTACCGCAAGGCCTTCGCCGATGCCGGTCACGCGGGGCGCCGTGACGCCCGCGCCTCCGCGGGGCGCATCGTGCTGCCGTTCCTCTCGGCCCAGGACGCCGAGGACCACCGCTCCTTCCTCGACGGTTACGCATCCGGCATGACGTCCGACGGCCGGCCCACAGGCGACGCACCCTTCCCGGTGCGGTACAGCGCGGCTCTCAGCGGTGACCCCGACCGCATCGTCGAGGTGCTGAAGGCAGACGAAGTCGTGGAGGAGACGAACGGTCTCGTGATCGTCCTTCCCGCGGAAGGCTCCCCCGAGGCCCACCGGCGCGTGCTCACGGCGGTCGCCGAGCACGTGGCACCCCACCTGGGCTGGACACCCGCGAGCTGACCGCTGGGGGGTGCTTCCCCCGCTCGCGGGACCCCCGGGAACGCAGAAGAGGGGAGCAGCACCACCCGCAGGCGGTGCCACTCCCCTCAACCACGTACTCACTCACCAAAGATGAGTGGCCGGCGGTGTCCTACTCTCCCACCCAGTCTCCCGAGCAGTACCATCAGCGCTGGCG
>NZ_JBGGTQ010000015.1 GCF_041320705.1 Kineococcus mangrovi
CCTCCGATTGCTGGTAGAATTGGGCCATGACACCGGACGCGCGGCACCAGCCGCCGCGAGCACTGGGGTACCTGCGGGTCTCCACCGAGGAGCAGGCCAGCAGCGGAGCTGGCCTGGCTGCCCAGCGCGCTGCCCTTGAGGCAGAGGCCCAGCGCAGGGGCTGGGACCTCGAGCTGGTCGAGGACGCGGGGTACTCCGCCAAGAACCTCAACCGGCCCGCACTCACCGAGGCCCTGACGCGCCTGGACGCGCACCGGGCCGACGTGCTCATGGTCACCAAGCTGGACCGCCTCTCGAGGTCGGTCCACGACTTCACCGGACTGCTGGACCGCGCCCAGCGGCGCGGCTGGTCGCTGGTCTGCCTGGATCTGGGCGTGGACACCACCACGCCCGCAGGTGAGCTGCAGGCCCACGTCGTGGCCTCCATGGCCCACTACGAACGCCGGCTGATCGGTCAGCGCACCAAGGACGCCCTGGCGGCCAAGAAGGCCGCAGGCGTCCGGCTGGGCCGTCCCCAGTCGCTGCCCCTTGAGGTCGTGCGCCGCGTCGTCGCGGCGCGAGACGGTGGAGCCACCTGGCAGTCCATCGCTGACGCCCTGGTGGCAGATGGGGTGCCGACCGCCCGGGGCGGCACGACCTGGCGGGTGTCCACCGTCCAGTCCGTCTACAAGTCGCAGGCCGCTGCTGACCTGGGTGGCATGAGGTGAGCTTCGTCGGGCGCAACCTCTACAGCGCCGAAGACACCATCTGGGACGACCCTTCCCGCCTGCCTGAGGCGGCGTTGCACCTGCTGGGGAAGTTCTCTCAAGTCCAGTCGCTGTGCGACCACTTGGTGAGCCGCTACTTGGTGGTGAAGGCCCCAGGGATCGAGTGGCTGGTCCAGAAGCGAGTGCTGACCACCATGCGAGACGAGGATCGGATGCGAGCCGTTCGAGAGATCGCAGTAGAGCTGTCTTCCGCCGACCACCTGGCCAACGCGCCGCAAGCTTTCAACCAGCTCAAGGACGCCCGAGACCATCTGGGTCACAGCGCCACCACGTCGGTGCTGCTGGATGCTCAGGGGTGGTTCCTCCACGTCAACGTCCCCGCTGACGACAAGCGGGCTCAACGGGTTGGGCGCCTCAACGCACCCGCCTTCGGACAGCTCTTCGTCACCTGTGACTGGTTGTTCGATCAGCTCTACTGGACCGGAGAACAGGCGGGGCTGTTCACCGTCCATCTGCTCAACGGGGAGCAGGCCATCACGGAGCAACCGCCGCTGACTCCGCCGAGATGGCAGCCGGGGCATCGCCTTCGCTACGGGATCTGACCTGGATCTGGCCCCCGTAGACGGGGCCAACCTCTTCTGCCAAGCTCCGTCAGTTCACACCCCAGACCACGCCTTGGAGGACTCCTCATGCCCGAGTTCAAGCAGGGTCACGTGGTCAGAAGAGGTGCCTCGAGGGGCAGCACCGCAGGCAAGCGGCCCGTACCCAGCTGGGATGAGATCCAGTTCGGGACGAAGAGCGGCGAAAAAACCGACCCTGTTGAGGATCGGGCAGCTGCCGAGGCGTGCAGCTGCACCTGCCACGAGGCCGCCCAGCACCCGCCGGCCAGCGAGGTCGAACAGCGCTTGATGGTCGCCCTGGACGCCCTCGAGCGCGTGGACTTCGCGCGAATGAGCGACACCATGGACCGCATGAACGCCCAGCTGGACCGCTGGGAGAAGCGGGAGGAGGCCGCCGTGTCCACCACCGCGTACCTGCGCGTCCAGCTGCAGGCCCTGGCCAGCACGCTGGGCAGCACCGAGCCGGGCACGGCTGAGGCATGAGCGAACTCGAGCAGCGCGTGTTGGACGCGCTGAGCACCCTGGACCGTCTGAGCAGCGACGTGGACCGCTGGGAACAGCAGCAGGACGTGAGCGCCTTCGCCGCCAACGACCTGCGCTCCTACCTGCGCACCCTGGTCACCACGTTGGAAGGGGCGGAGTCGTGAGCCCGGTGCTGGGCTGGACCTTGGTGGTTCTCTTCGCCCTGGTCATGGCCGGCGTGGTCTTCGGGACCATCCGACTGGCCACGTTCCTGGTGGACCGCACCATCCGCCGCGAGCTGGCTCCCCTGGTCGCCGACCTCCACGCCCTGCGGTCTCAGGTCAAGGACCTCCGCCGCTCGTGACTCAGCGCGAGGCCATCGCCTCCTGGTGGCGCGAGGCCGATGAGGCCACCCGGCGCAGGGCGCTGCGCCTGGCTCAGGACGACCTGCTACCCGAGGACATGCAGCGCGGTCTGGTGAAGGCCGGCGTCACCGTGGTGCCGCTGGGCCGCTCCGGTGTCGATGACGGCCCGTTGGGCTACCTGCAGCCCGATGACCTGGTGGACTTCCTCAACGACCAGCGGTGACTTCGGTGGGGGTTCAAGTCCCCCACCGAAGGGCACCTCAGGCGGTAGGACCCGGGCCTCCGTCCCTCCCGCCACGGCCAAGAACAGCCACCAGACCAGCCAAGGCGGTCAAGACAGCAGCTACGGCAGTGAGAACAGCGGCCTCGGCGGACGTGAGCACGCAGTAGGCGCACAGGCCGACGATGACGAGGACGACGACGGTGGACAGGTTGAAGCGAGACAAGGCAACTCCGTGACGTGGCAGAAGAGGTCACGACGTCGCTATGAGCGAGCGTCGTGGAACTTCGACCAGGCCGCATACAAGCGCCTGGTCATGCCAACGTCATCCAGCTTCCTTCCTGACGGACCCCTGTCCGTTCTTCGTACTTCCAGCGTGGACCACAACGGATCTTCATGGGGAAGTGCTCGGTGCCAGCGTGTCGGACCTCGGTGGTGCAGTGCATCCAGGTCGTCGGTCTCCCGTTGTTCGGGTGGGGAAGACCCAGCAGCGGGAGGCCGGTGGCCCTCCCGCTCAGCGACTCAGTCGCACTGCCAGGTGCCAGGGGTCCAGCAGCTCCACGCGCACGCCCGGGAAGGTCCGGGCAGCGAGCGCCACCGACCGCCAGTCCCACTCCTCCAAGGCGTAGAACATCGGGTCGCCGTCCCACATCTCGATCTTGCGAGCCATCGGCCACTGACCTGCCAGCTCCTCAGCGCTGGCCGGGGCCCAGGCCAGCTGCTCCTCGGTCAGGTCGTCGCTGGTGAGCAGGGGCTGCTGGTCGTCGCTCATGGGCCAGTCCTACCGGTCAGTTACGACGACGATCAGCCGTCGGCCTCCTGGCTCATCACACCCAGCCGGTGCCTGTTGGCACCCGGTCAGGACGGGGACGAGGACGACGACGGCGCTGCTCGACCGGAGGAACCGCCGACCCCAGCGCAGCGCGAACGCCTCGAGGTCGTTGTTGCTGCTGCAGGCCGCCAGCTCGGCGTCCTCAGCCGCCGTCCACGACTGCCCATGACGGGCAGCGGTCACCGTCGTGCGCACCTGACGGGCGCGCTGGGAAGTCGCAGCAGAGGTCACCGTTGATGGATCGACCTCGACGCCCTGGGGCTTCACTCCCCCCGTCGGCTTGGGCGTCATGTCGGACCTCGGTGCTGCACTGCTCTCAGGTCACCGGCTGAGCGCGGCTGGGGAGGGGAAGCCCGAGCGGCGACCCAGCCGGTGACCGTCCAGAGCTACGAGTGCGCCAGCGCCAGCAGACGCCTCGGGAGGTCGATCCCCAGCAGCACGCACCCGAGACCGCCCTGGGCCCAGATCAGGACCGGAGCGGTGTCCGGGGCGTAGACGAGCACCGCAGGGATCGTCACCAGCAGCCAGGCCGCGAGCAGCAGCCGAACGAGGTCAGTCGGGCGCAGGGGTCGCTGAGGGTGGACGGCATGAGTCATCATCGGAACGGTTCCTTCTTGTTCGTTGGTTGCGGCGAGATGGACTAGCGGTCCTGGCAAGGGGCTCCGGGTGGTGGAACACCCGGCCTTGTTGGGGCCGCTTCTTGCGTTGAGGAGTCTCCTGACCTCCGATGCTGAGGGGCACGGGCTGGGCCCGGTCCTCGTACTGGGTGTCGCTCTTGGTGATCCCTCCCCTTGATGATGCACGACCGCCCGGACAAGCCCGGCGTCCGAAACAGTGGTCTGTCCACAGGGCAGGGGTCGCGGGCTTGACCCGCTTGAGGCCAAGCGTCACGACCAGACCTCCCCAAGGTCGGAAAGCGGAGCACCCCTGTACCTATGAGGACCCCCAGCGCTGGACTCGTTGCTCACCAGAGCCCATCTACCCTCGCCGCCTTCCGGTCGGCGTGGCGCTGCCAGTAGATGGGCCTACCTCCGTCACCGTGACGGTCATGACCGGTCATGACATCACCGCTGACGACCTGACCGTCACCGTGACCGAGGTGGATCTCGTCGAGGACGAACATGAGCTCGTAGTCCGCGCCGTAGAACATGAAGTCGACGTGACGGGGTGAGAGGAGCGAGGGCGCCGATACGCCCTTGGTGGTGGATCCAAGAGACGACAGTTGCTGGGAGCGTTATTCTGTCGACAGATCGCTACATCAACAGATCGATGTATTAACTGGTCGACACGTCGAGAGATCCCTACATCCCTGTATCGATGGGTCGGCACAGCTACCTTGCGACCGTGACCAAGATCCTCACCGTCCACTCCCGCAAGGGGGGAGTGGGGAAAACAACCGTCGCCTACGAGCTGGCGCAGCTGCTGAGCGCGCCGCTGGTGGACTTCGAGTGGGACGAGGGCAGCGCCTCCCGCGTCTGGGGCTACCGGCATGAGGACCGCACCACGGTCCCGCTGATGGACGCCTTCGAGAAGGACCGCACGCCGCGACCCCTACGCGGCCACGGCAAGCCTGATCTGGTGCCGGGGCACCCGAACCTGGTCTACCTGGATCCGTCCTCGGAGGACGTGGCCAGCGCCCTGCAGCGCTGGGCGGGGGAGTGGGACACCGAGTGGGTCGTGGTGGACACCCACCCCGGATGGAGCGCGTGGAGCGATGGAGCCTGCGCCGTCTCCCAGGTCGTTGTCTCCCCGGTCCCGCTGCGGGTCAAGGAGCTCGAGGCCACGGCCGGCATGGTCACGGAGATGGCGGACTACCCGCTGGTCCTGGTGCCCAACATGGTCCCGCGCGTCCCGGACGCACAGAGCCGCAAGAAGCTGCGCGAGATGGTGACGGGCACCCCGGTGCGCGTCGGCCCACCGATCCCTGCCGTGAGCGCCGTGGGCCTGCGCCGCAAGCGCATGGCCATGACCGCCGAGCCCCGTCCCGCCAAGGCCCTGCAGCCCGTCGTGGACGCCCTGCACGAGTTGGCCGATCTGGTGAAGAGGTACCCCGAGTGAGCAACGGACTGGACGCCCTGGACGCCCGCGCCGACCGCGCCAAGCGCAAGCCGCCCCCACCGTCGGCCAAGAGCCGGCGAGTGCTCCCACCCCAGCACCCGGCACCCGCGCCCGAGGCAGCCGCTACGCGGCCCCAGGAAGCCCCAGGAGCACCGGAGGTGCCTGAGGGTCAGCAGCAGTTCCCGGGGCTCTCAGAGGAGCCCACAGGCCCCCTCAAGCCCGCTCCGGTCAATGAGCCCACCCCGCAGGTGAGCGCTCCGGCCGAGCCCCCTGCCAAGGCCCCGGACCTGCGGAAGGTCGCGGTCTACCTGGACGAGGACCAAGACGCTGCACTGGAAGCGCTGCGCTACCTGGGCACGTCCCAGCGTCCACGCCTGGACGTAAGCAAGTCCGCAGTGGTCCGCCTGGCCATGAAGCGGCTGCTGGCGGATCTGTCGCATGAGGAGATCGTGCGAGAGATCAAGGACACCCCGACTACCCCGGGGGCTGCTGGTCGTAAGAGGAGGTAGGGCGTCGGCTCAGGAGGTGCGGGGCGGCACGCATCCCACACCAGGGGCTGGCTAAGCGCTCTCGCGCTCCTGCAGGACCTCCTGTGCGGTGCGCTCAGCATCCTCGGCTGCGAGCTTCTTGGCCTCCCACAGCAGCCGTCCGACCGTGCCGATGGGTACACCCATCGCCTCAGCGATCTCGCGCTGCTTCATGCCTTGGCTACGCAGCTCGACGGCATGGTCTCGTCGCGCCTTGGCACGGGCCAGGTACTCCTCACGAGGCTCAGCCACGATGTCGCGGATGGTCCGAGGAGCCAGCCCGAACCGAGCTGCCGCCTCACGAGCTGTCATCGTCCGACGACGACGATCGGTCGCAGCCACCGTCAAATCACCTCCCGCACCGCTTCGCGTAGTGCCTTGCGCTTCGAGTGTGCCTTGGCGAGGTTGGCTCGTCGTGCCTCGAGTTGGGCAGGAGTGTTAGCCCGCCCTCCGCGGCTACGCCCTTCCTGTACGGCGGGGCCGTTGAGGCGGTTGGTCGTGGCAGCGCCCTTGGATCGGGCCTCGGCGGCGCTGGGCTGGGCAGCACGACGCTGGCCGCGAACGGTCTGGATGACGACCAGGCCCTCGCGGGAGAATCGGCGCCAGACCCACCGGGCCACCGACTGGGCGGTGTCGCTGACCTCCGGTACGCCGAGGGGGACGACGAACTCGGTGTTGACGTTCAGCGCGTAGGCCAGGACGGTCTGCTCCCACTCCTGGCGGTCGGTGTAGCGGTAGCGGGCGCGGTAGGCCCACAGGCGCAGGGTGTCGAAGAGGTGGACGTTGCGGCCCAGGCCGGTCTGCTCGGCGGCCCGCTTGGGCAGCGCGCGGGGGAATAGGTCGCCCAGGCCGCGGGCCAGGTCGCGCAGCTCGTAGGCCTCGGCCCGGCCCCAGGTGGGGTACCAGCCGTCGTGGGTGGGGTTCTTGGTCAGCAGGCCGGCGTACCCGGGGTCACCGTCCACGGCACGGCGCAGACCTTCCTGGACGCGGGCGGCGAACTCCAACGGCTCGGGGCGGGCGGCGTCGGTACGGCACACCGGCGCCGACAGCACCCACCCGACGTGCCCGCGCCCGGACAGGCCCTCGGCCACCCACGACGGCTCGGGGTGGGCGCGGGGTAGGCCGATGGCGCGCATGAGGGTGTCGGGGTGGTCGACGTCGACGACGAGCATCGACAGCAGCGCCTTGGGGGAGTGCTCGACGTAGAGCCGCTCTAGGGCCTGCTCCCGGCTCTGGCGCCAGCAGCCCAGGGTCAGGTCGTCGGTGGCCAGGGGGCGGCGGGGACGCCAGTGCGCGGAGGTCCACTCCTGCGCCGTGAGCCCCGTCATGGTGGGCAACCGTGGCAGCAAGATCGCTGTCACTCCGTCGGACACGCCGACCGTGCTCCGATTTTCTTCAGGTAGGCAGTCCCTGACTCGCTAGCCAAATCAGGTAGTTCGGCTTCCCCGCCACTCCCGCCGCTGTGTCGTGCGTTCTGTTCCCTGGCGCCACGCCCTCCGGAAGCTGCTTCCTACGGTCATCCCCCACAGCCCGAGTAGGAGCAGGACCAGCCCGTCCAGCACTGCCACGTCTACCCAGCTCAGGGTCATGCGCGCCTTCCTTCAGGGACTTCTCCGTCGTGGACGCACCCTCCCGCATCTCGCACGGAGTCATGGATGCTGTCCAGCTTGTCCGAGATGCTCTGCAAGTCCTGGGTGAGCTCACCCAAGCTGCCCGGGCCTTGTTCCAGCCCCGCCACGTCCAGACGCAGCGGCGCGAAGCTCCGGCGCAGCTCCCGACGCACGAGGAGATACAGGATCGGGGCCAGCAGCAGGCACATGGCCGCCACGACTCCCAGCATGGGCCAGAACGTCGACCAGCTCACGAGCCCACTCTCTCCATCTGATGCGTCAGCCGTCGCTCCATCCGCCTTAGAGCGCGGCGCAGCATCAGGGTCAGCACTACCTGCCAGGCCACGATGAGGCCGGAGATGGCGGCTACGTCCAACCAGGTCACGACATCCTCCTGCTCACGTCTGCAGGCAGCTTCGCGGACTTGAGCCCGCGTGACCAGTGGCATATGCGAGGCGCTCTCACGGGCGCTTCCGTAGATCAGCACCTCATCTTCTAGGGCGCTTGGTCCGAAAGTGCTGAGGACGCCGATCGGCGTCGATCCCACTCCATCCACGTCAGGAGACCCCCTGATGGGCTTCACCCTGCCCTCCAACATCCAGCCGACTCAGGACCCTGAGTCTTTGGTCGGCACCACGACCATCGCCCAGCTCATCGGCCACACTGAGCAGTGGGTCCAGACCCAGGCCAGGGCCGGCGCGCTGCCGGCCTACCGCCTCGGTGGTCATCTGCGCTTCCGCCTGTCCGAGGTCGCTGCCTGGATCGATGCCCAGGTGACCCGGTGAGCGCGCTGGCGGCGCTGCACCGCAACGACCTGCAGATCCACACCCTCGACGACCTCTACGACCTGGCCGATCGCAACCCCGAGTGGCTGGTGGAGGGCCTGTTGATCCACGGCCCGAACCTGCTCATCGGCAAGCGCAACGTCGGTAAGTCCCGCTTCGCGGACCACCTGGCCGCCTGTGCCTTATTGGGCCAGCCGGTGGGCCGGGTCCTGCCGTTGGAGTCCTGCATCGAGCGCGTCGTCCTGGTGACCGCTGAGTCCGGTGGGCTGAGCGAACGCGCTCGCTCCTTCCGCGCGGCCGGCGTCCCTCGAGGACTGGGCCACCTGTACGCGGTCGCCTACCCGCACGGGGTGGGCATCGACTGGTGGCAGAACCTGGCCGATGCGGTACGGGCGGACGACCGCACCCTGCTCATCGTGGACAACCTCACTCGCCTGGTGACCGGCAGCCTGAACGACGACGGCGCGGTCAAGCCGATCCTCAACGGCTTGGACGTGTTCCAGCAGCGTGGGTGCGCCAGCGTGGTGCTGGCCCACATCAAGGACGGTGGCACAGAAGGCCCCGAGGCCCGAGCCATCGGGCACTCGGTCATGGGGCAGTCCTTCCGTCAGCAGGCCACGGTCACCCCCGGGCCCCAGCCCGGGAGCATCCGACTGCGCAGCGAGGGGCACACCGGCCTCGCTGCCCAGGACTTCACGCTGCAGCTCGGCACCGAGCACGGGACAGACTTCCAGCTCGATCCAGCCAGCCTGCGCCGAGAGCGTGGACCGCAGCGTCAGGCCACCCTCGAGGAGGCCGCGGCCTTCTACTTGGACAACGACCTGGAGAAGCTGCCCACCATCGGCGCTCGAGCCCAAGCCCTAGCCGACGGTCTGGGCGGAACGGTCGGCACCTGGCGCAACGCCATCGGTGGTGGCAGGCGCGGGGCCGCCTTCCAAGCTCGTCTTGCCCTTGCACAGGGTGTTGCACGCAGCGCGTAGCTCTCGGTGTTTCCGCAGGTCAGGGGCTCGCACACTGCACTGCACCCCTGACAACCCGGTGGTGCAACCTGTAGATCAGCGAGGGCTTCGGGCCCTCGCATGACATCGATCCCGGCCTCCCCGGGGGTCGGCCGGCTCCCCGGAGACGGCGACCGACTCAGGGATGAAGGACCAGCAGGCACCGACGCTCGAAGCGTCGTGCCATCTCAGATCACGGCGGAGACGAGCGGGCTTGAAGGCCCGCTCTCCCTGTCCTGGTCGTACCTGCTCGGGGCGTCGCCCTCTTCCAAGGTCGCCGTCCCGCTCCGCCGCCTGCCGGCGTCGATCCACCTCACTGACCAGCGGGGCCGCACCAGCGGACCCCGCCCTCAGCCATGCCGTCGTCCAAGGCGACGGCCTTGACCAAGGACCACCATGACCAACTTCAAGACCGCTCTGGCCGGCTTGCGGGCCAGCCTGCGCTCCCAGCTCTTCGGCACGTCGGGGGCCATCGCCCCCGTCTCGTCCGAGCTGACGACTGAGGTCTTCGCTACCGCGCAGACGCGGCCGCCTCGGGTGCGTCGTACCGCCAAGACCTCCCCGCGCATCCGCTGCCTGCAGCCCACCAGTCAGGGCACGCCCTGCGGGAAGTGGGTTCTGCTCATCGACTCCATCACCCACGCCAGTGGGTGCTGGTGGCACGCAACCAAGGTTGAGCGGATGGCTTGGCACGCTGCCAGGCGAGACCTCGCACAAGCCTGACGAGGACACCCTCTGAGAGGCCGTCAGTGCCTCTCTGAGACGACGTGGAGCGCGTCAGCATCCTCCCTTGCCCCGGGTCTTCCGGGGCTTCCTGGGGGGCTCTGCTGGCGATGCTTCCCCTGCGTGGTCCGACTGGGAGACAGCGACTCTGGTTGGTCCCTGCCCTCCTGCATGGGGTGGGAGACGTACCCAGGTTCACAGTCCAGAAGGGGCCCACCGAGCCCATGCTTGGACAACACGGACCGGCCTCGGAACCGGGAGAAGATTCTTGGGCCGACTGTAGGCATGGGGGGTGGGGGTCCGGATTAAACATCCCCGGGTCGATGCCAGCGGAGGGCAGGGCTGGGGCCCTGCCTCGGCTCACGCCAGGTGATCGGTCGCGGTCGGCCTGTGTTGGCCGGCTGCCCTGACGGCAGGGCCAGGCCGGGCGGCTGGTGCCGTCTTCTAATGCCGGTGGGTGCTGGCTTCTCCTTCCGTCGCTGCGCCACCTCGGTGGGCGTCGCCACGGCTCGGCTGTGGGTGCCGAGTCCGCGAGCGTCTGGATGCGCTCACGCGAAGAAGAGGCTCAGCTCCGCTGGGTGAGCCAGATGGCCTCGGCCTGCGCCAGGGCGGCGTAGGCGTGGCCCAGGGCAACGAGGGAGTCCCTGTACTCGCCGGGGGCTTCGTTGAAGGCTGCATCCAGGGCCGCTTCAGCGCGGGCGTGGTGCTCGAGGAACTTTGGGGCGTTGGGGATGGAGGCCATGTGATCACGATGGCGGACGCCTCCGACATGACCCCAGACGCACGAGAGGGGAGCCGCTGAGTGCGACTCCCCTACCGCTCCGCATGGAGCTTGCGCTCCAAGATCAGTCGGGTGCTCTACCAGCTGAGCTATGCCCCCATGGGTGGAGACAACGGGACTCGAACCCGTGACCTTCCGATTGCTTGAAGTCTACCACACATTGTGACGCGCTGTCAAGCGCAGGTAGCTCACCGTCTCTCACTACCACTAAACCTCCGATTGCTGGTAGAATTGGGCCATGACACCGGACGCGCGGCACCAGCCGCCGCGAGCACTGGGGTACCTGCGGGTCTCCACCGAGGAGCAGGCCAGCAGCGGAGCTGGCCTGGCTGCCCAGCG
>NZ_JBGGTQ010000016.1 GCF_041320705.1 Kineococcus mangrovi
CCACCCACCCCGCTCGAGGAGTCCCCATGTCGTCGTCCTCCACCGGTCTGCTCGCCGGTCTGCTGCTCGCGCTCATCGCCGGCACCGCCGGCGCCGGCTGGTTCCTGCTGGCCCTGCTGTTCGGTGCCGTCGGCTACGTGGTCGGGGCCCACCTCGAGGGCCGCATCGACCTGGGCAACCTCCTCCCCGGACGCAGCCGTGGCTGACGCGCAGACCCCCCACGGGGTGGCCGGCACCACCGAGCGGGCCGGCGAGCGGGGCCGCACCGACGTCGCCGACCGCGTCGCCCAGCGCATCGCCACCCGCGCCGCCACCGAGGTCCCCGGCAGCGTCCGGACCGGCGCGGGAACCGCCAGGACCGGCGGCAACGGCTCCAGCACCGCCGAGCAGGCCCGCAAGGTCGTCGGCGGCGCCGTCGACAGCGTCCTGGGCCGGGGCCTGCCCGCCGTGGACTGCACCCGCGCCGGGGACCGCGTCCGCGTCCACGTCCACGTCGCCGCCGTCTGGCCCACCCCGGCCGCCGACCTGGCCGCCGCCGTCCGCCACCACGTCCGCAGCCGGTTGCAGCACCTCGGCGGTTACACCGTCGACGCCTGCGACGTCACCGTCGACCGCTACGTGCTGCCCCACCACGACACCGGGAGGAGGGTCCGGTGAGCACCCCGACCGACCACCCCGGGCAGAACCGCGAGGACACCCGCGGGGACACCCGGCCCCTGGCCCCGGCGACCGCCCCCACCGGCGCCGGCCGCATCGGCGTCATCGGCCCCGTCCTGGCCGTCCTGCTCCTGGCCGTCGCGGTCGTCCTGGGCCGCGAGGCCCTCGTGGCCTGGGGCACGGTGCCCGGCAACCGCTGGCTGGCCCCCGCCGCCGACGGCCTCGACGGCCTGCGCCGCACCGCACCCGTCGTGCTCGTCGCCGGGATCGTCGCCGTCGTGGTCGGCCTGTGGCTGCTGCTCAGCGCCTTCGCCCGCCGGTCGCGCCGGGCGCTGACGCTCAGCGGTTCCGGCGCGGGCGTCACCACCGGCACCGGCGACCTGGCGCGCCTGGCGACGACGACGGCCACGGGCACCGACGGGGTCCTCAAGGCCAGCAGCACGGCCTCCCGCCGTTCGCTGGAGGTGCACGCGCACACCACCTCCCCCGACGTCCGCGGCCGGCTCGAGGAGTCCCTCACCGGGCTCCTCAGCGGTTTCGACCCCCAGCCCCGCCTCAAGCTCCACCTGCACACGCCCCGCGCGGGCGGGAAGGACGGCGACCGGTGAGCCGCACGGTGCTGGGTCTGGACCGCCTCCTGACCTTCCTGCTCGGCCTGGTGCTCCTCGTCGGCGGGGCCGCGGCCATCGCCTGGTGGGCCGGCTGGCTGTCGCAGGTGTTCCCCGGGACCGGGGACCGCTTCGCCGCCGGCACCGGCGACGCGGTGCGCGCGGGGTGGTTCGCCGCCGTCGCCGCCGCCGTCGCCGTCGTCCTCGCCGTCCTCGCGCTGTGGTGGCTGCTCTCCCACCTGCCGCGTCGCGGGACCGACGACCTGACCCTGGCGGGCAGCGAGACCTCCGGGCGCCTGCGCCTGCACGCCGACGCCCCGGCCCGCACGGCCGCGGACCTGCTCGCCGCGCAGCCGGGGGTGCGCGGCGCCAGGGGCCGCACCCGCACCGACCGCGGCGAACTCGTCCTGGAACTGCGGGCCACCTGCGAACCCACCGCCGACCTGCACGAGGTCGCGGCGGCCGCGAACCGCATCAGCGCCCAGACCCGCCAGGTCCTGGGTCGCGACGACGTCCACGGGCGCGTCGTCCTGTCGATCGCGCGGTCGGACCGCAGCAGCCGCGTGCGCTGAGGTCCGCGCGGGGACCCCGCCCACGACGAACACCGCGGCTGCCCTCGGAGCGCGGATGACCGGTGCAGGAGAACCGGTCGTCCGCGAACCCTCGGCCCCACCAGAGGCACCGAGCGATCAGGCGCCGACGCTGCCGTGGGGGGCGTCCGCCACGACGTGGTGACCCGCCCCCCGGGCTCGTCCACCGTCGAACGACCGGGAGCCGGGACCCGCGGACCTGAAGACGCCGGTGCGGAGTCCTGCGCTCGCCGACCAGGTGCTCCGGCACCTCGCCGCGGACCACGCACTCGACGTCGGTCTCGCAGGACGCCACCCCCACGTGCCGCAGCGGGGAGGAACGCAGTTCCTGCGCCGTGGTGTTGCTGTGGTGCTGAGGGTCCGCACCTCCTGTCCGTTCTCACCGGACCTGTCCCACCCGCGCACCCCTGACCTGCGGTGGGACGAGTCGCGTGAGATGGCCGGCGGCCTGCTCGTCTCATCCAATCTGTCCTAGTTGAAGATCGTCATGACCTGTGGGGGAGTGGAGCGGGGTGCTTCCGACCGCGCGCACCGCGGGATGACCGTGAAGTCGCTCAACGCCCACATCAACGGTGATCACCAGCCCCGTAGGGTCGCGGACATGGCGACCGCCGGCACCGATCCGAACACCCATGACGGTCAAACCGCCCTGGCCGACGGGCGATCGCTGTTCTGGCGCAGCACCGGCCCGACGGACGCACCGGTGCTGCTGTGGCTGCACGGCAACACCGGTAGCGCCCGCACCGCCCCCCGCTGCCGACCAGCTCGCGCACCCCGTACGGGTCCTGTCCTACGACCGCCCCGGCTTCGGCGCCTCCAGCGCGCACCCCAACCGGGACCTCTTGAGCGACGCCGCCGACGTGCAGGCCCTGCTGGCGGATCTCGACATCGACCGGGTCCGGCTGCTGGCCTTCTCCGCCGGGGCAGCCGTGGCCTTCGCCGTCGCCGCCCGCCTGGGCCCGGAGGTGGTGAGCCACGTGGGGATCGTCTCCGGCACCACGTGGCCCACCACGCCGCCGCCGCCGCTGACGGCCCTGCGGGCCGCGGCACACGCGCTGCGTGCGGACCCCGCGGCGGCGGTGGAGCGCCTGGGTGTTGATGCGCCCCGCCTGGATCGGGAAGTGCTGGCCGATGCGTCCCTGCGGGCCGAACTGCTGGGCGGGGTCACCGACGCGGTCGCGGCCGGGACTGAGGGGTGGGTGCAGGACGCGCTGCTGGTGCGCAGTCCGTGGCCAGTGACGCCGGCGCAGGTGAGAACCCCGGTCAGCTGGTGGCACGGGGAGCAAGACGTCGCCGTTGCGCTGGTCGCGGCGGAGGCCGCGGTGTCGACGTTGCCGCACGCCGTGCTGCATCACCTACCGGAGGCGGGGCACATCGGGTGGATGCACGAACGCGTCGCCATCGTGCAGGCCCTGATGAGTGCCTGACGGTCTTGCGGAGTGCCATCGAGGCCGGGGGTCGCCCAAGAAGTTCGATCGCCCCTTGTCAGGTCGCTTGAAGGGTGGGGTCGCTGAGCATGTCGCTCAGCATCTGCTGGTGCTCAGGGTGCGCCCAGGGCAGCTGCTCGAGCTCGTCGGTGCTGAACCAGGCGAGGCGGTCGTGCTCGTCGGGGCAGGTGTTGCGGGGCTGTCCGCTCCAGGTTCGTACCCGCCAGGTGCTCAGGTGCAGCTCGGTGCCGGGTGCATCGTGGGTGAGGTGCAGCCGGGAGGTGGGGGCGTCCTCGCAGTCAAGGACGGTGATGCCCAACTCCTCGTGTAGTTCTCGACGCAGGGCCTCGGGTTCGGACTCGCCGGGCTCGACGTGTCCTCCGGGCAGGGCCCACATGGCGGGGTAGGCGCGGCGATCCGCGCTGCGCAGGGCCAAGAGCACGCGGGCGTCGTGAATGAGGATGCCGACGGCGACGGCGACGGTGTGCACCGGTGAAGCCAAGCAGACGCTCACGACAACGCCGTACCGGATCACGACTGCGCACCGACCGCGGGATGACCGTGCGTTCGCTGCAGCTCAGCGGTCGTCGACGCATGATCGTCAGGTGCCTGATGTGGAGTGGGATGAGGTCTGTGAAGCCTTCAGTCCCGAGCAGGTGGGCGATCTCCCTGACGCCCGGGTGGAGGGCGGCAGCGTCGCCGACTGGCAGGCCGTCTTCGACCTGGTGAGCGCGGGGACGCGGAGGTGGGAGTACCGCGAGCCGGGTCGTCCGGTGGGGTCACTGCCTGCTGCCGCAGAGCTGTTCACCTCCCCGCAGCGGATGCTCGACGCCTCCCTGCAGGTGTGGCTGACGGAGGACCTCCACGTGATCTTCTGGTTCCTGGAGTCCGGCCAGATCGACTTCGACGTCAACGTCGCGGCGGTGCGGGATCAAGGCCAGCTGGATGTGCTGTGTGCTTGGTTACGGACCCTCGGGCAGCAGCTGCGTAAGCCGGTGATCGTGGCCGAGGAGGGTGCGCCCTCGATGGTGATGTTGACGTACGACGTGATCTCGGACCGAGTGGTCGTCGGCGCCATGCGCTGAGCGTCACGCCTCGTCCGTTTCTCGCCAAGACCGCGCGATATCTGCGGGATGATCGTGACGTTGCTCAGCCCTCAGTCCTCGTCGAAGGTGAGGGTCAGGCTGCTGCTGTAGGCGCTGCTGTTGTGCCGGACTACCGGGTCGATGGGCGCGGTGCCGG
The DNA here is from genome assembly GCF_041320705.1 of Kineococcus mangrovi. Taxonomy (NCBI): domain Bacteria; kingdom Bacillati; phylum Actinomycetota; class Actinomycetes; order Kineosporiales; family Kineosporiaceae; genus Kineococcus; species Kineococcus mangrovi. The sequence goes on from NZ_JBGGTQ010000016.1 coordinate 4,525, forward strand.
CCGGCCACATGCGCACGGCCCGGTAGGCGAAGCCGTCCTGTTGGGCGTGCTCCCACTCGAGCATGTACTCGTCGCCGGGTTGGACGTCCCAGGGGCCAGGTCTGGCGATGTGGGAGAGGTGGGCCCAGCAGCCGCCGGGAGTCTCGGGGCTGTCGAGGACGCCCCGGGCCCGGTGGGTGTTCCACCTGCGGATCGTCGCCAAGATCGCCATGAGTTCAGTGTGCCGCCGCCGGTGGCCGTCCCCTCGCCCGTATCGCGGGATGACCGTGCGCCCGCGCACCGCGGGATGACCGCGAACTTCCTCCCGCGCTTTGCGCCGGCCGCGAGGATGACTCCGTGAACGAGGAGCCTTCGGTCGAGGCAGCGTGGGCGCGGATTACCGCCTGGCTGCGGACACACGCACCCGCCACCGCCGCGAGCCTGCACCCCCCGGCGCCTGCGCGAGAGCGGGCCCTGGCCGAAGAACGGACCGGCGTGCTCTGGCCAGAGCAGCTTCGGACGTGGTTCAGCCTGCACGACCGCTGGGACCGCGACGCGGGAGCTGCGGTGCTGCCGGGGTGGCCTGGCCCCATGTCGCTGACCCGGGCCTTGGACGACCGGCAGTTGCGGCTGAAGATCGAGCAGGACGTGACCGCTGACGACGAGGACGCAGCCGAGCACCGCGCCGAGGTCGCCCAGCAGGAAGCCGGGCAGATCGCCGGCGCCTTCTTGCCCGCCTTCATCGCGCTGGATGAGAACCAGTCCGGTGACGCGTTGTTCGTCGACTGCCGCCGTGGTCCTCGGCACGGCTGCGTGACGGAGTGGATCGATGAAGCCTTCGACGGTGCTGGCCCGGTGTGGTGGTCGATCGCGCAGATGCTGAGCGATGTGGCTGATCACCTGGAGCAGCAGACGCCGTGCCGGTACTGGCGGCCGCAGGTCGAGGACGGCGCCGTGCGGTGGGAGCTTGATGACCTCTGGGATTCGACTTCACGGTGCTTGGCGCGTGCTGAGCAGTGATGGCGTCGGGGGACGCCGACTCGGCCACAACCGGTAGGACCGCGAGGTCGTCGAGCACCCGACTCGCCGTAAGACCGCAATGTTGCTGACATTCACGACAGCAGCACGACCGGTAGGTCGACGTCATCGGCTCCCGGGCTGCTGCCAGGGTCCGAGGTGGTGGGCATCGCCTGGGGCGACGGCCAGCTCGACGCGCGAGCCGTCGTTGAAGATCACGGTCCATACCTGAGCCCAGGGGTCCAACCACACCAGCTCGCGCCCGTGCGGCTGGCGCGGTTCGGGGCTTTGGAGCCGGCCCTCGGCCAGCACTGTGCCGCGCCAGCGCAGATCACCCTCGTCGCTGATGACGGCGCCTGCGGCGCTGCCCCATGCCTGGCTGAGGCCGTGCTGGGAGGGGCCCAGGGAGCAGACGTTCATGTCGAAGACGCCCTCGCCGTACAGGTCGCGTTGAGCTCGGCGGCGTAGCCGGGGGACGAGAATACCGGTGACGGCACCGAGGACTGCCATCGCGATCACGGTCCAGATCCAGTGCGGCATAGAACTCCTGGGTGCGGCCGGAAGAGGTGCTCACCCCGCAGGTTGCCACCTCAGGTGGACGACGAAGTCATCACCCGTATAGCAAGCATGACCGCGACGTCGTCCACCAATGGCGACCACGCACAACGCGGGATGACCGTGAGGTCGTTAGCCGGCCTCGACGGCAGTGGTGGATGTTGTGCTCGTCCTGCTGAAGGGGTCCGGACGACCTACTCGTTCGCCATGCTGCCTTGGTGGTCCTGTGGGAGATCTTGACCGGCCTGGCGCCGATGGCTGTTGCTCTGGTCGCTCTGACGGCCCCTGTGGCGCTGATGGTGAAGACGCATCGATGGTCACCGCTGGGCCTGGTGCTGTGGACCGTGGCGGTGGTGGCCGCAGGACGCTGGCTGGTCCAGAGCATCGAATTGGCTGATGCGACCGATGGGGGCAGTGGTCCTTGGGGTGCGTGGCGGTGGCTGGTGATTGCTGTCGTCGCCTCGGGTGCGGCGACGATGCTCGTGCTCGTTCGTCTGCATCGGCTACGCCTCCTTCGCTGATACAGCTCGGCTTGGTCGCTGGCACGTCGACCATCCGCAGATCGTCATGAGAGCAAGATCATCGGGCAGTCATGGCGCACATAGCGGGATGACCGTGCGCCCGCGCACCGCGGGATGACCGTGACGTCGCACGCTGACGTGCCTGAGCTGTCCGGCGGCGCGTGAGGCCCCACCCGTCACGCCTTCTGGCACGGTCCTACGTCAGGCACGGCACGGGCCTGGGGACAGTTGAGGTGCGTCCACCCCTTCTTCCCATAGCCGTCGCGGCTGTCGACGAAGACCTCCATACCGCTGCGGTCAGGCACCACGCGGTAGTACGTGAAGATCGGATCGCCCTCGACGGTGTAGTCAGTCACCTTCAGCTCGGCGCCGGTGCCGCTGGTCTGCGCCGTCACCAGGCAAGCAGCGCCGTCCCCGGGGACTTCTCCCGTCATGTCGCGTCTGACCTCGGCGCAGGAGGCTAGGTCCTCACGGGTGAGGAAGGACCAGGGCGGCATCTTGAGGACGGCCACGACCGCGGCCACGGCGAGCACGACGAGGATCAGTACCCATCGGGGCGCTCGTTGAGGCAGCGGCTCCATCAGAGAACTTCGACCTGCGCGGCGGTGGCTGACACAGCGATGTGACGTCTCTTGACTGGGTGCGGTTCCTGGAACGCGCGCAGACCGGAGAGTGGCCCCCGATCACCCACATATCAAGCAGGACCGCGAGGTCGTCGAGCGCGCGGCCTGCGGGATGACCGCGCGGACTTGACCGCGTGTGGCCAGGTAGGTCGCAAGAGGCGTGCTGGGCTGTGTGGGTGACCTGCCTACGGGCACTGAGGGGTCTGGTGCACGCTGACGGAGTGCCGATGGAGGACACCGAGCAGACCCCGGACATCCCGCGCCTGCGTAGTGGGCACCGCCGCTTCGATCGCCGGCGCGCTGCTCGCTCGCGGCTGCTGAGCGGGCTGGTCTTCGACGCCGTCCTCTTGCTGGCTGCCGGGGTTTGGTTGCTGGCCGGGCGGTGGCCGGTGGCCGCCGCGTGGGCGGTGTTCGCGGTGGGTGCTGCGGTGTGGGCGGTGGCTGAGCACCGCGTGCAGGGTGGCGACCCGGCGCGGCTGGATCGCTCGTCCTTGCACCGGGGATCGCCGTCGATGGCGTCGGTCATAGCGGTGATCGCCGTTGCGGCGGTGTTCGCGGTGACGCTGGGCTCGGGGATGGGCTGGGGGTGGGATGACGTTGCGCTGATCACCGTGCCCGCGGGCGTCCTGTCCGTGGTCACGTCGTGGTGGCAGGGACGTCGCTCTCGTCCTGGCCGGTGAGTGAGTGGAGCGGCCCGCGGTTCGACACCGCGATGGGTACTGAGACCGTCCTCATCTCGCTACTTGTTCACTTCCCTCACGGCAACAGCCCGGCCAGGCTGTGTCGAGGTGCCCGACGCGTCGTTCCCATTTCGTCTGCCCACCGGCTTCACGGGTGTGGCTCTCTCATGGTCTGCGTGGCGTCGG
>NZ_JBGGTQ010000017.1 GCF_041320705.1 Kineococcus mangrovi
CGCCGCCTGCAACGCGGCCACCTTCTCCGGATCGACGTCGATGCCGATGACCTCATGACCCAGCTCAGCCATGCACGCCGCATGGACGGCTCCGAGGTACCCACACCCGATGACAGTCATCCGCATGGTCGTCGAGGTTAGTGACGTCGCGGAGCTGAGACGAACCCGAGTGCGTGCTCCGCCGTGGTGCGCGCGGAGGTCCGCGACGTCGACGTCTTCAGCGCGACGAGTGTCGATCGACGTCCGGTGACGGGGGGCGGCGCTGAGCGCACCCCGTGCGCGGGGACCGCGTGCCGACCCCGGTTGGCCTGGAGGGTCCAGCGGGTGCCGTTTCGTCACCGTATCGTTATCTCGAGGCTGTCAGCTCACGAAGGGGGAGGGAGGGGCGGCTTCGGGTCCCCGTGGGCTGTTTTGTGCCGTGATTCATCGCAGAATTACACGCACAGTCACGAGCGCGCACTCAATGCAAGAAATTGTGCAGGGTCGTCACGCGTTGTGTCCCCGAGGGCCGCTGTTTTATGGTCGTGGTGCCGGTACGGGAAGTACCCGCACCGGGCGTCTTCTCAACGCGTCCCGACGTTCGTCCCGCGTCTGGGGTTCGGCGGATCGTCTCCCCGACCCCGTAGAACACCACGTCCGCTCGCTGACCGATCGCTGCACGCATCGCGGAACCCCGGGTGCTGCCCACCTCGTGGGTACCAGGTCCGGTGAGATCTCCGAACGCTCCGAGGGGGAAGCTTGTCGCTGGCTCTGTTCTCAGGACAGAACCACTGGATCCCGCTGGGGATCATCGGTGTTCTGTCCTGGTCGGTCTGGTTCGTGCGTCGGTGGATGTCCCACCACCGGTACCGGCCGGTGGTCAACGGGTACCGCACGACCACGTCGGTCGTCGTCCCCGTCTACCGCGAGGACGCCCGTGTCCTCGAACGGTGCTTGCGGACCTGGTTGCGCGATTCACCCACCGAGGTGATCCTCGTCGTCGACGACCGTGACACCGAGGTGCTGGAGCACCTCGCACGCCTCGACCTCCCGCGCGTCCGGGTGATCCCGTTCCGTCACAGCGGCAAGCGCGGTGCGCTGGGTGTCGGCATCCGGGCCGCGACGAGTGAGGTCCTCGTCTTCGCCGATTCCGACACCGAGTGGCGCCCCGGCCTGCTGGACGCCGTGCAGATGCCGTTCGTCGATCCTCGGGTCGGTGGTGTCGGCACCCGTCAGCACGTCCACCTGCCCGGTAGTGATCTCTGCCGACGCGTGGCCTACTGGCTGCTGAACACCCGGTACCTCGACTACGTCCCCGCCGCTTCGATCCGCGGCGGGGTCCCGTGCCTGTCCGGTCGCACCGCCGCCTACCGGCGCTCCGCGGTCGTACCCGTGGTGGGGGCGCTGGAGGAGGAGATGTTCCTCGGTCGGCGCTGCGTCGCAGGTGACGACGGGCGACTCACGTGGCTAGTTCTCGCATCTGGTTTCCGCACCGTCCACCAGGACACCGCCGAGGCCGACTCGATGTTCCCCGACGACTGGAAGGCGTTCGTCCGCCAGCGCGTCCGCTGGAGCCGGAACTCCTACCGGTGCTACCTGACGGCCATCGTCCAGGGGTGGCTGTGGCGGACCCCGTTCATCACGCAGGTCACCGTCATGCAGATCCTGCTCACCCCGTTCACCATGGGCGCCGCCGTCTTCTACGGCTTCCAGTGGGCGCTGGGCGGAGGCGTGCTGGCCGCCGTGGTGATGCTCACCTGGGGAGTGCTGGGCCGCGCACTGCGCGCCTTCTCGCACTTGCGGGAGAACCCGCGGGACCTCGCGATCGCTCCGCTGATGGCGCTCGTCATCGCCGTCATCGCGTTGCCGATCAAGGTGCTGGCCTTCGTCACCATGAACAAGCAGGGATGGCTCACCCGCACGGACGACGGGCGCGTGGCCGGTCAGGCGGAGATCGTCGTCCCCGCGCCCCGGACCGTTGACCTCGTCGCCCTCGAGAAGGAAGCCGGTGCTCGTCGTGTCGAGTAGGAGGGCCGTACGCGCCCACGTGAGTCGGCGCCGACTGTTCGCCGGGATCGCCGCCACCGGTGTGGTGCCCGCGGCCCTCATCGTTCTGGCGCTCACCTTCACGGGCTCCCCGCAGGCCCCCAAGCCCGAGAACTACTCGCCCATCCCGCTCCCCAAGACCGTCGGTGCGGCAGAGCTGCGTGAGCGGGAACTCGATTGGAGCCTCGACGTCAAGCGGTCCGTCGCGGATCTGACCACGCCACAAGTGCTCGTCGGACCCGCCGGGACGTTGCCGACGGTCGCCCTGACGCCCCGACCCGAGCCGTACACCCTCACCGAGCTCGGTGACCGCTTCCCGAGCGTCGTTCGCCGCGGCGGCGGAACCACCACGCTGGCCGCGGGGGTCTTCGTCCCCGCCGGAGCGACGCTGGACGTCGCCGGCGAGCGGCAGTCCGAAGTCCGTCTGAGCAGCGATGATCGCGGTTTCGCCTCGATCATCAGCCGCGGCGGTACCGTTCGTCTGAACGGGACGGACGATCAGCCCTTGCGCCTCCTCTCCTGGAACGAGGCCGCCGGCGCCCCCGACGCCAACCTCGACGACGGCCGGTCCTTCGTCCTCACCATCGGGGGCCGGATGGACCTCTCCGGGGTCACCACTGAGCGCCTCGGCTTCGGTACCGGCACCACCTCGGGGGTCGCCTGGCGCGGTAAGCCGGTCAGTTCGCAGAACGCTGAAGTGGTACCGGCTCAAGGGTCCGTGACCGACTCCGTCTTCCGGGAGAACTGGTTCGGGGCCTACACGTTCGAAGCGGTTGGCATGAACTGGACAGGCAACGAGTTCGTGGACAACTCCGCGTACGGCTTCGACCCGCACGACGCCAGCAACGACTTCATCGTCGAAGAGAACGTGGCGCACGGCAATGGCCGGCACGGATTCATCTTCTCGCGGGGCTGTCTGCGTAACGTGCTGCGCGGCAACACCTCCTACGGCAATGCCGGCCACGGGTTCATGATCGACGACGGCCGGTCGGTAGCGACCGCCAATGCCGAGGCCAGCGTGCTCACCTCCGACTACAACGTGATCGAGGACAACGTCGCCTACGGCAACGACGGGGCCGGGGTCCTCATCGAAGGAGGCGTGGGCAACCTGGTCTCGGGAAACACTCTCCAGGACAACTACGTCGGTATTCGTGTGAAGGACGGGGCTCAGGCCAGGATCGAGGACAACGTGGTCTTGGACAACCTGCTCTACGGTGTCCACGTCCTCGACAGTGCACGTGACGTCGCCATCGTCGGCAACGAGTTCGACGGCAGCTGGGGGTCGATCGGTCTGGGGCGGCAGGACGTCGCCCAGGTGTCGGCCAACGCGTACGGCCAGTACAGCGTGCCGCTGACGGTGTCCGGGTACTCGCGTGAACTCAACATGTCCCCTCTGCAGAAGGTGCAGTTGACCCTGCGCTGGAACCCTGTGCTGCTGTTGTGGGCTGTCGTGCTGGGTATCCCACTGGTGCTGCTGCTGGTGAAGGCGCCCGCACACACCGCGGGCTGGGTTCGCCGGAGGGCACACCGGTGATGCGCCGCGGATTCCGAGGTCTGACGACCTTGGTCATGGCCACCCTCGTGGTGGCCGGCTGCTCGTCGCGGGAGGCAACGCCCCCGATCCCGACCGCCGACGACGCCGATGGCTACCAGGTGCGCTGGCCCGCTGGTCTGCAACCTCCCGGCGAGGCCTTGGACTGCCCGGACGGAGGGGAGCAGGTCGCCACGGCAGAGGAACTTCAGGACGGTCTGGAGACCGCCCTGCCGGGCGACGTGATCCAGCTTGCCGACGGTGAGTACGAGGGGCAGTTCCGCATCACGAAAGCCGGAACCCGTGACGAACCGATCTGGTTGTGCGGATCCCGGGATGCGGTGCTGCACGGTCAAGACGTCGAGCAGGGGACGGTCCTGCGGTTGGTGGGCGGTTCGCACTGGAACCTCGTCGGGTTCACCGTCCGCACCGCCAAGAAGGGGTTGATGGTCGAAGGTAGCAACGAGTCGCTCATCCAGGGCCTGTCGGTCCACGACATCGGGGACGAGGCGATCCACCTCAAGGGCGCAAGTTCCGGGAACGTCGTCCGGGACAACGACATCAGTGACACCGGGAACCGCAGGGAGCAGTTCGGTGAGGGTGTCTACGTGGGTAGTGCCGAGAGCAACTGGTGCGAGGAGACCGCTTGCGAGCCCGATCGCAGCGATCGCAACATCGTCATGGACAACGTCATCAGCGGTACCACCTCCGAGGCGGTCGACGTCAAGGAAGGAACCTCCGGGGGGGTCGTCGTCGGCAACGTCTTCGACGGTGATTCCCTCACCGGCGACGCCGACTCCTGGGTCGACGTCAAGGGCAACCGCTGGCTCGTCCAGGACAACCGGGGGAACGCATCACCGCGGACCGGGTTCGAGGTCCAGTCAGTCGTCGACGGCTGGGGCGACGGCAACGTGCTCGCCGGCAACTCCGGCGACGTCAACGGTGCGGACCTGGGGATCGACGTTCGCGGCGGCGAAGGCAACGTCGTGACGTGCGACAACGACTTCGAGGGCACCGATGAGGCGAAGTTCAACGTCGAGTGCGTGAGCACCTGAGCGATCTCAGGTCGGTGCCGGGCGCGTTCGTCCGGAGAACGGGACATGGGCCGGGCCGGACCTGCCGGTGGCCGTGTCGCCCGCCCGCACGGTGTTGCCCGTCCCTCCGGTGCCGATCCGCACTCCGTGGCCGAAGGCGTTCACCGCGGCAGTGCTGCGCTGAAGACGGTGTCGTCGCCCCAGCTCGCGATGGCGTGGGTCTGGAAGCCGTCGACGAGCCGTGCGCCACCCTCGTTCTCGTGGTCGTGGCTCACCAGGTAGCCGCTGCCCTCCACGTCCACCCGGCAATCGGCGTGGTTGGCGCCGCAGAAGGGGGCACCGTCAGGGGTGTTCGCCGTGATGCGCCCGCTGCTCACGGTCCGAGCGGTCCGGGGAACCCCCGGTTCACGACTGCTCGGAGTTCCAGTCGGACTGCACCATCCCGATGTGCACACCTCACCGACAGCCGGTCGGCCCCGTGGAGGTCACTGCCGGAGAGGACGTTGTCGGTGGTGCGAACGGCAGCGGATGCGGTGCCGGACCGCGTCGGCGTGAACCGCCCACGGTAGGTGACCGGGGCCAGCCGGATCGTCGTCCCCGGGGTCGCCGATGCCAACGCCGCCTTCAACGTCCCGGCGGTGGGAACGTCGGGGAACCGCTCACCGGTGGTCGTCATCCGGCCCGCATCCACCACTCTGGTGCTCCGGGCGGTGTCGGGCCAGGTAGCGACCACGGTGAGTGTGCTCGGTGACGCGGAGAGGGTCGAGGCAGGCAGCGGGGCTGCGACCGCCGGTGGCCCGGCGAGCTGCCGCGGCGAGAGGTGGTGGACACCGCGTGGGGCTCGGGTCGATCGGCTCGCAGCTTCAGCGCCACCGGGGCGCAGGGGTCAGGCGCGGGGGCGGCCCAGGGCCCGGTAGGTCCAGCCCGCCGCGCGCCACCGTCCCGGGTCCAGCGCGTTGCGCCCGTCCAAGATCCGCTTCTCCTTCACCAACCCCGAGATCGTGGCCGGC
>NZ_JBGGTQ010000018.1 GCF_041320705.1 Kineococcus mangrovi
CGCCGCCGTCCGCCGTCTCGAAGTCGGGGCTGCTGTCGCGGCCTGGATGGCTCGCGGCGGCGCGGTCCTCTTCGTGACTCGCACCCTCCGCCACCACCGTGGGCACCAGCTCGCGCAGCTGTGGGACGGCCTGGCCGGTGCCTGGCGCTCCATGCTGGGCGGGAAGGCGTGGCAGACCCGGAAGACGGCTCTGGGCCTGCACGGCCTGGTCCGCGTGGTCGAGACGACCACCGGAGACAACGGCTGGCACGTCCACGTCCACGCGCTGCTGTTCATCTCCGGGGACGTCTCCGACGACCAGGTGGCCGACTTCGGCGGTTGGTCGGCAGCTCGCTGGTCCCGGGCCGTCGTCCGGCAGGGTCTCCCGGCTCCCCTGGCTGTGGGCCAGGACGTCCGCGTCATCCGCGACGTGCGGGACTCGGCCCTGGCCGACTACCTCGCCAAGATGGACGAGTCCGGCCGCGACGCTGACGCGCTCGGCCTGGAGCTCACCCACACCCAGTCCAAGCAGGCTCGGGACGTCCACGCGACCCGTCCGGTCTGGGACCTGCTCACCGACGTCGAGAAAGGCGACGCCGACGCCCTGGACCGCTGGCACGAGTGGGAGCGGGTCTCCAAGGGCCGCAAGCAGCTGATGTGGTCCCCCGGCCTCCGCCGCGACCTCCTGGGCGCGGCCCCCGAACGCTCCGACGAGGACATCGCCGGCCAGGACCACCACGGCGAAGACCTCGTGCTCATCACCGCCGACGGCTGGTCCTACCTGGTCCAGCACCCCCCCGTGATCCCGAAGGTGCTCGACGCTGCCGAGCACTCACCATCGCTGCTGCGCCAGCTGCTCGACGACCACTCGATCCCCTTCCTCGCACCACCACCCCAGCGGAGCGAGCCCGGTTAGGGCACCCATCTGTACAGCTTGCTCCGCGGTAGTTGCGGTGGCTTTGGTCGAGCCCAATCGGACGGCCGAGCCGGGGTGTCCGGGCGGACCGCACCTGCGAAGCGGGAGGACCGCACCGGCCGCCCCGCACTCGTGCGGGGCGGCGTCGGAACCGCTACCGGCTGACCCGTTTCGGCGGTTCGGCTCTCAGGTACCGACCATCACCCCCACCACCGCCACGACCACGCCCAGCGTCGTTACGACCACGCCCACTGTCGTCACGACCAAGGTCGCCGTTCCGGCCAGCAACGCCAGCAGCGTCACCAACAGCATCTTGTCCATCTGTGTCTCCATCCCTGGGACGCACCGTGCGTTCCCGGGATGTACTGGTGCGGGGACGTTGGAGGTACGGCACTCGTCCTCATCAACAGAGCCTGGATGCTGGCGCCTGGGTGACCGGGTCTCCGCTTCTGCGCCGCTTCCCTGAGCTGCTCTGGACGATCGGGTGGTTCTTTCCGGCGCGCCTCCACGATCACGCGCTTGCTGACCACGAAGCTGCCCCAGACAGCACGGAACCCCGCAGGCCCGGCAAGGCCAACGGGGTTCCTTCCACCTCGACCGTCTGCAGCGGTGTTCAGTGGCTTCTCCAAGCGTAGGCGCGTCTCCGCGCATAGCGCATCAACCACGCCCGGATGACCTTCTGGGCGCCCCGGTTGGTCCAGCGGCAAGGGCCGGCGGGAGCGCAGCGACCAGAGGTCCGCGGCAGCTTGTCCCTGACCTGAGTTCCACCAGGCCCGCGGTCGATGGCTCGGTCATGGTCGAGCCCGCGACGCAAGCACCGATCGCACCGCAGCCTCCTGCGGTGATCACGACGCTGGACCCGTCCCTGGAGAACTACGCGGGCACTGTTTCACCCTCTTTCTCCCCCAGGCGGGCGGAGAGACGGCAGGCATCCCGCTCCCGGCGCTACCGGCGCAGGTCGCTGCTGTGGCGTGAGTCCTCGCTCTCGCGGGTCCGGAAGTGCGGTCGGGTCCGCCGCGGCGACCTCGTGGCCGTCCGCCGTGGTCCCAACGGCGCGGGCTTCTCCGGTCTGACGACCTGCGGCTCGCCCTGGGCCTGCCCGGTCTGCAACGCGAAGATCGCCGCCGTCCGCCGTCTCGAAGTCGGGGCTGCTGTCGCGGCCTGGATGGCTCGCGGCGGCGCGGTCCTCTTCGTGACTCGCACCCTCCGCCACCACCGTGGGCACCAGCTCGCGCAGCTGTGGGACGGCCTGGCCGGTGCCTGGCGCTCCATGCTGGGCGGGAAGGCGTGGCAGACCCGGAAGACGGCTCTGGGCCTGCACGGCCTGGTCCGCGTGGTCGAGACGACCACCGGAGACAACGGCTGGCACGTCCACGTCCACGCGCTGCTGTTCATCTCCGGGGACGTCTCCGACGACCAGGTGGCCGACTTCGGCGGTTGGTCGGCAGCTCGCTGGTCCCGGGCCGTCGTCCGGCAGGGTCTCCCGGCTCCCCTGGCTGTGGGCCAGGACGTCCGCGTCATCCGCGACGTGCGGGACTCGGCCCTGGCCGACTACCTCGCCAAGATGGACGAGTCCGGCCGCGACGCTGACGCGCTCGGCCTGGAGCTCACCCACACCCAGTCCAAGCAGGCTCGGGACGTCCACGCGACCCGTCCGGTCTGGGACCTGCTCACCGACGTCGAGAAAGGCGACGCCGACGCCCTGGACCGCTGGCACGAGTGGGAGCGGGTCTCCAAGGGCCGCAAGCAGCTGATGTGGTCCCCCGGCCTCCGCCGCGACCTCCTGGGCGCGGCCCCCGAACGCTCCGACGAGGACATCGCCGGCCAGGACCACCACGGCGAAGACCTCGTGCTCATCACCGCCGACGGCTGGTCCTACCTGGTCCAGCACCCCCCCGTGATCCCGAAGGTGCTCGACGCTGCCGAGCACTCACCATCGCTGCTGCGCCAGCTGCTCGACGACCACTCGATCCCCTTCCTCGCACCACCACCCCAGCGGAGC
>NZ_JBGGTQ010000019.1 GCF_041320705.1 Kineococcus mangrovi
TAGTCGCGTGCTCTAGACCCGAAGCGGAGTGATCTACCCATGGCCAGGTTGAAGCGTGGGTAAGACCGCGTGGAGGACCGAACCCACCAGGGTTGAAAACCTGGGGGATGAGCTGTGGGTAGGGGTGAAAGGCCAATCAAACTCCGTGATAGCTGGTTCTCCCCGAAATGCATTTAGGTGCAGCGTCGCGTGTTTCTTGCTGGAGGTAGAGCTACTGGATGGCCGATGGGCCCCACCGGGTTACTGACGTCAGCCAAACTCCGAATGCCGGTAAGTGAGAGCGTGGCAGTGAGACTGCGGGGGATAAGCTTCGTAGTCGAGAGGGAAACAGCCCAGATCATCAGCTAAGGCCCCTAAGCGTGTGCTAAGTGGGAAAGGATGTGGAGTTGCGCAGACAACCAGGAGGTTGGCTTAGAAGCAGCCACCCTTGAAAGAGTGCGTAATAGCTCACTGGTCAAGTGATTCCGCGCCGACAATGTAGCGGGGCTCAAGTACACCGCCGAAGCTGTGGCACTCACATATGAACCTCTCTCCATCGACTCGTTGGTCTTCGTGACTGGCGGTGTGTGGTGGTGGGCAGGTGTGTGGGTGGGTAGGGGAGCGTCGTGTGTGGGGTGAAGCCGCCTGGTGATGGTGTGGTGGACTGCACGCGAGTGAGAATGCAGGCATGAGTAGCGAATGACGGGTGAGAACCCCGTCCGCCGATTGACCAAGGGTTCCAGGGCCAGGTTCATCCGCCCTGGGTAAGTCGGGACCTAAGGCGAGGCCGACAGGCGTAGTCGATGGACAACGGGTTGATATTCCCGTACCGGTGTAGAACCGTCCATGGCGAGGCCGGGGATGCTAAGCACCCAAAGCCGCATCCACCTTCGGGTGGGTGTTGGTGGAGCGTGTGGCCCGATCCGGTAGTAGTCAAGCGTGTTAACAGGGGTGACGCAGGAGGGTAGCTTCCGCGTGGCGATGGTTGTCCACGTCCAAGGGTGTAGGACGAGGGGTTGGCAAATCCGCCTCTCTTGCTTTGATGCTGTGTCTGAGACCTGATGGTGACCCCGTAGGGGGGAAGTAGGGTGATCCCATGCTGTCTAGAAAAGCCTCGGCGCGAGGTTCGAGCCGCCCGTACCCTAAACCGACTCAGGTGGTCAGGTAGAGAATACCGAGGCGTGCGAGTGAATCGTGGTTAAGGAACTCGGCAAAATGCCCCCGTAACTTCGGGAGAAGGGGGGCCTGAGGCGTGAAGCCCTTCGCGGGCTAGCGTTTGAGGGCCGCAGAGACCAGGGGGAAGCGACTGTTTACTAAAAACACAGGTCCGTGCGAAGTCGCAAGACGATGTATACGGACTGACGCCTGCCCGGTGCTGGAACGTTAAGGGGACCGGTTACCCGCGCTTGTCGTGGGGACGCTGAGAACTTAAGCGCCAGTAAACGGCGGTGGTAACTATAACCATCCTAAGGTAGCGAAATTCCTTGTCGGGTAAGTTCCGACCTGCACGAATGGCGTAACGACTTCCCTGCTGTCTCAACCGCGAACTCGGCGAAATTGCACTACGAGTAAAGATGCTCGTTACGCGCAGCAGGACGGAAAGACCCCGGGACCTTCACTATAGCTTGGTATTGGTGTTCGGGACGGCTTGTGTAGGATAGGTGGGAGACTGTGAAGCTGGCACGCTAGTGTTGGTGGAGTCGTCGTTGAAATACCACTCTGGTCGTTCTGGATGTCTAACTTCGGTCCGTGATCCGGATCAGGGACAGTGCCTGGTGGGTAGTTTAACTGGGGCGGTTGCCTCCTAAAGAGTAACGGAGGCGCCCAAAGGTTCCCTCAGCCTGGTTGGCAATCAGGTGTTGAGTGTAAGTGCACAAGGGAGCTTGACTGTGAGACCGACAGGTCGAGCAGGGACGAAAGTCGGGACTAGTGATCCGGCCGTGGAGTGTGGAATCGCGGTCGCTCAACGGATAAAAGGTACCCCGGGGATAACAGGCTGATCTTGCCCAAGAGTCCATATCGACGGCATGGTTTGGCACCTCGATGTCGGCTCGTCGCATCCTGGGGCTGGAGTAGGTCCCAAGGGTTGGGCTGTTCGCCCATTAAAGCGGTACGCGAGCTGGGTTTAGAACGTCGTGAGACAGTTCGGTCCCTATCCGCTGCGCGCGTTGGAAACTTGAGAAGGGCTGTCCCTAGTACGAGAGGACCGGGACGGACGAACCTCTGGTGTGCCAGTTGTTCTGCCAAGGGCATGGCTGGTTGGCTACGTTCGGAAGGGATAACCGCTGAAGGCATCTAAGCGGGAAGCCTGCTTCGAGATGAGGTTTCCGTGCCCCTTTGGGGTGGGAGGCTCCCTGGAGATGACGGGGTTGATAGGCCGGGTGTGGAAGCAGCGACTAGCGAGTTGTGGAGCTGACCGGTACTAATAGGCCGATCGCTTGTCTACTACGCACCAGC
>NZ_JBGGTQ010000020.1 GCF_041320705.1 Kineococcus mangrovi
CTGGCGCCGTAGGAGGGTCCGGAGGTGGTTCCACCGCCGTCCGGCGAGAGCGTTCCACCGACCCATCCCCTCGGAGGCGTGTTCGTGGCAGTCGCAGAGTGCGACGGCGCGGCCACCGGGAACCCACCGACGGTGACCCGGGACACCAGGAGCGGTGAACGTCGCCATGCCCAGGAAGCCACCGGCGGCAGCGCGGTCCAGGCACCCTGTGGCGGCCACACGGCGGACCCGACGGCGGTAGGTCGCGGCGCAGGGAGGGCAGTGCTTCGAACGATGCGCTGCACAACGGCGGAGCACCGGCCGACGTTCGAGACCATCCCAGAACAGCAACGGGTTGTGGCACGGACCATCGGGACCACCAGGGTGTGCGAGCTCCCCGACCTCTGTCCAGCCTCGCGACGACAGGCGGGCCAGCTGCGCCTGCGCGGACGACGAGGAGGCGTACCCCAGACACGTCCACCGCTTGGGCGTGGAGGCAGGGACAGAGGGAGCGTCAGCACGTACGCTGGAAGGAACCACGGGAGCTCACATCTCCTGTCGGTGAGAGACACGAGCGGCGGCTACCGCAAGTGCTCAGAAGGCCCCTGGGGTTCCAGCCCCGGGGGTCTTCGTCGTTCACGGGCGATCCTGCCCCTCGTGATCCAAACCGAGGGCGCGACACTCCGGACAACCACCCGTCTGGCCGCGCTCAGCGGCGAAGTCGACGTCGTCCAGGTCGTCGAGGTCGTCGAGCGAGGACCACCCAGTGGTCCAGAGGACGTCCGGGTTCAGCCCCACGAGCTTCATCACCGCGCGACGTCGCGGGGTGTGGAACAGACGGGGCGAGGGCAGAGGAACAGGGACAGCAGAGGACACAAGGACTCCCAGGCACACACGACGGATGGAAGCCGTCGAGCGGGCGTAGCCGTGGGAGTCAGAAGGATCCCCGGGGCTCTCCCCGGGCAGCGCGTCGGCTACCGCGCGCCGTTCATGTCGTGTGTGGTCCCGCCCGAAGGCGCTTTCAGGGTACGTCACCAGCTCCGCGCAGCGGGGGCTGTTGAGTTGGTGAGAAGAGGGGGCCAAGAGGCGGTCCCCGCCCCTCCCCGCGGTGCCTGAACAGGCAGCGGAGGGGTGCTCAGGCGGTCCCGGCCGCCTCCGCCGTCCGTCCGTGCTCGCTGCGCGTGCGCGCGGGCGGGCGGCGAAGACGCCCCCGGGCCGATGAGGACCTGTCCGACGGCCGATCAGACGCCACCAGGACGACCCTGGACAGCACGAAGACCCCCACCTGCTCCTGGCGCATGAACTACGCCCTGAAGCGGGAGGGGGTGTGCGGGGCTGAGCAGTCGAACGCCCCAGCGGTCACGTCAGAAGCGGATCACCTTCACGAGCCGCCCCGCGTGACTCAGCGACGGGGTGCGTGGCGTTGACCGAGTCACCCGCCGCAACCAGAGCCAGGGCGAAGCGCCGGCGCTGAGCGCTGATGGCGTCGGTGTGAGCGCGCATGGTGCAGCCGAAGCCGCGGGACTGCGACCAGGTGCGGAACGTCGCGCGGGACTCAACCAGCTCACCGGTGGCGGGGTCGAGGACGTCCCAGGGGACCTCTCCCCGGTCGTCCGTGGCCTTGGTGACGTACTTCGAGACGTACCCCGCGAAGCGGGTCGCGTCAGAGCCAGCGGCGTCCCACCGGGTGTTGCAGCCGAACCCGGCGACAGCCGCGAGGGCTTGCAGCGCATGGACGCTCACCGGTGTCGGTGACCAGAACACGACGTGCAGGTGTAGCGCTCCGCGTTCTTGCACCTCCGCAGCGCGGAAGAACTCACAGCCGGGGAACTGGCGCCGTAGGAGGGTCCGGAGGTGGTTCCACCGCCGTCCGGCGAGAGCGTTCCACCGACCCATCCCCTCGGAGGCGTGTTCGTGGCAGTCGCAGAGTGCGACGGCGCGGCCACCGGGAACCCAC
>NZ_JBGGTQ010000021.1 GCF_041320705.1 Kineococcus mangrovi
CCACCCACACCCCACCCACGACCGGTACGAAGACCAGCCACGGCTGTACGGAGTGTGGTTGATGCTCCTTAGAAAGGAGGTGATCCAGCCGCACCTTCCGGTACGGCTACCTTGTTACGACTTCGTCCCAATCGCCAGTCCCACCTTCGACAGCTCCCCCCACAAGGGTTGGGCCACCGGCTTCGGGTGTTACCGACTTTCATGACGTGACGGGCGGTGTGTACAAGGCCCGGGAACGTATTCACCGCAGCGTTGCTGATCTGCGATTACTAGCGACTCCGACTTCACGGGGTCGAGTTGCAGACCCCGATCCGAACTGAGACCAGCTTTTTGGGATTCGCTCCACCTCACGGTATCGCAGCCCTCTGTACTGGCCATTGTAGCATGCGTGAAGCCCAAGACATAAGGGGCATGATGATTTGACGTCATCCCCACCTTCCTCCGAGTTGACCCCGGCAGTCTCCCATGAGTCCCCACCCGAAGTGCTGGCAACATGGAACGAGGGTTGCGCTCGTTGCGGGACTTAACCCAACATCTCACGACACGAGCTGACGACAACCATGCACCACCTGTACGCGACCAACTAAATGACACCCCATCTCTGGGATTCCACCGCGCATGTCAAGCCTTGGTAAGGTTCTTCGCGTTGCATCGAATTAATCCGCATGCTCCGCCGCTTGTGCGGGCCCCCGTCAATTCCTTTGAGTTTTAGCCTTGCGGCCGTACTCCCCAGGCGGGGCGCTTAATGCGTTAGCTGCGGCACGGAATCCGTGGAATGGACCCCACACCTAGCGCCCAACGTTTACGGCATGGACTACCAGGGTATCTAATCCTGTTCGCTCCCCATGCTTTCGCTCCTCAGCGTCAGTAACTGCCCAGAGACCCGCCTTCGCCACCGGTGTTCCTCCTGATATCTGCGCATTTCACCGCTACACCAGGAATTCCAGTCTCCCCTACAGCACTCAAGTGTGCCCGTACCCACTGCAAGCTCAGAGTTGAGCCCTGAGTTTTCACAGCAGACGCGACACACCGCCTACGAGCTCTTTACGCCCAATAATTCCGGACAACGCTTGCACCCTACGTATTACCGCGGCTGCTGGCACGTAGTTAGCCGGTGCTTCTTCTGCTCCTACCGTCACCACACCACAAAGCGCGGCTTCTTCGGAGCTGAAAGAGGTTTACAACCCGAAGGCCGTCATCCCTCACGCGGCGTCGCTGCATCAGGCTTGCGCCCATTGTGCAATATTCCCCACTGCTGCCTCCCGTAGGAGTCTGGGCCGTGTCTCAGTCCCAGTGTGGCCGGTCGCCCTCTCAGGCCGGCTACCCGTCGTCGCCTTGGTGAGCCATCACCCCACCAACAAGCTGATAGGCCGCGAGCCCATCCCCAGCCGAAAAACTTTCCACCCACAACAGATGCCTGCGCGGGTCGTATCCGGTATTAGCCACCGTTTCCAGTGGTTGTCCCAGAGCCAGGGGCAGGTTGCTCACGTGTTACTCACCCGTTCGCCACTGATCACCCCCCGAAGAGGGATCACCGTTCGACTTGCATGTGTTAAGCACGCCGCCAGCGTTCGTCCTGAGCCAGGATCAAACTCTCCGTCGAAAAACCTCGATGACCACAGGCCACCTAGATCATTTCACTTCATAGTTGACCTTGGACTCCAAACCCTGATCCGAGCTGGCAAGCCAGACCAGGGGTAGATCCCAAAGGAACCCCAACCACCAGACACTCAGGCCCGGCGGTCATTGGGGGTTAATGCATTGGCATCAACATATTTCTAGCGCACTGTTGAGTTCTCAAGAACCGGACGCAC
>NZ_JBGGTQ010000022.1 GCF_041320705.1 Kineococcus mangrovi
CTACTTGTTCACTTCCCTCACGGCAACAGCCCGGCCAGGCTGTGTCGAGGTGCCCGACGCGTCGTTCCCATTTCGTCTGCCCACCGGCTTCACGGGTGTGGCTCTCTCATGGTCTGCGTGGCGTCGGGCACCGCCAGCGGGGAGTGGCTCAAGAGAGGTCTGCTCGGTCATCCCGAAGTAGCGCTGCCCACCCCGCCCCACTTGAGGCCAGGACGAGCCGGGAGCAGCGATGAGAACACGAAGATCGGCAACACCTCGGACAACGGTCCCGGCGGTGATCATCGGGATGGACCCGCACAAGCGCTCCGCCACGATCGAGGTCCTCGACGACACTGAGCGCGTGCTGCTGGGACAGCGCTTCAGCACCGACACCGATGGCTACCGCGCCATGCTCGCCGCGGTGAGCACCTGGCCGGCGCGGACGTGGGCGGTCGAAGGCGCCAACGGCGCCGGCCGGCACCTGGCGCAGCGCCTGGTCGCCGACGGTGAGACGGTGCTGGACGTCCCGGCGAAGCTGTCCGCGCAGGTTCGTGCGTTCGAGACCGGTCACGGCCGCAAGACCGATGCCACCGACGCTCACGCCATCGCTGCGGTCGCCGTTCGCCGCCGCAGGCATCGCCAGGCAGTGACCGATCGCCAGAGCGCGGGTCTGCGGGTGGTGACCGTTGACGATGAGAGCGTGGCGTTGCGGTTGCTGGCCGATCGTCGCGATGAGTTGGGCGTGCGCAAGACCGAGATCGTCAACCGGATCCACCGGCTGCTGAGTGAGTTGATCGGTGGTGGCGCGAAACGGTTCCTCACTGCAGCGCAGGCGAAAGACCTGGTTGAGGGTCTGACCCCTACTGGTCCGGCGGCGCTGATGCGGGCGCAGCTGGCCGCTGAGCTGGTGCAGGAGCTGGAGGGGATCCAGGTCAAGATCAAGGCCGCGAACCGGCAGCTGCGGCAGCTGGTGATCGACTCCGGTTCGCACCTGATGGATCTTTACGGCATCGGCCCCTCCAGTGCTGCCCGTCTACTCGGGGACGTCGGCGACATCGCCCGCTTCCCGACCCGGGACCACTTCGCGTCCTGGAACGGGACCGCACCGATCGATGCCTCCAGCGGCGAGAACGAGCACCATCGTCTGTCCCGGGCCGGGAACCGGCGCCTGAACCGGGTCCTGCACACGATGGCGATCGTCCAGCTGCGACAGCCGGGCACGGAGGGGCGGGTGTTCTTCGACCGCAAACGCGGTGAGGGGAAGTCGTCGATGGAGGCGCTGCGAGCGTTGAAGCGGCGGTTGTCCAACGTGGTCTATCGCCAGATGCTGGCTGATGCTGGCGGCCAGGGGAGCCCCAGGCAGTCGGACCTGCAGCCGGACCTGCAGCCGGACCTGCAGCCGGACCTGCAGTCGGACCTGCAGCCGGACCCGCAGCTCGATCCTGAAGGGCCGGAGACCACCGCAGAGCCTGCTTCGACGGCGTCTGCGTCAGCGGCCTCGGTGTCGGCTGCGGTGTCGGCTGCCTCGGTGGCCGCGTTGGTGAGCGCGGCGGTGATGACGGGTCCGGGAGGGCAGGCGGGGGCGGCTCTTGACTCCAGCGCGACCGACTGCGACCCCGGTGTCGGTTCTTCGGATGAGCCACTTCCCGGACCCGCAGGAACCAGCATCCCCACCGATGGACGTCGTCGCAAGGGCCCCTTGACATAGAGAGGAACCATGA
>NZ_JBGGTQ010000023.1 GCF_041320705.1 Kineococcus mangrovi
GACGAAGTCGTAACAAGGTAGCCGTACCGGAAGGTGCGGCTGGATCACCTCCTTTCTAAGGAGCATCAACCACACTCCGTACAGCCGTGGCTGGTCTTCGTACCGGTCGTGGGTGGGGTGTGGGTGGACCAGTTTCTGCCGGCGTCTGTTCGGCGGCTGGTGCTCGAGGGTGGAACATCAACATGGCACCGTGACCTCGATGGTCGTGCTCAGTACCTCGGTTCGTCTTCGGATGGCTGAGTGGAACAGCTGATCTGTTGAGTGATGGTGTCTGGCGCACTGTTGGGTCCTGAGGAACCGGCTCTTGGAGTCGAACCTCTGGTCTGGGCTTCACCTGATCTACATACCGTTGGGTGTTCTTCGGAACGTTCAGGTCTGGTGTGGGTCGTTGATGGGTGGGGTGTCGGGTTGTCTGTTGAGAACTGCACAGTGGACGCGAACATCTTTGTAGTGGTGTTCGTCGAGTAGATCCTCTAATCGCCGCCGCGGTGAGGTTCTTCGGTCTTCGGGTCGGAGAGTTGAGTCGTGGTGGTGGTCTTTGTGGTTCGTTTATGTTTGTTGCACGCGTTGTGCGCTCGCGCTGTTCGCTGCTTCTTCGCCTTGCTGGTTTTCGGATCGGTGGGTGGGGGTTGTGGTGGTGGGTGGTGTGTGGTGGGCAAGTGTGTAAGGGCGCATGGTGGATGCCTTGGCATCAGGAGCCGATGAAGGACGTGGGAGCCTGCGTTAAGCCTCGGGGAGTTGGCAACCGAACTTTGATCCGAGGGTGTCCGAATGGGGGAACCCGGCCGTCGTCATGGGCGGTCACCCGCATCTGAATGTATAGGGTGTGTGGAGGGAACGTGGGGAAGTGAAACATCTCAGTACCCACAGGAAGAGAAAACAACATGTGATTCCGTGAGTAGTGGCGAGCGAAAGCGGATGAGGCTAAACCGGCATCGTGTGAGACCTGGTAGGGGTTGCGGTGTGGGGGTTGTGGGAGTGTTCTGGAGCCGGCTACCACCGGTTCGGGGAGTGAGAAAGTCGTGGTGTAGCCGAAGGGCCTGGGATGGTCTGGCGTAGTGGGTGAGACCCCCGTAGGTGAAACATCGCGGCCTCCTTGGGAACGCCTCCCGAGTAGCACGGGGCTCGTGGAATCTCGTGTGAATCTGCCAGGACCACCTGGTAAGCCTAAATACTTCCTGATGACCGATAGCGGACAAGTACCGTGAGGGAATGGTGAAAAGCACCCCGGGAGGGGAGTGAAAGAGTACCTGAAACCGTGTGCCTACAATCCGTCGGAGCCTGTCCTTGTGGTGGGTGACGGCGTGCCTTTTGAAGAATGAGCCTGCGAGTTAGTGGTGCGTGGCGAGGTTAACCCGTGGGGGGTAGCCGTAGCGAAAGCGAGTCCGAACAGGGCGAATTTTAGTCGCGTGCTCTAGACCCGAAGCGGAGTGATCTACCCATGGCCAGGTTGAAGCGTGGGTAAGACCGCGTGGAGGACCGAACCCACCAGGGTTGAAAACCTGGGGGATGAGCTGTGGGTAGGGGTG